>NZ_NKUG01000024.1 GCF_014845095.1 Methylobacterium bullatum | reverse complement strand
TAAGCTACGTAAGTTTTATATTTTGAGTATGCGCGACGATCCACTGTTCACACCGTTCTATTCCTCGTCAGCGTTAGATGTGTATAAGGGGCAGGCTGACGCTGGCCCGCCAGGGCGGGGCGGACGCGCAGGACGCGTTCGGCTTCGACGCCTCGGGCTTCACGGTCTCGGGCAACAGCCTGCGCGACGCGAATGGGGCGACCTTCGCCACCTTCACCGACACGGCCGGCACGCTCACGATCACCTTCACCGGCACGAACGTCGCCACCTCGGCGCTCGCCGACGCGGTGGCACGCGCCGTCACCTACGCCAACACCTCCGACACGCCTCCGACCTCCGCCACGCTGGTCTGGACGTTCTCGGACGGCAATGCCGGCGCCCAGGGCTCGGGTGGCGTCGGGACTACCACCGGCACCACCACCGTCACGATCACGGCGGTGAACGACGCGCCGATTCTCAGCGGCACCCAGGCGACCCTGGCGGCCGGTACGGAGGACACCGCCTTCAAGGTGACGACGGCCGAGCTGCTCCAGGGCTTCGCCGATCCCGAGGGCACGACCCTCGTCCTCTCCGGCCTCAGCGTCGATCACGGCACCATCGTCAGCGACGGGGAGGGCGGCTACACCGTCACCCCGACGGCCGACTATAACGGCCCGATCACGATCAGCTACAGTGTCGGCGACGGCACGGCTTCGACCCCCGCCACCTTGACCACCACCCTTGAGGCGGTGAACGACGCACCGCGCCTCACCGGCACCCGGGCGACTCTGGCGGCCGGTACGGAGGACACCGTCTTCACGGTCTCGGCGGCCGATCTGCTGCAGGGCTTCGCCGATCCGGAGGGCACTCCCCTCGTCCTCTCCGGCCTCAGCGTCGATCACGGCACGATCGTGAGCGACGGGGCGGGCGGCTACACCGTCACCCCGGCCGCCGACTACAACGGCCCGCTCGTCATCAGCTACAGCGTCGGAGACGGCGCGACCTCCATCCCCGCCACCCTGAGCACCACCCTCACGGCGGTGAACGACGCCCCGCGACTCACCGGTACCCAGGCGACCCTGGCGGCCGGCAGAGAGGACGCTGCCTATACGGGTCGGCTCTCCGACCTACTGAAGGGCTTCACCGACATCGACAGCGAAACGCTCGCGGTCACGAACCTGAGGGCCGATCATGGCACGGTGACGATCACGGGCGGGACCTTCACGCTTACGCCGGCCGCCGACTATAACGGTTTGGTCACGCTCAGCTACGATGTCGGCGACGGCACGGCCGTCACGGCAGCGACCCGGGCGCTGACTCTCGCCTCAGTCAACGACGCCCCCGTCGTGACCGATGACGTGATCGAGGTTGTTCAGCGAAGTTCCGTGGCGAGTGGCGTGCTCGGCAACGACATCGACTCCGATGGCGGCATCCTGACGATCACCGCGATCAGGGCGGTGACCGCCGGTACGGCCAAGACGGCCGTCGACGGTACCACTGTGATCGCCGGCCGCTACGGCACGCTGACCCTGCAGGGGGACGGCAGCTACACGTACGAAGCCAATACCGAGGGCCGGGTCGCGGTGGGAGCAAGCGTCGTCGACGACTTCCTCTACACGCTCTCCGACGGTCAGGGTGCCACCGGTTCCGCGCATTTGCGTGTGACTGTCACTGGCTCCAACCAGGGTGATGCGGGCGACAATATCTTCCTGCTGACCGGCCCGGGGACGAGGGCCTCCGGGTATGACGGCGACGACACCTACATCGTCGACAATGCCGGTGATCGTGTCTTCGAGGCGGCAAGCGGCGGCAGCGATACGGTGATGACGAGCGTGAGTTACACGCTGGCAGCCGGTCAGGAGATCGAGACGCTGAGGACCACGAGTGGCGTCGGCACGACCGCCATCAAGCTCACGGGCAACGAGTTCGCCAACAAACTGGTGGGCAATGACGGCGACAACGTCCTCAACGGCGGCAAGGGAGCCGACCTGCTCTACGGCAAAGCCGGTAACGACACCTACATTGTCGACGATGCCGGTGATCGTGTCTTCGAGGCGGTAAGCGGCGGCAGCGATACGGTGATGACGAGCGTGAGCTACACGCTGGCAGCCGGCCAGGAGATCGAGACGCTGAGGATGACGAGCGATGCCGGCACGGTCGCCATCCAGCTCACCGGCAACGAGTTCGCCAACAAACTGGTGGGCAATGACGGCGACAACGTCCTCAACGGCGGCAAGGGAGCCGACCAGCTCTACGGCAGCGCTGGCGACGACACTTACATCGTCGACGATACCGGCGACCGTGTGGTCGAAGCCGCTGACGGTGGCACCGACACGGTGAGGACCAGCGTGAGCTACACCCTGTTGGCCGGCCAGGAGATCGAGACGCTGAGGACGACGAGCGACGCCGGTACGACCGCCATCCAGCTTACCGGCAACGAGTTCGCCAACAAGCTCGTGGGTAATGACGGCGACAACGTCCTCAACGGCGGCGGGGGAGCCGACCAGCTCTACGGCGGCGCCGGTAACGACACCTACATCGTCGACGATGCCGGTGATCGCGTCCTCGAGGCGGCTGACGGGGGCATCGACACGGTCAAGACCAGCGTGACCTATACGCTGTTGGCCGGCCAGGAGGTCGAGACGCTGAGGACCACGAGCGACACCGGCACGGCCGCCATCGACCTCACCGGCAACGCGTCCGCCAACAAGCTGGTGGGCAATGACGGCGCCAACGTGCTGAACGGTGGCGCCGGTGCCGACGTGCTCAACGGCAGGGACGGCAGCGATACGTTCGTGTTCTCGTCGAACCTCGGCTCCGCCAATGTCGACCGCCTCGCCGACTTCTCGGTGCCGGAGGACACGATCCAACTGGCTCGGGCAGTGTTCAGCGCTCTCGCCACAGGCCAGCTTGCGGAGGCCGCGTTCAAGGATCTCGGCAATGCCGGTGCCGTGGTGGATGCGACCGACCGCATTCTCTACAACCACAAGACCGGCGCGCTTTCCTACGACGCCGACGGCAACGGCACGGCCAGCACCGCCGTCCAGTTTGCCGTCATCGGCACGAAGGAAACACTGACCCACCTCGACTTCCTGGTGGCGTAAGCGGCGCGACACCCCCTGGCCGATCCATTCTGTTCGGCCAGGGCTTTATGGGCTGTCGAGCCTTCGGCTCCATGCAAGGCATACCGGCCTGGCAGGCATCTTGAGACTGTTAAGGACCGTATGTGAACCGCCTCGGGTTTTTCGGAGGCTCCAACTCTTGAGAGGATGGAGCCTCCGAAAAACCCGGGGCGGTTCAATGCCCGAAAAACCTGCGCTCAGCGCGGACCATTTTGCTGGGTCAGGATAACGCTGTCGCAACGGCCCTGCGCATGGTGCCCATGGCCGATAGTGGCGACCTTGCCGGCTGCTGGAACGGTATCTTCGGGTTCCGGCCATCCATGGGCAGGGGGCCCGTCGCTGCCGGGTCCGGAGGGCTATATCCAGCAACTTGCCACGGATGGTCCCATGGCGCGGAACGTCACCGATCTCGCGCTCCTCTTATCGGTGATGAGTGGGCCCGATCCCCGTGCACCCCTTATCCCTTTGCTCAGGCCAAGCCCTGGCCCACGGTCATCGCCGGCACGTCCATGGATACGTATCATCGCTGGATCGAAGTGGTGGTACCAGCGACCTTGTCCGGATGCCCCACGATCTGCCTGCCGTTGGCTCCATGGGCACAGGACGGACGATCATCGGGGCTGCAACTCATCGGAAGGCCGAGACAGGGCGCTGCTCTGCATAGCCCGTGCATTCGAGGAAGTGAGTTACGATCACAGCGACTTCCTTCATGAAGAGATGGGCATAAACAGCAGCGCTGTTTGCCGCCTTCAACGTTCTGTACGGCACCTTGCTCGGCGGCGGCACGCAGCATCATCGCCACGGCAAGGTCAAGCGCCTCCTTGACACAATTCAGGGCTTCTTCTCCGGCCTGACCCGTCGGCGCTTGCCGCAACATACCTTCACTGGCGTCGGCGACCCGACGATGTGATCGCGCGCGGCAACGCAGGTTACCGGGAATTGCTAAACTGATAGCGCAAAGCAGATAAGCTTTGCGCTTTTGCCTAAATGTTAAAATTCAATCAACAAGCACAATCAATGGGGCCCAAGCGAAGTGTCAGTATCGATGCGCTTGGGCCTAATTTCTCTTCAGCGATTCACCAGCGGTAGCGTAGCGTCGCCAGCACGGTTTGACGATTGCCGTAGAAGCAGCCGGTCGCGGCGATGCAGGTCGATACGTAGGTCTTATCGAACAGGTTCGTCGCATTGACCGCGAGATCCACGCCTTTGAGCGCTGGGTAGCGGTAGCCGAAATCATACCGAACGGTCGCGTCGACCAAGGTGACGACCGGGATATGGTAGAGGTTGGCGTTGTCCCCGACCGAGGCACCGATGTAGCGCACGCCCGCCCCGAGACCGAGCCCGGCCCAATCGCCCGTTCGGACCGTGTAGTCGAGCCAGGCCGACGCCTGGTGTTGGGGCACGAAGGGGAGTTCGTTCCCGATGAAGCTTGCCCCGGTCGCGTTCGCATTCGCCTTGGTGATCTCGCTGGTCATGGCGGCGTAGGAGGCGATCAGGTCGAGGCTCTCGGTCAGGCTGGCCTTGACCTCCAGTTCGACGCCGCGGACGCGGGCCTCACCGGTCTGCGTATTGAACCGAAAGTTTGACTGGTCCGGTGTCAGAACGTTCTTCTGCGTCAGATCGAACACCGTTCCCGTCATGAGGAGGTTCGTGCCGGGCGGCTGAAACTTGATGCCGCCTTCGATCTGCTCGCCCTTCGTCGGTGCGAAAGGCTGGAGGGCTCGGTCCGTGCCGGCGGTGGGCTGGAACGAGGTGGCGTAGCTGATGTAGGGGGCCAAGCCGCCGTCCAGCAGATAGCTCAGCCCGACGCGACCCGTGAAAGCGGCGTCATCCTGTTTTACCTGGGAAAGCACACCGTTCGCGGCATTCGTCGTGCGGGTCACCGCGTCGGCCCAGTCCTGACGCCCGCTGACGGTCAGGCGGAAGCCGCCGAAGCGGATCTCGTCCTGCGCGTAGAGTCCGGTCTGGTTTCGTCCCTGGGTGATCCGCGTGCCGAGCGGGGGACGCGTGACCGTGCCGGCATAGACCGGGGCGAACACGTCGAGGGAGGGAACGGACCGTAGCTGGGACTCGTCGTACCGGGCGTCTTCGCGCAGATAATCCGCGCCGAGGAGAAGCGTATGCGCGAAGGGGCCGGTGGAAAAGCGGGCTTCGGCCTGGTTGTCGATGTTGAACAGGTCCGACCGCTCCGGGAAGGCCCAGGCGTAGCGGGAGAGCGTGCTGTTATCGGCGCCGAGGCCGATTGCCTGCACACGCTGGGTATTGGCGTCGACATGCGAGTAACGCAGGTTCTGCCGGACGGTCCAGACGTCGTTGAAGCGATGCTCGAACGCGTATCCGATGAAGCCCTGCTGCAGCTTGAACCGGTCGTAATTCGGCTCTCCGATGAAACGGTTCGTGGGGATGCGCCCCTTAGGGTTCGCGTAGAGCGTGCCCAGGGCGGGCAGGCCCTGCGGCGCTCCCCCGCCGGGCGAGTCGATGTTGAGATACTGCGACAGGATCGTCAGGGACGTATCGGTATCCGGCCGCAGGGTGAGGCTCGGCGCGATGAAGACGCGGTCTTCCTCGAGATAGTCGAGTTGCGTCCCCGTGGTGCGGGCCAGACCGGTCAGTCGATAGAGGATCTTGCCATCCGGATCGATCGGCCCGGACAGGTCGAAAGCGGCCTGCGCACGCCCGAAACTGCCGGTCTGGAGTTGGATTTCACGCAGCGGCGTCGCCGTCGGGCGCTTGCTCACGAGGTTGAGCAGGCCCCCTGGGGAATTCTGACCATACAGTCCCGATGACGGCCCCTTCAGCAATTCGACACGCTCGAGACCATAGGATTCGACACGCGGTTGCGAGTAGCCTCGAGCACCGAAGGGTAGCCGCAATCCATCGAGGTAGCGGCCCGGCACGAAGCCTCGGACGTAGAGCCAATCATAGCGCACATCCGTGCCGTACTGGTTCATCACACCGGGCGTGTAGAGCAGGGCCTGACTGACGCTCTGGGCCTGACGGTCCTCGATCTCCTTGCGCCCGACCACGTTGATGGCCTGTGGGGTCTCCAGGATCGGCGTTCCGGTCTTGGTCGCGGTGGCGCTGCGGCGGGCGACATAGCCGTGGACGGGACCTATGGCGTTCTCACCCGTCACCTCCAGCACGTCGAGGGCTACGGCCCCGGCCTGATCCGGGGCGACGACATCGGCCTGTGCCACCACGCGCAGGAGGGTGGCGGAGCGCTCGGCGGTGAACTGGGGCGTCAGTCCCGTGCCGGCCAGGAGCCGCCGCAACCCTTCCGCACGGTCGTAGCGTCCGACGACCGCGACCGAGCGCAGATGTCGGGTGGCGCTGCTGTCATAGATCAGCTGGACGCCGCTGGCCGTGCCATAGGCCGCGAGGGCTTCGTCGAGGGGCATGGCAGGAAGGGCGAAGTCGATCTCCGTGTCCTGGGCCGGCATGAGCGCCGATGCCTGGACGAGGTGTGGTCGACCCATCGCTGCAGCCGTGCCGGCATGCTCGATCGCTGCCGAAGCCGCAGCCGGCAGGGCGGCGACCAATGTCGCGAGACCGCTCAATCCAATGGCCATCCGGTACTGGTCCCGTCCCCGGTCTTGTCTGCTACGCCGCACCGTCATCAGCCCCATCGTCTCAAGGCGGCTTGCCACCGCTGCGCGACGGGTCGTGATCGCCCGTCTGACTCTTGAGACGCTGCGGAGCCCGTCACCCCGCAAGAAAAGTCCGTGACGGGTCAGCGCAGGATGACGAGCCGGTCGCTGAGTCTGAATTCGGAGAGGGCGAGGGCGGTTCGGATGTTCGTGAGTGCCTCTTCCGGACGGGACAGGTGGAAGATGCCGGTCACCCGCCGGATTGAAGCCGCCGAACTTCCCAGCACGATCCGACCGGGGCGATAGCGGTTGAGATCGTCGACCACCTGGGACAACGGCGTATCGCGGAAGACGAGAAGGCCGCGCCGCCACGCCGCTGTCGTCGCCGTGTCGATGGAATGAACGCCCCCTGCCCCGCGCGTCGTGTCGACCCCCTGGCCGGCGGCCAGCACCGTCGGCGGCGCGCCCGGTTCCGCGATCACCTCGACGGAGCCCGAGAGGCAGGAAAGCTCGGCGTCCGTCCCGCCGGTCCAACCGGTGAGCCCCTTGGCCGGACGGCAGCGAACGACGAACTCCGTCGCCATCCCGGGACGCGTGGCCACATGCGCCGGACCGACCGTCAGGAAGATCGGACGCGCATCGGCGGGGACCGTGACGGCGACGGCCCCCGCATGCAGGACGAGAGTGCCGGCTTCGGCTGTTCGGGCATCGAGGGCGGTTTCGGCATCGAGCTCGATCCGCACCCCTCCCGGCAGATCGACCGTCCGCACCTCTCCGGTGCCTGTTCGGAAATCCGCGCTCAGTTCGGGCCAGTTCACAAGGAAGGCAGCCCCGCTCGCGGCGATGGAGGCCGAGGCGATGCCCAGACCCGCACCCCGGAGAATCCGGCGGCGGGAGATGCCACGCGGTGCCACCCGGATAAGGGTGGGGGCGACCTGCTTCGGGAGCGCGATGCCGGCCTGGCGCCACAGCTTCGACGCGGCAAGGAAGGCGGCATCGTGCTCGGGCCGCGCGCGCCATGCGGTGAGGGCCTCGGCATCGGCGTGCGTTGCCGTCCCGGACGTCAATCTGACGATCCAGGCACGAGCCTCCCTTTCGACGGCCGCTAGGTCGCCGGACCCATCTTCACGATCGTGATCCCCGGCGGTCATAGCTTTCGCGCCTTCTCCTCGTGGGCACGCCGCAAGAGCATTCCGAGACTGTGGCGTGCAAGGGCCACTTTCCCGCAGCGACGGCGTGGACAGCCGATCCGACCGGATCCTCGGAGCCTTCGCTGGTCATTGGTATGACTCTGCAACACAGCCCCTCGGTTGCGGGCCGTTACGATGGTAGACGCCTCCGCCCGTGCCGCCCCGCAATCAGCGTCCATGGTGATCGATCCGTAGGCGCTCGGCGCAATGGTCCAGTGCCATCCGAACCTCCGATTCGACGGTGCGGAGCGAAACACCGAGATGCGTGGCTATGGCCGCATGGCTCATGCCCTCGATCCGGCTGAGACGGAATGCAGTCGCCCGGCGAGGCGGCAACTCGGACAGCGCCTGCGTCAGACAGCGGAGATCGGCTCGTGCCTTGGCATCCCGGTCAGGTCCCGGTGCGTCATCCGGCACCGAAAGATGGGCGGCAATGTCATCCGCGCTGAGCAGGTATGCCCGACGTGCCTCGGCTCGCCGATGATCGATCGCCAAGTTCGCCGCGACCTTGAATAGGAATGCGCGTTCGTTCTGCAGCGGGGGATCGTCCAGGGCGACATGGGCCACCCGAAGAAACGTCTCGTGCGCGAGATCGGAGGCTTCGTGAACACCCACTTTCCGACCGAGAAACCGCAAAAGTGCCTCGCGATGGGTGCGATAAAGTATGCTGAGCCGGGACTCCTGTTCGGACTGCGTTCGGGAAACGCGGAGCATTTCGAGTGCCGAGTTAAAGCATCCTGGAACAGATGCGCGTAAATGATCGGATTGCAAAAATCCGTTACACACACAAGAGGCAATTCACGCAGAGTCGTGATGCTATCAATATTAGAATTAGTACAATGAAATAATCAATTCAGTTTCGGACGGCGTATGCGCGGCCATGCCTCGGATGCTTTCCTGAATCGTCTCATTGGGAGCTATATTTGTATGTATTATAGACTAACTCATGAATTTTTAACTGTGTATCATATTTTAAAAACTGTTGTGAGTCGTAGAATACCTATGAACTTTTCATTCGGCAATCGGGAGCGGCCGACTTTCTGTACTAAATTCCCATCGAGGCAATCTGTATCGCCGCAAAGCAAGGAATTACTTATTCGTAAGCTTTAGATTTAGGAAGATGCTGCCGATAAAATTTAGTAACGGCTCGTCGCTAGCCGACGTCATTCATCGCCGCATCATCTTACCTTCTACCTTGAATGTTTGAGGCAGATCCTCTGTCCCTGCCCTTCCCCAAAGAGGAGTCGGAGGCTCGTTCACACGCGGGAGCGCCGAGAGTCTCCCGTAGGAAACTCGCCGCCCTAATCCTCTATCGCTGCATGGAATTCACGGAAAACCGCTTCGAGATCTCGGTGCGCACATGCTCGCGGAACAGGCGTACGCGTGCCGGCAACTCCCGTCCCGCCAGGCTCACCGCCCTCAATGCCCCGCCCGTGGTGGCCCAGGGCTCGAGAACCCGAACGAGCAGGCCCGCTTCGAAGCCACGGGCAGCGATCAAGCTCGGGAGGTGCCCGATGCCCGCCCCGGCCAGGGTCAGTCTGAGTGTCGTCGCGAAGTCGCTTGCCCGGATGGCGGGACGGATGCCGACCTGTTCCGTGCGCCCTCTGCCGTCGTTGAGAAGGATGCCCATCACGCCGGGCCGTTCGCGCGCAAGGATCACGTCGTGTTCTGCCAAGGCCGCAGGCGCTGTGGGAGCCGGCTTCGAGGCGAGGTAGGCGGGCGTCGCATATAACGCCATCCAGACGTCCAGGATCCGGGTGGACCGGTAGCCCGTCTCCTCCACGTCCCCCAGTCGCAGGGCGAGGTCGATCCGATTGGCCGCCAGGTCGAGGCGCGTATCGGTGTTCAGCATCTCGACCGTGACCTGCGGGTAGGCCTCTCTGAAGCTGGCGACGATGTCGGGCATCACCTCGATGCCAAAGTCGACGGAGGTGGTGATCCGCAGGTGTCCTGCCGGCACCGTCCGTGCGTCGCGGGCCGTCTCCGCCGCTTCATCGAGGAGAGCCAGGCATTCCTGGACCTTGGCGTGGAAGGCGAGGCCTTCCGCCGTCGGCGATACCGCCCGAGGATGGCGCGCCATCAAAGTAGCACCCAGGGCGGTCTCGAGCCGTGAGAGTCTTCGGCTGACGCTGCCCTTGGTCTCGCGCAGGCTCTCTGCCGCCGCCGTGACGGTGCCGAGATCGACGACGGCGCAGAACGCCCGCAGGTCGTCGAGATTGCCGCCGAAGGTTTCCGTTCTCGCAACCATGTGGTGCGAGATAGCAGGCTCTACGCGGCCTGCCAACGGGACTATTCGGATCGTCGTCAGGTTGCGGTTCCTTCCCGACCTCCCGTTCACAGCAGTTCGATTCCGTCTCGGAGACGACCATGAAACTCCTTCTCGCTTCAAGTCTCGCCCTTGCCACCGTCCTCGGCGGTGGTGCGTCGGCCCAGACGCCGCCGACCCGCGACCCTGCCCAGATCCAGGCCGGCACCTACGCCGTCGATCCCGGCCATACCCAGGTCGGCTGGCGCGTATCCCACATGGGCTTCTCGAACTATGCCGGCGGCTTCTCGGACGTCTCCGGCACCCTCGACCTGCAGCCGAAGACCCCGGCCACCTCGAAGCTCTCGATCAAGATCCCCGTCGCCTCGGTGACGACGACCAGCGACAAGCTCACCGGCGAACTCAAGGGCGACCAGTGGCTCGACGCGGGCAAGTTCCCCGAGATGACCTTCGTCTCGACCAAGGTGACGCCCGAGGGGAAGGACAAGGCCAAGGTCGCGGGCAACCTCACCCTGCATGGCGTGACCAAGCCGGTGACGCTGGACGTGACCCTGGTCGGTGCGGGCGTGAACCCGCTCAACAAGAAGGTCACGGTCGGCTTCGAGGCGACCGGGACGCTCAAGCGTTCTGAGTTCGGCGTGAAGACCTACGTCCCGCTGATCGGCGACGACCTGCACCTCACCATCGCGGGCGCCTTCGAGCGTCAGGACTGACACCAAGCGAGGAGAGCGGCCATGGTGTCCGGCCTGTCCGCGCGGCGCTACACCGTCGTGGCCATCCTTCTGCACTGGACGAGCGCGCTCTGCGTGCTCGCCCTCATCGGCATGGGCCTGGTCATGACACATGCAGGGCTGGCGCCGATGCGCCAGTTCCAGCTCTACCAGTGGCACAAGTCGGTCGGGATCACCGTCCTGGTCCTGACGGCCCTGCGCCTCGCCTGGCGCGTCGTGCATCGGCCGCCCCCGCATCCGGCCGGGATGCCGGCCCATGAGCGTCGGGCGGCCGGCGCGGCGCACGGCCTGCTCTACCTTCTGCTCATCGGCCTGCCCCTCACCGGGTGGGCGGTCGTCTCGCTGTCGCCCTTCAACATCCCCACGGTGCTGTACGGCCTCGTGCCGTGGCCCCACCTGCCCCTGGCCCCGCTCCTTCCGGATGCGGCCGCGGTCGAGAGAGTCCTCAAGCTCGTCCACGCCTACGGGGCGTGGTTCCTGACCGCGCTCCTCGTGCTGCACGTGGCGGCCGCGCTGCGCCACCACCTCATCCTCCGCGACGACGTCCTGCGCCGCATGCTGCCCGGACGCGGACCCGCGACATCGTCCGAACCCATTGAAGCGATCCGATGAACCCGCGAGCCTTATGCCTCCTGATCGCCCTGCAAGCGGTCGCCTCGCCGGTCGCAGCTGCGGAATGGGCGGTCGATCCGGCCAAGAGCGCGATCCGGTTCTCGGGCGTGCAGGTCGGCGCCCCGTTCTCCGGGCGCTTCGAGCGCTTCGAGGCGAAGGTGGATTTCGACCCCGCCAAGCCGGAGGCCGGGCATGCCACGGTGCTAATCGACATGGCGAGCGCCCGCACCGGGGACGTCCAGCGCGACGAGGCGCTGCCGCAGAAGGACTGGTTCGACGTGAAGTCGGCCAGCCAGGCCCGCTTCGAGGCTACGCGGTTCATCGACAAGGGCCATGGCGACTACGAGGCGGTGGGCACCCTGACGATCAGGGGCACGAGCCGACCGCTCACGCTCCCGTTCCACTTCTCGCTTGGCGAGGGCCAGGCCCGCGCAACCGGACATGTCGGCCTCGTCCGCACGGAGTTCGGCGTCGGACAGGGTGCCTGGGCTTCCGGGCAGTGGGTGGCGCTCGAGGTCGGGGTCGACGTGGACCTCGTCGCTATGTCCAAGCCCGGGACCTGATCCCGGGGCGGCGAGGAAGGACAGTGTCCTTGCGCTTCCTGCTCGTAGCTGCGGTGTAGTTCCCCACTATGGGATCCTGCCCCGCCCAAGAGAATCGCGGCGGGATCGTTTCGCTGGCCCGACGGCACGCACCACAAAAAGTCCTTCCAGCAAAAAATGTAGCGCGCCTTCTAGACGACCGGTCTAATTTCAATTAATTGAGGGCTATGGCACGCGTCACTGCACACACCGACACACGACAGGGCATCCTCGATACCGCCTACGGCCTCGTGGGCGCGAAAGGGTTCTCCGGGGTCGGACTCAACGAGATCCTGACCTCGGCGGGTGTCCCCAAGGGGTCATTCTACCACTACTTCGGCTCCAAGGAGGCTTTTGGGGAGGCTCTCCTGGCGGACTACTTCGAAACCTATCTCGCCGGCCTCGACGCGACGCTTGCAGAGCCGGGGCTGAGTCATGCCGAACGCTTGATGAACTACTGGCGAAAATGGCAGGCCACGCAGGGGAGCGTCGACTACCAGCGCAAATGTCTCGCGGTGAAACTCGCGGCGGAAGTCTCGGACCTGTCCGAGGCGATGCGCATCGCCCTCAAGGGCGGCACCGCCGCGATTATCGAAAGGCTCTCGCGGTCCATCGCGGCAGGCGTGGCAGAGGGTTCGCTCGGGATCGAGAGCGAGCCGTCGACGACCGCAGAGGACCTGTACCACGTCTGGCTCGGTGCGAGCCTGATGGCCAAGATCGTCCGGACCGACGCACCGTTCGAGGCGGCCATGGGAACGACCCGGCGCATCCTCGGCCTCGCGTCACCCTGATCCATGCCGTTCTGACGGCACGGAGTGCCGTCTTCTATACGTCTGAATTCAAGACGACTGGTCTACTTCCGTCTGGACGAGCCATCGTCCCCGGCCCGGCGGGTGAACCGACCACTCAGAGGGAGAAAACCGATGCCCCACCGCACGACAACACTTACCGCCTCGACCTTCGCCACCGCCGGACTGATGGCAGTCCTGACTCTGCGGGAAGCTGCGGCGCAGGAGCGGATAACGCTGGAGACCATTGGCGCGGTCCGCATGGCCCGGTTCGAGGAGGTCCGCGCGGCGAACCCCGAGCTCCGCCCCGCGCGGGCGGCCCCGGCGCGCGAACCCGTCGCGGAACGCACCGCGACGACACGGTAGCTCCGGCCCACCATCCCCGGGCCGGTGCCGTTCGCAGAACCGGCGGACGGCCCGACACACAAGACTTTTCTCGCACCCAAGCGAAAGACACGGAGAACGACAATGAAGATCCTCATGGTGCTGACCTCGCACGACCGCCTCGGCGACACCGGCCGCAAGACCGGCTTCTGGCTGGAGGAACTCGCGGCCCCCTACTACGTGTTCAAGGATGCCGGGGCGGAGGTGGTCCTGGTGTCGCCCGAGGGCGGCCGCCCACCCCTCGATCCGAAGAGCGCCGAGGCGAGCTTCCAGACCGACACGACACGCCGCTTCGAAGCCGACGCGGCGGCCATGGCGGTGCTCGCCGAGACGGGTAGGCTCGATGCCGTCGGCCACGAGGGCTTCGACGCGGTCTTCTATCCCGGCGGTCACGGGCCCCTCTGGGACCTCGCAGAGGATCCGGCCTCGATCAGGCTCATCGAGACGACGCTCGGAGCCGGCAAGCCCGTAGCCCTGGTCTGTCACGCCCCCGGCGTCCTGCGCCATGTCAAGGCAGCCGGCGGGAAGCCCCTCGTCGAAGGCCGGAAGGTCACCGGCTTCACGAACACCGAGGAGGAGGCCGTCGGCCTCACCCAGGTGGTGCCGTTCCTGGTCGAGGACGAGCTCAAGCGGAACGGGGGCCTCTACACCAAGGGAGCCGACTGGGGACCCTTCGTCGTGACCGACGGCCTGCTCATCACCGGCCAGAACCCGGCCTCGTCCGGCCCGGCCGCCGAGCGTCTCTTTGCCCACCTCGCGCGGAGCTGAGGAGGCGGGCGCCCTCGCCGGCGCCCGCGCCCGACCGATCCCGCCCCACCCATGATCGTCGCCCGGCCAGGCCAGGGCGATCCGCCTGCATCTGCGCCCTCGAAGGACCCCAGCCCATGTCAGCCGACATCGTCTTCTCGGACGCGACCCGTCTCGCCGAATTGATCCGCACGCGCCAGGTCTCGCCAGTCGAGGTCGTGCAGGCACATCTCGACCGCATCGCGGCGGTTGACCCCAAGGTCAACGCCATCGTCACCATCGCAGAGGGGGCGCTTTCCGCCGCGAAGGAGGCCGAGGCGGCGATCATGGCCGGCAGGGAACTCGGCCCCTTGCACGGCGTGCCGTTCACCGCGAAGGACTCCATCGACACGGCCGGCGTGATGACCCAGCGCGGCTCGCCCATCTTCAAGGGCCGCGTCCCCGACACCGACGCGACCAGCGTCGCGCGCATGAAGAAGGCCGGCGGCATCCTGCTCGCCAAGACCAACCTTCCCGAGTTCTCCTATTGGATCGAGAGCGACAACCTGCTCTCCGGCCGCTCGAACAATCCCTGGGACCTCGACCGCACGCCCGGTGGCTCAAGCGGCGGCGAGTCCGCTGCCATCGCGGCGGGCATGTCACCCCTCGGTCTCGGCACCGATCTCGCCATCTCGATCCGGGGTCCCGCCGCTCAGACCGGCATCGTCTCGCTGAAGGCGACGCACGGACGTGTGCCGATGACTGGCATCTGGCCGCGGGCGCCCCGCCGCTTCTGGCACGTCGGCCCGATGGCGCGCAGCATTCGTGATCTCGCGCTCGCCTTCTCGCAGCTGGCAGGCCCCGACGGACTGGACGCCTTCGCGACCAGCGCCGTTCCGTTTGATGCCGGCGTTGGTACCGTGCCGGATCGCAAGCTCAAGGTTGGCTGGATGGTCGGGCCGGGCTTCGGTCCCATCGACACGGAGGTGGCGGCGACCGTCAAGGCGGCGGCCGAGGCGCTCAAGAACGAGGGTCACCACGTAGAGGAGGTCCATATCCCGGCGCTGGAGCGGGATTTCGCCCTCGACGTGTTCAACAAGCTCCACGTCATGGAGATGAAGCCGGCTTTCCGGGAGGCGACCGCCGGGCACGAGGACCAGATGTACACGATGGCCAAGACCATGCTGTCGCTGCCCGACACCTCGATGGAGGACTACATCGCGGCCGAACAGGCGGCGGAGCGTCTCCGGGACGGCTATGCGACCTACTTCCGAGATTACGACGTCCTTCTCACCCCGGTGCTGCCGGTGCCGGCGCACAAACACGGCATCACCGAACTCGTCGTCAACGGCGAGACCGTCGACCTGACCTACCTGCAAGGCGCGACCGTGCCCCTCAACGTGACCGGCCTGCCGGGCCTGTCTATGCGCTTCGGGACCAGCCGGGAGGGTATGCCCATCAACGTGCAGTTGGTGGGGCGCTGGCAGGCAGAGACAACGATTCTGCATGCCGCCGCGGTACTGGAGGGCGTCAGCACAGTCCGCGGCCGGCACCCAAGCATCTGACAGGCGGGAGCCTGCCAGTGAGCGCTTCGGGGTCCCCGGCCATGACCGGAGTCGATTGGCGCAAATGTGGGTAGCGGCCAAACCCCGCTTCCCGAGCGAACGTCTGCTTCCTGTGATTTGCTATCCGAGACCGGACAGGAAGGAGATTATCCCCGCCCGGTATTTGGGCCAGATACAAAGCACAGGACCGACACCTTCAAGCTCTCGACCGATCCCGCCTTCGTCGACAAGGTCCGGGACGTGGTCGGCCTCTACATGGCTCCGCCGCATCGTGCCGTGGTTCTGTGCGTCGACGAGAAGCCGCAGATCCAAGCCCTGACGGACACGGCCCCCGTGCTGCCGATGCGACCTGGCCAGCCGGAGCGTCGAACCCATGACTATCGCCGCCAGGGCACGACCGACCTGTTTGCCGCCCTCGATATCCAAGCCGGGACTGTGATCAGCCGCTGCACACGCCGACATCCGCTTCGTGGCTCAACCTCGTCGAGGGCTGGTTCGCCCTCCTGACCCGACAGCGTCTGCAACGCGGCGTCTTCGAACAAACAAATGATCTTGAAGCTACGATCCACGCCTACTACTAGGTGAACATCCCTGGTTTGGCAGATCTGCGGGCCATCAACCCGGAAAGAACCCTCATTTAGGTTTCGCTTCAACCGGCGTGTCTTAAAAAGAAACGGCGAGCTCCGTCGAGGAGCTCGCCGATCCGGTCTGTCTGGCGGTGGAGGGGCGGAGGTTTTTTGCAAGACAGAAGACGATTCCGGACGAGTCCGTCGCAAATATCCCCTCGCGTTTCAAAGATCTCTTTCGAGACCCAGTGGGATCCGGTGTTGAGACGAAACCCTGGACTTGGAGATACCGGCCTAGTCATGCCGATATCAAGGACACCATTCCTTGGGGAATGGATCTCGCAGCGCCTCGTGAAACGCCCGCCAGCCGCTCCGGTCGGCGGGAGCTTGGTGTGAGACACTCAGTTCGGCAGCGCGAACACGGTCAGCTGGCCACCGAGATTGGTATACTGGGACAGGGCGGTGTAGCCACCCACCGCGCCGAGACCGGCATTCGGGTCGGTCAGACCGGCCGCGAGGCCGATGCCGGCCCAGCCACCGACACCCGACAGGATGCCGATGAATTGCTTGCCCTTGTGCTGGTAGGTCATCACGTTGCCGACGATGCCCGACGGGGTCTTGAACTTGTAGAGCTCCTTACCGGTCTTCGAGTCGACAGCCTTCAGGTAGCCTTCGAGCGTGCCGTAGAACACCACGTCACCGGCAGTGGCGAGAGCGCCCGACCACACCGAGAATTGCTCGGGGTTGGACCAGACGATCTTCCCCTTGATGTTGTCCCAGGCAATGAAGTTGCCCATGCCGCCGTGACCGTTGGGAGCCGGGTACATGGCCAGCGTCGCGCCGACATAGGGCTGGCCCGCCGTGTAGGAGACCCGGAACGGCTCGTAGTCCATGCAGACGTGGTTGGTGGGCACGTAGAACAGGCTGGTCTTCGGCGAGAACGCAGTAGGCTGCTGGTCCTTGGTGCCCAACGAAGCGGGGCAGATACCCTTGGAGTTTGTGTCCTCGCCGTTCTGCTCCGTCGAATACCGATCGACGACCAGCGGCCGGCCGTAGGTCTTGGAGCCCTTATCCATGTCCACCTTGGAGGCCCAGTTCACCACCGGATCGAATTTTTCCGCCACCAGCAATTCACCCGTGCTTCGGTCCATCGTGTAGGCGAAGCCGTTACGATCGAAGTGGGTGAGGAGCGGACGCTCTTTGCCGCCGATGGTCTGATCCGTGAGGATCATCTCGTTGATGCCGTCGTAGTCCCACTCGTCGTGCGGGGTCATCTGGTAGACCCACTTGGCCATGCCGGTGTCGGGGTTGCGTGCCCAGATGGTCATGGACCACTTGTTGTCGCCCGGACGCTGGACGGGGTTCCAGGTCGAGGGGTTGCCGGACCCGTAATACATCAGGTCGAGCTTCGGGTCGTAGGAGAACCAGCCCCAGGTACAGCCGCCGCCGGTCTTCCACTGATCGCCTTCCCAGGTCTTCAGCGAGGAATCCTTGCCGATGGGTTTGCCGAGCGACGTGGTCTTCTCAGGATCGACGATGAGATCGCTGTCCGGCCCCATAGAATAGCCGCGCCATACCTTCTTGCCCGTCCTGGAATCGTAGGCGGTGACGTGGCAGCGCACACCGTACTCGCCGCCCGCGATGCCGACGATGATCTTGTCCTTGACCGGCAGAACTGTCGCGGTGTTGGTCTCGCCCTTCCTGGGGTCGCCGTTGACGACGGACCAGTTCACCTTGCCGGACTTGGCGTCGAGCGAGACGACGGTGGTGTCGGCCTGGTGCAGGATGATCGCGCCGTCGGCATAGGCGAGACCACGGTTGACCGTGTCACAGCACATCACCGGGATGACCGCCGGATCCTGCTTGGGCTCGTACTTCCAGACGATGACGCCATCCTTGTCGAGGTCCAGGGCGTAGACCACGTTCGGGAAGGGGGTGTGGACGTACATCATGTTGCCGACGACGAGCGGCGAGCCCTCGTGGCCGCGCAGGACGCCCGTCGAGAACGTCCAGGCCACCTGCAGTTGCTTCACGTTGCCGGCGTTGATCTGGTCGAGCTTCGAATAGCGCGTGTTGGCATAGTCGACCGTCTGCAGAACCTGCTCGGCCGGATCGGCTGTGCGCTTCAGGACGTCTTCGTTGGCCACGGCCAGCGACGCGCCGGACAGAGCCAGGGCGCTCAGAACGGAGCCATGCAACCAAACCGACTTCATCGATTCTCTCTACAATGATCAAGGGCTTCGAGCGGCGCTACTCGCCGGCTCGATTGAAGGCCGCCTCGGACACGCTCATTAAGCTCTTAAGAGACGCGGTTTGCGTAGGGAGGCCGTCCCGATCGGAGCTGGGATATTTTCCCGATCTATCCGCGTGTGCGCTCGTTCGCCTCGGAGGCCTCCCTCGAAGCTGCCTCGGCTTCGAGCGGTTGGCGGGTCTTCAGCAGCCCCGCACCGATGGCGAACCAGACGAGTTCGGCATCGGTCTGGAGACCGAGCTTCGCCTTGATGCCCGAATTGTAGTTCTGGATCGTCTTCTGGCTGAGGGACAGCGCATTCGCGACGGCCTCCGTGGTGAGGCCCGAGGCGACGAGGCCCAGAACCTCGATTTCGCGCGGCCCGAGATCCTTGAGCGGCGAGGTCCGGCCCGACAGGCGCTCGGCGGCGATCTCCCGGGCGATATCGACGCTCACCGCCTGCTCGCCCTTGGCCACCGCCTCCATGACGGTGATCAGCTCCATGGGCGGACTGCTCTTCGTCACGTAGCCCATGGCGCCGGCCTCGAAGGCCTTGAGGGCGAAGGGAGCGCCCTGGTGCATGGTGAAGACGAGGATGCGGGCCGTCCGGTCGAACCCGCGAATGAGCCGGATCGCCTCGAAGCCGCTGGCCCCCGGCAGGCTGATGTCCATGACCACCACGTCGGGGCCCTTGGTCCGATAGAGACGGTAGGCGTCCATGGCGTTCTCGGCCTCCGCCGTCACGCTGTAGCTGCCCTGGCGCTCGAGGAACTTGCGGTAGCCGGCGCGCACCACGGGATGATCGTCGACGAGCATGATCGAGAGGCCGCTCACGCCGGGTGATCCAGATGGGATGCGACAGAGCCGGCCGCGCAGGGAATCGTGGCTTCGATCCGGATCCCCATTGGCGCCGCCCCGATGGAAAGGACACCGCCGAGGGCCACCACCCGCTCCCGGATGCCAAGGATCCCATGACCGCCGCCCACGGTCAGGTCCGCCGGATCCCCGCCGCCATCATCCTCGACGATGAGCGACACGGCCCGCGCCGGCTCCGATGCGCAAACGATCCTCACCTTGACCTCGCTCGGCCGCCCGTGCCGGACAGCGTTGGTAAGGCACTCCTGCGCGATGCGATAGAGCGCCAGGGCCACGGGTTCGGGCACGATTCCGGGATCACCCACGATGTCGAGGCGGAAGACCGGACGGGCGCTCCCGCTCGACGGTGCGGTGGAGGCGGCCTGGGGGGAGAAACTGCGCGCGTTCCAGGTGGCGACGAGATGATCGAGGCAACGCACCAACCCCATTTCGGTGAGTTCGGGAGGCCTCAGGCGAGCGAGCGCGTTGCGGAGCGTCTGCATCATGCGCTCGGTCAGGACGCCGATCTCCCCGGCATCCTCGGCAATGTCCGGACGGTCGCCGCGGGTCCCGGCGGCGATGGCCCCCGCGAGAGCGGAGGTCGCGGTGAGGCATTGACCGAACTCATCGTGCAAGTCCCGGCCCAGCGAACGGCGCTCTTCTTCCTGCACGATGAAGAGCCGCTTGGTCAGCGTCGCGCGCTGCTGCGTCGTGAGGGCCAGGCGTCCCGTCAGGTCATTGAAGGCCCGCGCGATATGCTGGAACTCGCGTGTCCGGAACGCCGGCAAACGCACGGTGAGGTCGCCGGTCTCGAGCCGTCGCAATCCGCCGGTGATGATCTCCGCGGGCATCAGGGCGTGTCCGACCACCAGTACGACGAGGAGGCAGATACCGCCCGACATCGTGGCCGCGATCAGGAACTCGACGCTCACCTGACGCCAGGCCTTGCGCAGAACGGCGGCATGATCCGCGACCGCCGAGACGGTCCCGACGCTGCGCCGGTTGACGAGAAGATGCCGCTCGACGGGTCGGCTTTCACCGAAGATCATGGTGTAGAGCCGGACGAAGATTTCCGGCGGCTCGGGGCTCACTTCCGTTTCGTTTCCGCACAGGCGCCGCGGCGTCTCGTCGAGCCATGTAATCGTGACGCAATAACCCGGACTGATGACGCGCAGAACATCGGAGCTGCGCCAGTCCGGAAACGCGTATTTGGCGTTGCGCCCCGCGCTTCCGCGCCACGTCAGCTCGCGCCAGCCAAACTCTTGCACCTCGCGCACGACCCGATCGGCCGAGGAAGTCGCATCGGCTTCGATGGTCCGGTTTACGTCGAGAACGACCCACACGACCGCACAGGCTAGACAGAGGAGCGCGATGGCAATCACTTGCAGGACAACGCTCGTGACGATCCGCATAACCTATTGTTCCTGCGCGCAGCGACACTACGGAGCTGCGTGCACGCTGGTGAGGGGGGCTTTGCCAAGCGAGGCGCACTCTAATCAAGTCTTTTGTCGAATGATCGCAGGCGTTCCGGCCGTGTGGCAAGGCGGAATGACGCCGGCTTTGCTACTCGACGGTACGCCCCAGATATCGATCAGCCCCCACAATGCCCAGGTTCATTTCCGTTTGGCATGGGCCGCTTCGCCGAGGCGCGCCACCGGTCGCTCGCTCGTCGCGATGCCCGAAGCGTCGAGCTAGCACTACTTTGGCATTCTTGCCTGAAGAGCCATGATGGAACTTCGTGGAGGTTCAAGCCGCGTCAAAATCCTCTGGTTTGAGGCACCTGAGATTGGAATGCTCAGGCTATTTTTCTGCCTGTGGCGTAAATATAGGTCAAAATAATTTTTTGCCAAAGTAGTACTGAAGGCTGTCATCAACCGTTTGTCAGTCGAGCGACCTGTTTGAGCATGAGGCAGACGAAGGCGACCATGTGGAGTTCGGCGAGTGTGCTAGGATAGCGCTCGTAATCCTTGACGAGGCGGCGGAAGCGCGTCGCCCAGGCGAAGGAACGCTCCACGACCCAGCGGCGCGGCAGCAGCACGAACCCACGCTTGGCCTCAGGGAATTTGACGACCTCCAGTTCGATGCCGTGTTCTCGGGCGGCCTTGGCCGGCTTTTCCCCTGTATAGCCCTGGTCGACATAGCCGAGATCGACGCTGTCCCCGGTGGTGGCCTGCACGGCTTGCGCCAGATGCCCGACCTGGGCCCGGTCGTCGGCATCGGCGGGGGTGACGTGCAGGGCCAGGAGATGGCCCAATGTGTCGACGGCCAGATGGACCTTCGAGCCCTTCTTGCGCTTGGCCCCATCGTAGCCGGCCCGCTCGCCGCTCTCGGGCGTCGAGCGCAAGGTTCGGCTGTCGAGGATGGCCGCGCTCGGCTCAGGAGAACGCCCGGAAGCCAGGCGCAGGAGCGCCCGCAGATCGTCGGAGAGTTGCTCGAAGCAGCCTGCCGTCAGCCAGCGCTGGGCCTGCTGGTAGACGGCTTCCCAGGGCGGGAGGTCGTGGGGCATCCATCGCCAGGGTGCCCCCGTCTTCACCACGTAGCGCAATCCGTTGAACGCCTCGCGAAGCGAAGACTCACGCTGCCCCGCATCCTCGCGCAGCAGCGTCAGGTACGGTGCGCCGCGCACCCATTCATCATCGGAAACATCGGACGGGTAGGCTTGGCGCGAAGAGGTCACGTCTCCTCATCTGGATTCCAGACCGCCCAGGTCCACGACAGCCTCTAGCTTGCCGCGATAGCTCGCATCAGTGATTCTGCTCACGCATCAACGTCTCAACGCAGTGTGCGGCCTTGAGGGCTCGGGCATCGTCGCCATGGCGGGCGATCACCTGCACACCGAGCGGCAACCCGGTCGGGGTGCTTCCCACCGGCACGGTTACGCAAGGAACACCCATCAGCGTCCAGAGCCGGTTGAAGCGGGAATCGCCCGTGCTGGCATACCCTTCCGGCGCCGGGCCGGGGGCTGAGAGCGTCAGGATCACGTCCAGATCATGCTCGGCGAACTGATCGGGCAATTGCCGCCGGGCGCGACCCGCCACCTTCAAGGACGCATCGTATGAATTCGGCGACACGTTCTGCGCGTCATCGAGATGCGCTCTTAGAAGTGGGCCGAGGTTCGCGCGATGCGTGGCGTATTCCCAATTGAGCGCTTGGGCCGCTTCGAAATCCTGGATCGTACCATGAAACCCGAAGGCTTCGGCGAACACCGCCGGCAGGACCACGTCACACACGCGGGATCCTATGGCCTCGGCGGCGGCACGCACGCGTTCGAGGGCATCCAGCGCTTCGGGCTCCGCATCAGCACAGAAATCTTGCAGGACGACACCAATCCGCGGTGTACCCGGATTGGTTGTGGGAAGGTCGATGCCGGGACGCCCTGTCATCTGCGCGAGGGCGAGGGCGGCATCCGCGACGCCCGCCGTGAACAGGCCCAGCGTGTCGAGCGTCCAGGAAAAGCATTTCATGCCCACCGTGGGTAGGAGCCCGAAGGACGGTTTCATCCCCACCACGCCGCAATAGGCAGCCGGCCTGATGACGGAGCCTCCGGTCTGCGTACCGAGGGCCAGCGGCAGCATCCCCGCCGACACGGCGGCGGCCGAACCCGCCGATGAACCGCCCGGCGTATGGCCGGGATGGCGCGGATTGCGGGTTTGGGTCGGGTCAAGGAAGGCGAAGGCCGTCGTGGTGGTCTTGGCCAAAGGCACAGCGCCGAGCCGCCTCAGGCGCGCCACCGCGGCTGCATCGGCGCGCGGGCGCCAGCCTTCATAGATCGGCGATCCCATCTGCGTCGGCAGGTCGGCCGTGTCGAGGATGTCCTTCACTCCCACCGCAATGCCCGCGAGGGGCCCCTGCTCCGCCACGAACGGAACGGGATTACGGCTCACCAGCGCCTGGATCTCAGGCTCGTGCTCGGCGATCGCAGCTGTGGAGAGGGCGATGGCCTCACGTGGTGTGAGCGAGCCGGCATCGATCTGCTTGCGCAGCGACAGTAGGGAAAGCATGGGGCAGCGTCCCGATGATGGCGGCGTGCGGCTTTCAGGAGGCAGGAAAGGTGATCGGACGTGCGAGAACCGTCTCGCACCAGCGCGCCGTGCGGAGCAACGCCAGATCGTTGCGGTATGTGCCGACGAGCTGGATCCCGAGCGGAAGCCCTCGGCTCTCCCCAGCCGGAAGAGCGACCGCCGGCACGCCGAGGCAGGTCCAGGGGACGCAGAAGGCGGGGTCACCGGTCGAGGCCAGCCCTTCCGGGGCGGGACCGGCGGCGGGCAGGGTCAGGACTGCATCGTAGCCTGCCAGCACCCTATCGAGGTCCGCCCGCAGATCGGCCTGCCGCCGACGCGCTTCCACGTAGGCCACGGCCGGGATCCGCGCCCCCTCCGCCACGAGATCCTTGAGCGGCTGGCTCGTCCGGTCTGGAAAGCGCTCCACCAGCGATCCGAAGCAGACGCTCGCCTCGACGGCGAGGAGAGTGCGCGCGCAGTCCCACAGGACTTCGAACGCGGCGGGGAGCACGAGGTTGGACACATGGGCTCCGGCCGTTCGGAAAGCTGTCGTCGCGGAGTCGAGCAGCGCGCGCTGCTCCGGTTCGGCCCTGTCCCAGATCGTGGTCTGAACCAGCGCCAGGCGCGGCGCCTCGCGGGGGGGCAATCCCGTGTCGAGGTCGATGGAAAAGCCCGGCAATGGGCGGCCGTGCAGGTCCGCCTCGTCTCGGCCGATCAGACGCGCCAGGGCGAAGGCGGCATCCGTGACCGAGCGGGTGAACAGGCCGACATGGTCGAGGGAGGAGGCCAGCGGGTGAACGCCGACCCTCGGAATTGCGCCGTAGCTCGGCTTGAGGCCGACGACCCCGCAATAGGCGGCCGGCCGGATCACCGATCCGAAGGTCTGGGTACCGAGCGCCAGGGGAACGATCCCGGCCGCTACGGCAGCGGCCGAGCCGCTCGACGAGCCGCCCGGCGTGTGCCCGCGCCTCCATGGATTGTGCGTCGGCCCCGGGTGACGCCAAGCGAATTCTGTCGAGACCGTCTTGCCCAGTACGGAGGCCCCGAGGGACTTCAGGCGAGCGACGATCCAGGCATCCGCGGCGGGCACGTGGTCGGCATAGACGGGCGAGCCGTTCGTGGTTGGCATGTCGGCGGTGGCGATGATGTCCTTCACCCCGACGGGGATGCCCTCCCAGGCACCGTCTCCCGGCGCGGGATCCGCCGCGAGGACGGTGAAGGCGGAAAGATCCGAGCGCGCCCGGGCTGCATCATGGCAGGCCACGAGGTAATCGCCGGGGGACACGTGTCCATCGCGAAACGCCCGCAGGGCGTCGACGAGACCGAGGTGGTTGAGCATCAACGAGTCCGTTGTCTTGCGGAACCGAACGCCGCGCCGATGCGGCGTAGCGTTCGGACGTTTCCGGCCTCAGTTCGCCGCGAGGCTCTTCTCGATGAAGTCGCGGCGCACGAAGGTGGCGTAGTCGGGCAGGGCCGAGAGGTTGCCCAGTGCCACCTGGGTCTCCATGCCGGTTTTCAGGGCCTCGGCGGAGATGTCGACGCTGTCGGGATAGACCTTCTCCCGCATCATGCGTTTGACCGCGGCTTCGACGACGGCGGGGTCGAGGTTGGGGAACTGCTTCTTGGCGATGGCGATGGTCTTCTCGGGCTCGGCATGCATGAAGCGGATCGCCTTCTGCATCCCGGTGACGACTTTCTGGGTGATGGCCGGATCGACGTCCTTGCGGGCGCTCACGGAGGAGAAGGCGTAGGGACCGTAGCGCTCTGGAAAGCCCAGCACGACCTTCATGCCCTTGGCCACCACCTGGTCGAGGCCGGGCTCGTACATGACCGCGATCTTGGCTTGGCCGGCGAGGAGCGGCCCCGGCTCGGAGCCGAGCTGGACCTGGGTCATCTCGACGTCCTCGGGTTTCAGTCCGTTCTCCTTCAGGAGCTTCAGGAACAGCGATGTGCTGGTGGTCGGCATCAGCCCGGTGACGATCTTCTGACCCTTCAGGTCCTTCACATCGTTGAAGGTCACGTCGGGAGCGGTCGCGATCCAGACTGCGGCTCCGTTGACCACGTTCGCCACCACGTTGACCGGCGCGCCCTTCGAGGCGGCGATGGCGGTCCATTCGGGGCCGTGGATCGAGTACTGCGCGCTCTTTGAGATCACGGCCGAGAGCGCCACGGCAGGCGCCCCCGCCGTCTCCTTCGTTACTTCGACGCCTTCGCCCGCGAAGAAGCCGCCATCCATGGCGACGTAGAAGGGCAGGTAGAGCATCGACTGGAAGGCTTGCGAGATCGTGACCTTGTCCGCCGCACGGGCAGGCAATGACACGAGACTGGCAAACCCCAGGGTCGCTGCCAGGGAGGCCGAGAAACGCAGATGCTTGGAACGGATCATCCGTGGGAGCCCTCTTCGGGAATGTCTAGGTATGGGTGAGTTTGGAGAGCCTTAGCCCCAGGGTGCGCCGACAGTTACACCTGATGCCGGCGCCCCTATCGACGGGGGGAAGATCAAACCTGAACCTGGCCGGCGGTGTTGATCTGCCGCCAAGGCAGGATGCGACGCTCGGCGAAATCGATGACGTGGTAGAGGAGGAAGCCCACGAACATCAGCACGAACAATCCGACCCAGACAGTATTGAGGTCGTAGAGGCTCGATGCCGAATAGATCAGGTGCCCGAGGCCGCGCTGTGACGAGATGAACTCGCCGACCACCGCCCCTACGAGAGCAAAGCCGATGTTGATGCGGAACATCCCGATGATGGCCGGCAGGGTCGAGGGCACGATCACGCTCTTGAAAATGCGGTTCTTCGAGGCGCCCATCGAGGCGAGCAGGGCCTGCAGGTCGGGGTCGGCGTCCCGCGCGGCCTGATAGGCGGCGATGAGGGCGACGAGAGCGGTCAGAGAAACCGCGAGCGCCACCTTCGAGACGAAGCCGGTGCCGAACCACAGGATGACGATCGGGGCCAACGCGATCTTCGGCACCGAGTTGATCGCCACGATAAAGGGCTCGACGAGCCGCGCCACGAAGGCCGAGTACCACAGGCCGAGGCCGGCCAGCGACCCCAGAAGCGTTCCGATGAGGAACCCGATGATCGCTTCGATCACGGTGTACCAGGTGTCGACCGGCAGCGATCCGTCCAGCATGGAGGCGAGAAAGACCCGCCAGATGCCTGATGGCGCGCCCACCAGGAATTCCGTGAGCCAGCCGGCTCGGACCGCGATCTCCCACGCAAGAAAGAACACGGCGACCGCCAGCAGTTGGATGACGCCTCGGCCGAGTGTCGTATCGGCTGCCCGGGCAAAGGCGCCCGGCTTGGCGCGGCGCCGGGCAACAGGTTTCTTGGCGGGTCGGACTGAGGCTGCGGAGGAAGACTTCGGATTTTGGGAGGTCTGCAAGACTTCCGACGTTTTTAATGTCTGCGTCGCCATCAGGCTGCCCTTTGTCGGGTCTGGATCTCGAGTTCGCCACACAGGGTTTGGAAATAGTCGGAGAAGCGCGGATCGCTGCGCGCGCCGATCGGCGAACGGGCATCGAGCCCGATCTCGTGAACGGACTTCACCTTGGTAGGGCGATTGCCAAGGACGACGACGCGCTTCGACAGAGCGACGGCCTCGTCGATGTCGTGCGTCACCAGGACGACGGTCTTGTGGAAGGTCTCCACGGCGTCGAGGAGAACGCCTTCGAGGTAGAGCCGCGTCTGGTAGTCGAGAGCGGAGAAGGGCTCATCCAAGAGCAGGATGTCGGGATCCATGATCAGGGTCCGGATCAGGGCGGTCCGCTGCCGCATGCCTCCGGACAACATCTTGGGGTAGGCATTCTCGAACCCCGACAGGCCGAAGGTCGAGAGGTACTCGCGGGCCGTATCGAGGGCCTGGGCGCGGTCGACGCCCTTCATCTCCAGGCCGAGCATCACGTTCTGCAAGACCGTCCGCCAGGGAAACAGGAGGTCTTTCTGCATCATGTAGCCGACCCGGCCCTGCAGCCCCGGCACCACCTCGCCGCGAAACGTCATTGTGCCGCTATCGGGCTCGAGAAGTCCGGCGATGACGTTGAACACTGTCGTCTTGCCACAGCCGCTCGGGCCGATGATGCTGACGAAGTCGCGCTCGTAAATATCGAAGCTGAGCCCATCAAGCACCGGCACTGGCCCGCCCTTGCCGGGAAAGGATTTGCGGATACCGTCCAGGCGGAGTTGAACCCCAGGAGCCGTCATGAACCCTCCGTGTGTGCAGGGCGACCCCAGCAAACTTCAGGCCAGCATAATTATGGATACAGATGACTGACTGGGTCACCGCCTATGGAGAGATCAGCAAGGCGCCGCCAAATTGACGCTCCTCCGCCGCGACGTGGGCCTCCACGACGTTGGCCAGCTTGAAGCGGCCTCCGATGTCGAGGCTGACTTCCCCTTGGCGATGGCCTCGAACAAGTCGGCCGCATTGGCACGGAAGGTTGCCGGGTCGGCATGTGGGGAAAGACGGAGGGGCGCGTCAGGAGGAGGCATCCCTCCTTGTTGAGTCGCTCCGGGTCGACCGCCGGGGCCTTCCAGGCTGTCTTCGGGCTGGTCCGCCGATCCCTCGTGAAGCCCCGTCGCAGCCGTCGGAGGCTGCGGTGGAGCATTTCCCTGTCCAGAGGGAGGCAGAGGGCTGGCGAATCATCGTCACGAAGGAGGCTCGCACGAGATCCGAATGCCCGTTCCAGGTCCCCACCTGTCCCGACCATCCGGCGGCGTCGTTCCCGTCCAGGGCACCGGCGCTGCTGGTGCGTGTCGAGGCTCGTGCCGACGATAGAAGGACGTGTATGCCCGGGCATGACCGCAATAATAGAATGATAAATTTTTATTCGAAGATCGTTTTTTTCTTGTAATTACTGATGATATCGGATGTTCGTTGAAATATGTCGCCACATATCACCTGATATAGTGTGACTATGGCGCGCTATAAATGCCGGCGATGAGCGCGCTTGGGGGCGATGCGACGCCGGGGCAGGGTTGCCGGTTGGCCGACAGCAGGCAACCGGAGAGCCATGGAAGCCTCGACGCGTTAGTACCTCGCCCGACGAACGGATGTGCCGAGAAGTGCATTGCCATCGTGCGCATGCTGATGAGCGCTACCATCCGGGAATGCCAACCCATGGACAAGCTTGGCTGATCGGGCCAGTTTCCGCGCCTTCGAAGCAGAAAGGAACCTCATGATTCGTCTTCTAACCGCAATGGCCTCCCTTGCGCTTGTCGCGCAGCCCGCCCTCGCCCAACCGGCGAATCTGCAACCAACGCGCGACGTCACGGTCACCTACCGCATGAACGCCCCGGGCATGGCCGGCGTACCAGGGACGGCAGCACCGCCGCAGGGGATGCAGATGGCGTTCTCGGCCAGCGACGGCAAGCAGCGGATCGACCCGCCCGGCGGGATGGGATGGATGCTGGTAGACCGGAAGGCGAACACAGCCGTGATGGTGATGGACGCACAGCGGGCAACGATGGCGATGCCACCGGCGACGGTGGCGGCTATGACGCAAGGCGTGCCACCGGGGGCGACTTTCACGCGCAAAGGGACGGCCACGGTAGCCGGCACAGCGTGCACGGAGTGGGAGGTGGCCGCCGGGCCGGGGCGGGGGACGTCTTGCATCACGGAGGATGGGGTTCTGCTGCGGACGACGACCACGCCACCGGGCGGTACACCGACAACGGTCATGGAAGCGACACAGGTAGCCTACGGCCCGGTAGAGGCGGCGCGGCTGAAGGTTCCTTCGGGCTACACCGCCATGGCGACACCGGGCGGAGCCCCCGGAGCACCTGGTACGGCGCCGGGTCGCTGAGGTCTTAGGCTACTAGCGTCTAACAGAATGGGCATGAAGCGCGTCGGCCGGGATGGCTGGCCAAGCGAACCCGCCGTCTCACGCATCGCTGCCGCCTATTCTGCCGGTGAGCCAAGTTGCGTACCGGCTCACACGTGAAATGGACGACCCACCCCGCCGGCCTCGTGATCAGATTGGGGCGGCGGGGCTAAGCTCGCCTTCCCACTTCACAATCGGCCTAGACCGCGAACAGTGCCGTCCAGGGCTCACTCAGGCAGCGACAGCCTTGCGCGAACGACCAGCGCGCTTCTTTTCGGGACCGGGGGCCTCGGACCGCTCATTCGTGAAGCGTTTGCGAGGCATGGTATCCCCCCTCCTTCAGGGTTCAGGATACCCGAAAAACTGGCGCTCAGAGTGGACCAGTTTGCGGCTCTTTGCCGAGTTTGGTCAATTAGGCTGCGAGGAGGAACCGTCGTCGTAGGAGATCGAGATTGGCGCGGCCGTACATTGCGCGCTTCAAGAGCTTGAGACGCGTAATCTGGCCTTCGGCTTGCCCAATGCTCCATGGCAGTGTCAAGCCACGGCAACGCAGCGAAGTGGGAGGGCTATTGGCACACTCCCAGCCCGAGCAAAGCCTTTTTGTGGTTCCTCTCGCCGTTTCAAATTCGACCACCATCCGAGCCTGAGACTGCAGTCGAATGATCGAAGCCAAATTCAAAACAAGACACCACTTGGCCGCTCATTCCGTTATCTTGGTTGCCTGTAAGTTTGTATAGGACGGCTCTATGACGCGCGTGCCGCGACGCAAGCTCTGCGGTGTTTGACCGAACATGCGCAGGAAAGCCCGCCGCATCCGATTGCGATCGGCAAAGCCTGTGTCGCGGGCAACGACATCCATCGCATGGCGTCCGTCTTCGAGCATGCGTTGCGCAGCCTCCAGGCGGAGACGCTCTACGGCCTTGGCCGGGGACTGTCCGGTCTCCTCGCGAAAGATCCTGCTGAATTGTCGGGGACTTAAGCTCGCGGCGTCAGCGAGCTCCTCGACGGTCAGCGGATTGGCCAGATGCTCTCGGGCGTAAACGAGCGCGCGGCGGACGCGGCCGGAGCGGGGCTCCAATTCGAGGAGCGCCGAGAACTGGGACTGGCCGCCCGGGCGGCGGTGGTAGACGACGAGCTTGCGCGCCACCATCCGCGACAGGTCCGCGCCGTGATCGTCTTCGATCAGGGCGAGTGTCAGGTCGATGGCCGCGCTCATCCCGGCGGATGTCCAGATGGGTCCGTCGGAGACGAAGATGCGGTCTTCGTCGACGCGGACGCGGGGAAACCGGGCCTGTAAGTCCCTGGCATGGGCCCAATGCGTGGTCGCGGAACGGCCGTCGAGCAATCCCGCCTCGGCCAACGCGAATGCTCCTGTGCACAGTCCCGCGACGCGTCGGGACGTCTGACCCGCCTCGGCGATGTAGCTGCGCAGGGAAGGCGTGATGGGGCGGGGAAGCAGCTCGCCGACGACCATCAAGGTGTCCGGTGCGACGGTGAGAGGAACCGTCTCGACTCGGATGCCCAGCGACGACCGGATCGTTCCACCACACTCGGACATCACTGTCAGGCGGTAGGCCTCGTATCCGAGTTCCACGTTGGTGAACTCGAAGGCCGATAGCGCGGCCAGTCCCATGACTTGGAACCCGTCCTCAAGAATGAAGCCGACCTCTGGCAACGAAACCACCACCGTTCATGTCCTGAATTGACGCTTTTACGTCATTTCAGACATCGCCGTCCAGTCGTAGTGTTGTGCCGTCGCAAACAGCCAGCGGCGTATTACGAAGGACTAGGACCATGAGTAACCAGCCCGGAACCGTGCTCATCACCGGAGCCTCCTCGGGCATCGGTGCGGTCTACGCCGACCGCTTCGCTGCGCGCGGCCACGATCTCATCCTAGTCGCACGCAACAGGGCGAGGCTCGATGCGGTCGCGGACACACTGTCGGGTCGCCATGGAATCACGGTCCGAGTCGTCGCGGCCGACTTGGCGGGCGCGGAGGGACGCCGAGAAGTCGAAGCGATCCTGAAGACAGATGCGAGCATCACTCATCTGGTCAACAATGCCGGCTTCGGCAGCGCCGCGCCCCTGGCGTCCGCCTCAGTGGACGAGATGGAGCAGATGATTGCGATCAACGTCACGGCCCCGATGCGTCTGACCTACGCGGCCGTGCCACGTTTCACAGCGCGCGGCAGCGGCACGATCATCAATATCGCCTCGATCGTCGCCATTGGCCCGGAGGTCCTCAACGGCGTTTATGGCGGCACGAAATCCTTCGTCCTCGCCTTCAGTCAGTCACTGCTCAAGGAACTCGCCGGCACTGGGGTGGCCGTGCAGGTCGTCCTTCCGGGGGCGACCGGCACGGAGTTCTGGGACATCGCCGGGCTGCCGTCCAGCAACCTTCCCGAGGGGTGGGTCATGTCTGCGGCCGATCTCGTGGACGCGGCGCTAGTCGGCCTCGACCGGGGCGAGTTCGCCACTGTTCCATCGCTGATGGAGGGGGCCGAATGGGAGACCTGGGAGGCCGCTCGCCAAGCGATGCTGCCACACCTGTCGAGCGCCGTGGTGGCCGACCGTTATCGGGCCAGTTGAGCCGCCTTACGCCGAATGGCCGACCTGGACTTCGCGGCCCCGAGCGCAGCAGGTTCAAGTCGGCCCGCCAACGCGGGGCAGCCGAGATCTTTGTCGCGAAGCTGGTCTCTGTCCCGAATCGAAGACTGCCTCTACGAAATCTGTTAATCTCACTGAATACTTCTGTGAAACTCGACGCAGGGAGAAGGCCGTGCTGACCATCGGCGTTCTAGCGATCCCAGAGCTGAAGCTGATGTCGCTCTCGGCCATGGCGGTGTTCCAGGTCGCGAACAACGTTGCCGGCGAACCCGTCTACGACCTGCATCTCATCTCTGAAGCGGGCGGTCCGGTTCAGACGAATGCGGGCTTTGCCGTGATGACCGAAACGCCCGGTGAGGCGGCGTTTGACACCTTCATCGTCGGAGCCTCCACGGGCGCGGGGGCGGGTTCAGCGATCCTCCTCGGGTTCGTGTGCCGGGTAGCCGGGCAGGCGCGGCGTGTCGCATCCTTCTGCCGTGGCAGCTTCGTGCTGGCGGAGGCGGGCCTTCTTGCGGGCCGTCGGGTGACGGCCCATTGGCGCGACAATGCGGAACTGGCGTTGCGCTTTCCCCACCTACGGGTGGAGACCGACCAGCTCTACGTTCGGGATGGGGCGATTTGGACCTCGGCCGGCATGACGGCCTCCATCGACATGGCCCTAGCTTTGGTCGAAGACGACCTCGGGCCGGTGGCGGCCCGCGAGGTCGCCCGCCGGATGCTCCTCGATCGCCGGCGCTCCGGCGGTCAGCCACAGGCTTCCAATCTCCTAGACTTGGAGCCCAAATCCGATCGGATTCAGCGGGCCTTTTTGTTCGCGCGCGGCCATCTGCGAGAACCGCTAAGCGTGGCCCGCTTCGCCGATGCCGCCCGCCTCTCGCCCCGGCAGTTCAACCGAGCGGTCCAGGCGGAGTTCGGCCTGTCGCCGGCCAAGGTCATCGAGCGCCTGCGTGCCGATGCCGCTCGGGTTCTGCTGGTGCGGAGCCGGCACTCCCTCGATGTGGTCGCCGCGGAATCCGGTTTTGCCGACAGGGAGCGGATGCGCCGTGCCTTCCTGCGGGTCTACGGGCAGACCCCGCAGGAGATTCGGCAGAGTCTGCTGCGAGACAAGCACGCCGCGTGAAGCCGCTGCATGTCCGAAAACGCTGCGTTTATGACGTTTGCGACGGTGCTAGTCAGATTTATACATGATGCAGTGTCGAGCGAACCTTTCGGAGTGAAGCGGCCATGGTGAAGCTAACGGTCAATGGCCGCCCACATGCTGTCGAAGCCGAGCCCGAGACGCCGTTGCTTTTCGTCCTGCGCGACACCCTCGGATTAAGCGGCACCAAGTACGGCTGCGGCATCGGTCAGTGCGGAGCCTGTACGGTCCTCCTCGACGGACAAACGACGCGCTCCTGTCAGATCCCGCTGGAAAGCGTCGGGACGCAGAGCATCACCACCATCGAGGCGATCGAGCAGGATCCCGTGGGCGCCAAGGTCGTCGCGGCCTGGATCGGCATCGAGGTGCCGCAATGCGGCTACTGCCAGTCGGGCCAGGTCATGGCGGCGACCGGCCTCCTAAAGGGGACACCGAAACCGACCGAGGACGATATCGCTTCGGCGATGACCAATCTCTGCCGCTGCGGCACCTATAATGCCATTGCCGCCGCTGTGCGGCAGGCCGCGGCCTAAGTGGGGGATGGCACCATGAACCATCTCACGCCCTCGTGGCCGACCGCTGGCCGCCGCGAGCCTATCCGCAACCTGTCGCGGCGAAACTTTCTCAGTGCCGCCACCGGTGCACTCGTGCTCGGCGTCGACCTTGGTCCCGACCCCGTGGGGGCCGGGGAGCGGCCCGAGGGTGCGGCCGCCATCGCGCCCAAGCCCGGCACGCGGGTCGCGGCCTTTCTGGAGATGCGGCCTGACGGTACGGTGCGCCTGTTGAGCCCCTTCGTGGAGGGCGGCCAAGGCATCAATACCGGCCTGGCTCAGACCATCGGCGAGGAGTTCGACCTCGACCCGGCGCGCTTTGCCGTCGAATGCGCGCCACCCGGCCCCGATTACGCCGTCGTCAACGGTTTGCGCATGACGGGGGGAAGCTTTTCGACCCGTTCCAGCTACGCGGCCATGCGGCGCCTGGGCGCCACGGCCCGCGAGATGATGCTGCGTTCCGCGGCGGCCAAGCTCGGCGTCCCGCAGGGTCAACTCGCCACCGATGACGGCCGGGTGATCCACGCCGCCTCCGGTCGGTCGCTCGGCTACGGCGAACTCGCCTCCGCCGCGCTCGCCCTCCAGCCACGGGACGACGTAGCGCTTAAGGACCCCGAGAGCTTCCGATGGATCGGCAAGCCGGTCGCGCGGCTCGATATGCGGGACAAATCCACCGGCCGGGCGGTCTACGCGATCGACATCCGCCTCGACGGGATGCTCCACGCGGCGATCCAGCACGCTCCGCATCTCGGTACGGAGCCCGAGACCATCGCCAACGAGGGCGACATCCGTGCGATGCCCGGCATCGACTCGGTTCATCGCCTGCCCGGCGCGGTGGCAGTCGTGGCGGACTCCTGGTGGCGGGCACGCAAGGGCGCGGAGGCGTTGCAGGTGACCTGGACGAGCCCCGCTCGGGACGGGATTGCCACGGTCTCTCAATCCTTCTCGTCGGCTGCAATGCTCGCAGCCCTGAAATCCACGACAGAGCCCGGCATCGCCGCCGAGCAGGACGGCGATGTGACGGGCGCCTTCGCTTCGGCAGCGAAGGTCATCGAGGCGGAATATGATGCGCCCTACCTCGCGCATGCCCAGCTTGAGCCCCCCTCGGCCATCGCCCGGTTCGAGGCGGATGGCAGCCTCGACCTATGGCTGCCCAACCAGATGCCGGAACTCTTCCAACAGGTCGCGGCCGGAACGGCGGGAGTTCAGCCGGCGCAGGTGCGCATCCACTCGCCGATGCTCGGCGGTTTCTTCGGGCGCCATTTCTACTACGGGCCCGCAAATCCGTTTCCACAGGCGATCCTACTGGCCAAGGCGACCGGGTGCCCGGTTCGGGTGCTGTGGTCGCGAGAGGAGGAGTTCGGCATGGATGCGGTGCGTCCCTTGAGCTTCGCCCGATTCCGCGCGGCTCTCGGCAGCGACGGGATGCCTGTAGCTCTGCAAACGACGGCGGTGGGCGAAGGGCCTATCGGACGCTGGTTCGGTTCCCTGTTCAAGTCGCCGGTGGATTCGTCTGTCGTGGAAGGTCTGGACAAGAAACCATACGCCATTCCCAACCGGCGCCTCGATTATGTAAAGGTGCCGCACCCGGTCACGATCGCCTTCTGGCGCTCGGTCGGTCATTCAATGAACGACTTTTTCTACGAAAGCTTCCTCGACGAGATTGCGGCTGCCGGAGCCAAAGACCCGTTCGCGCTCCGCATGGCGCTTCTGAAGGACAGTCCACGCCACCGGACCCTTCTTCGGGCCGTCGCCGATCTGGCCGGTGGCTGGAAGGGCGGGACGTTCCAGGCGGCGGACGGGACGCGTCGGGCGCGCGGTGTCTCCATGGCATCGCCCTTTGGTTCCGAGACGGCGACCATTGCCGAAGTCTCGCTGAAGGACGGTGAAGCGCGGGTGCATGACCTCTGGATCGCCATTGATCCCGGCAGCGTGGTCAACCCCGCCATCGTTAAGCGGCAGGTGGAGGGCGCGGCCGCCCTCGGGCTTTCCTCGACGCTCCTGGAGCAGGTCGTCTACGAGGACGGGCAGCGTCAGGCGCGCAACTTCGATGCCTATCCCATCCTCGACCGCGAGCGCATGCCGCGCGTCCATGTCGCCATCGTCGAAAGCGGGGCGCCGATGGGTGGGGTCGGCGAACCGGGGCTGCCCGGCGTACCCCCGGCCGTGGTCAACGCCGTCGCGATGCTGACGGGGCAGCGCATCCGCAGCCTGCCACTCGCGAAATCCCGGTTGTCCGGTGCCTGATCCCGATCGCTTCACGTCGGATGTCACCCCGGGGGCCTGCATGGAGAAAGCGCGGCGATGACAATGCCTGTTGCCGCAGACGACCTGCGGCTTGCCTCCGCGGCGCGCAAACCTCCGTTCGATTACCTGCCGGTGAGCTTGTTCGGTTCCGTGATGGGACTGACGGGGCTCAGCATCGGATGGCGGCTGGCAAGCGCCCGGTATGGTCTGCCCCGGGTCATCGGCGATGGGATCGGCTGGAGCGCGCTCGCCGTATTCGGCCTCCTGGCAGTGGCTTACGGCGCCAAGGCGGTGACCGCGTGGACGAGCGTCCAGAGCGAGTTCCGGCACCCGATCGCCGGGAACCTCTTCGGGACGGTGCTGATCAGCCTGCTCCTGCTACCCCTCGTGCTCCAGCCACTCAGCCCGTTCCTGGCGGCGGCGGCCTGGATACTCGGCGCCGGCGGGATGATCCTGTTCGCCTTCCTAATCGTCAGCCGCTGGATGGGCAGCCGGCACCAGCTCGCTCACGCGACGCCGGCCTGGATCGTGCCGGTGGTCGGCCTTCTCGACGTGCCACTGGCGGGGCCGGCGCTCGGACTGCCGCATACCCAGACCCTGATGATGTTCTCATTGAGCATCGGGTTGTTCTTTGCTGTCCCCCTCTTCACCCTGGTTTTTGCGCGACTGGTGTTCGAGGAGCCCCTGGTCCCGGCCCAGCGGCCCACTCTGATGATCCTCGTGGCCCCCTTCGCGGTCGGTTTCTCTAGCTATGTCGCGACGTTCGGCCGGGTCGACGCTTTCGCGGAGGCACTTTTCCTCATCGCCCTGTTCGTCTTTGCCGTACTTGTGGGCCGACTGCGCGATCTGCCGCGGTGCTGCCCGTTCCGGATCTCGTGGTGGGCTGTGAGCTTCCCGATCGCCGCCATGGCGGTAGCAGCGTTACGTTATGCGGGGCATGCTCAGGCAATCGCCGCGGATGCGCTGGCGCTGCTGCTGCTCGGCCTTGCCACGGTGATCGTCGCCGGTCTCGCGATGCGCACACTCGTCGGCATTGCCCGGGGCGAACTCCGTCAACTCGCCGGTTGATGTACGTACTCCGTCGGCCGGCAAACGCGGAGGAGACTGTTCGAGGGCCGATGCGCAGGCGGACCGGTGTGGTACCCGTCGCAAGATCGCACGTCTTGCCGGACGAAGATGCGCGATCGATTCTGCTTCCGATCGTACGATGGGGGAAGACATGGAAACCATCGGCCGCGACCTTCGCGAGATGCAGCGCGTACCCCTGGCCGCCGCGCATGTCGCCGCGCTCCGGACCCTCGGCGCCGAGCGGCTCTACCTAACCGGGACGTTCCTCGCCCGCGCCGGCGAGCCGGCCGACCGCTTCGTCTACGTCATCGAGGGCGAGATCGAAGTGGTGAACCCCTTCACCGATGAGCGCCATCTTCCCTCGACCCTCGGGCCGACGCAGTTCATGGGAGAAATCTCGATCCTGAACGGCGGCAACTGGTCGATGCCCATGCGGGCGGTCATCGACACACGCGTCATCGAGGTGCCGCGGGCCGACATGCTGCGACTGATGTCCGAAATCCCCGAAATGTCGGACATCGTCATCACGGTGCTGGCGGCTCGGCGGCGGCGGCAGCTCGATTCGCGCGACGGTACGCTGGTCCTGATCGGCGAGGACGACGACAGGGCCGTCCGGCGGATCGCGGAATTCGCAAGCCGTAACCGCTTCCCTTACCGATCCTACGCGCTTGGCACCCCGGAAGCGGGAGCCATCGCGGAAAGCTGTGCGATTTCCTCCGGTCGGCCGGCCGTTATCTTCGGCCGGGACGTCGTCGTGACGGATCCGACCCCCGACAAGATCGCGCAGCTGCTCGGCCTGAACTACAACCTCGTCGACGACGAGGCCTTCGACGTGCTCATCGTCGGCGGCGGCCCCGCCGGCGTGGCGGCCGGCGTCTATGCCGGGGCGGAGGGGCTCCGAGCTCTGGTTATCGAGGACCTGGCAGTCGGCGGCCAAGCCGGCACGTCAAGCCGCATCGAGAACTATATGGGCTTCCCGACCGGCATCTCCGGCGCCGACCTGGTCTGGCGCGGCGAGGTCCAGGCGATGAAGTTCGGGACGCGGTTCGCGATGCCGCGTCGGGTGGTGAAGCTGGAGCGGCTCGAAGACGATGCCTTCTGCGCGACATTCGACAACGACCAGCGGGTTCGCGGGCGCGCGGTCATCGCCGCGACGGGCGTGCAGTACCGGCGTTTGCCCATCGACCGCCTCGAAGCCTTCGAGGGCGCGGGCATCTATTACGCCGCGACGGAAATCGAGGCGCGCTACTGCGGGAACACCGAGACGATCGTCATCGGCGGCGGCAACTCGGCCGGGCAGGCGGCAATGTTCCTCAGCCGCTCGGCGGGCCATGTGCGCCTCCTGGTGCGCGGACAATCCCTCGCCACCTCAATGTCCAGCTACCTGTCCAACCGCCTGGAGGCGGATCCCGCAATCACGATCGAGTACGGGGCGGAGGTGACCGCCCTGCAGGGTGCGGATCATCTCGAAGCGGTGACGGTCCGGACTGTCGCCGACGGCACCCTGCGCAGGGTCTCGACCTGTGCACTGTTCGTGATGGTTGGCGCCGCGCCAAATACTGGCTGGCTTTCCGGCCTGGCCAAGCTCGATGCCAACGGGTTCGTGCTGACCGGGGAGGCGATCGGCGAAACCTCGCCTTACGCGACGTCGCAGCCCGGCATCTTTGCGGTGGGCGATGTGCGCGCCAATTCGGTCAAACGCGTCGCATCCTCGGTGGGCGAGGGGTCGGTCGTGATCGCCAAGGTTTGGGACTATGTCCACGCGTGATCGCCTTGAAGCCACACATGAATGCACGTCAGCTTCTATGATCTCTCGTCCGAAAGCGGACAGGCAGGAACCCACCCATCCTGGTCCTCGTCCCGTTTTGAGGACAGCCCTGAAGCGGACCTTCCCAGCTTCCGCAAAGGGTCACTATCCAACGCCCAGCCTAGCCCGAGTTTTAGGTCTGCTATCGAGTGGCGTATGCGACGGCTTACGCTCTCGAACTCGGTCAATATCAGGCACTCAGAAACATCATCTTCGCTTATACGCTATCGCACCGGCATCCACCACGGCGGGCGAAATAACCCCTATCACAACGGGCGGCCTGAGAAACGAGGGTGGCGCGGTTCGGGCCGCGGCCCCGGCCGCGCAGGCCGATGCCCAAAATAATGGAGCTTCGAGGCCGCCGGCACGGTGGTTCGTCCGCCGGGACAACGAAGCGTCTGGCGCATGTAGGGGGATGGCGGTTAATGGGGTAAGCACTTGGTGGGGGAGGAACATTTGTCATGACCGAGAGCCCGGAGCCGTCCTCCGCCGCCGCGGACCCCGCCGGGCGGCTGTCCGAGGTGTCACGCCTCGCGAGCCTTCTGGCGGACCGCGTCCTCAGCGCGCAGATCGCCAGCCAACCCATTCCAAAAGCTCACATTCACGCCTTGCTGGACGCGGCCATCATTCTCGAAAAGTACGAGGTCAGGCTGCCGCCGCTGCTCGAACAGATGGTCGAGACGCTGGAAGACGAGGATGCCGGGAAGCTGGCCGGGGCCGGGGCCGAAGAGGCGCCGACCGAGCCTGCCGAGGGCGAAGAGGCCGATGCCAAGCGCCTCGCCTGGTTGTTTCGTCCCTTCCAGGGGACGAAGAGCTGAGCCGGTCCGCATCGGCGAGCCGACGCTCGAACTCACTCAAGACTTTGAAACGTAACAGGTTTTGGCGCTCGGCGCCGGCTGGGTGAAGCCCGCCCCTTGAGCGCCGCAGGAGGTGGTGGCGCTCTGGAGGCGATGCGCGACAGAACGTGAGGACGGCGCCGAGGGCAAGGCAGCGTCGTCGAAGGTCTTGCGGCGATCGTTGGTCACGCTGCCGACCGCGCTCCGTAGTGGAACTCGGCGATCTCTTGGATCAGGTCGCGCCTCTGCTCGTCGATCAGGTCCGGAAGGATGTCGTCACCTTCGCCGTCGATGGCCGAGAGGAGATGGACGTCCGGGAATACCCCCTCGAACGTGACCAACACCTCCGCCTGTGCGTAGGAATCGTGGGGGTCGAGACAGCGGTGGCTCATCATCGGGCAAACGGCGCTCCGTGAGATAAAGCAAAAAAGTGCCATACACCTGGCCTGAGCGAGGAAAAATATAGCATGATAATGCTTATTGGCGTCTCGAGGCGGCACGCCGCCACACCCTGAGCGGGGTCCGGACAGCAACGGCGATCCGCCCGGTACCGCCACGCACCCCCCGTTTCGACCGCCACGCGACCCCCTCTTCGACCGCCATCCCTCGGTCCGTGGCATCCGCATCGCGGAACGGCGCATTCCCCAAGATGGTTGTCGGCGCGGGAGGGCCTCACATGCGCGCAGTGATCTTCGACATCGACGGCACGCTGCTCGACAGCGTGGATCTCCATGCCAAGGCCTGGGTCGAGGCCTTCGCCCATTTCGGGGTAGAGGCCGATTTCGTCGCGGTCCGGCGCCAGATCGGCAAAGGCGGCGATGAACTCATGCCGGTGTTCCTGCCGCCGGAGCGCGTGGAGCGCGAGGGCAAGACCATCGAGGCCTACCGCTCCGACCTGTTCAAGCGCGACTACCTCGACCGGGTGCGGCCGTTCCCCGGGGTGCGCGCCCTGTTCGAGCGGATCGGGGCGGCGGACATGCGGATCGCCCTGGGGTCGTCGGGCAAGAAGGACGAAGTCGAGCATTACCAGGAGATCCTGGGCATCGCCGATCTCGTCGACGTGGTGACCACATCGGACGACGCGGAACGCTCCAAACCCCATCCCGACATCTTCGAGGCGGCTTTGAAGAAACTCGCGCCCCTGAAGGCAAGCTCCATCCTCGTGGTCGGCGATACCCCCTACGACGCGGAGGCCGCCGCCAAGGCCGGCCTGTCGACCATCGGCGTCCTGTGCGGCGGCGTCCCGGCGGCGGACCTTTCGAGGGCCGGCTGCATCGCCCTCTACCGCGACCCGCAGGATCTCCTCGACGGTTTCGATCGCTCGCCCCTCGCCGCCGGCTGACATGCGCTCATCGGGCCGAGGCCCGGTGGGAGCGCCGGGGAGGGGGCTCGCTTCGTCGCAGCCCGGAACAGGGACGGGTGGTCGTTCTTGTCAGAGCGACACCGCGCACCGCCGGGATGCGAAGCAATCGGAGCCGACAACGATGATGACGATTCGTCGAAGCCTTGCCGTCATGGTGGCTGCACTCATCGCAGGCCCTGCTTACTCTCAGAGCAAGCCTCTGGCGCCACCGGCAAGCGATGCGATGCCGCCGGTTGAACTGACGGTGACACTCGAGAACGGCAAGCCCGTCTGCGCACCGGCCGAGCTGAGGTTGCCCGCCGATACGAATGTGGAGCTCCATATCGTGAGCACGGCGAACGCCCCTGTGACCATCACCGCCGAGGGCCAGTTCGAGAACGCGAAGGTGCTGCACGCGGATGGCGATCTCGTCCATGTCATGAGCGAGAAGGGCTACACCGTGAAGCAGAACGGCAAGGGCGTCCTGCGGCTGCGGACGATGAAGGCGGGCGAGACGGCCTATGGCTGCACCAGCACCCGCAATGCCGATGCCCCCTTCGTCGGCAAGCTGATCCTCACTCCGCCCGCCGGCTGACCGGGCGACGGGCCTGTCGAAAGCCGGGCGACACGGCCGTTCGAGGCAGGACGCCGTGGGTTTTTCGCGCTGGCGTCCCGTTTTCGCGCCAATGCCAGGCGACCCGCCGGGTATCGGCCCGCATGGTCCGTCGGGCCGGCCCCGATCGTCGCAGTTTTTAACCCACTCTTTAAGCGGTCAGGCCCTATGAACTTCGTCCTGAGCGCCGTCGATACGAATCATCCCCCTGGCTGACCATCACGGCGCGGACAATCATGCTCGATTGTGAAGGCGCGAGACGATGGCCGTACCGAGTTCAGCACAAGCCAGCCGCAGCGACGGAAAGACGGCCCTGCTGCTTCAGTCTAAGGACCGCGACGGGACGTATCATTTCGCCGGCGACGATCATATCGATGGTGTTCTGATCGGCTCGAAATGGACGATCGGCACGCTGACCTACAGCTTTCCGGCGAGCGGGAGCTTCTACGAAGGGTCCGGCTACGAGAGTGATCCGTACCAAAGTGGCGACCCCGTCTATCACCAGCCCTTCAATCCGCAGCAGCAGGAGGCGACGCGCTACACCCTCGACCTCGTCTCTTCCTATACCAACCTGACCTTCCAGGAGATCACCGAGACCGCCACGGTTCATGCCGAGCTGCGTTTCAGCCAGACCTCCTGGATTGACGAAGGATCGGCCCATGCCAATTTTCCGTCGAGCAATCTCCAGGCCGGGGATGTCTGGTTCGGCACCTATACCGACCAGCCGTTCTACAGCGTTCCGGTGATCGGAAACTGGGGGCAGGCGACGAACATGCACGAGATCGGGCATGCGCTCGGCCTGAAGCATGGCCATCAGGATTATACGGACGCCCCCCTGAATGCCGAGCTCGGCCTCGCCGGCAGCCCGCCCCGCTACGGCACGGCGGCGCTTCCCCTGGAGAAGGACGGGCAGGATTGGTCGCTGATGACCTACCGGTCCGACCCGACCAATCTCGGCGTTTCGTTCGAAGGCGAGGGGTTCAACCAGCCTCAGACCTACATGCAGGACGACATCGCGGCCCTGCAGTTTCTCTACGGCGCCAATTTCCAGACCCAGAGTGGCGACACGACCTATCGCTGGGACACCAAGACCGGCGAGCTGTCCATCGACGGCATCGGCCAGGGCGCTCCCACCTCCAACAAGATCTCGATGACGGTCTGGGACGGCGACGGCCGGGACACCTACGATCTCTCCAACTATGCGACAGCCCTGGACGTGGACCTGCGCCCGGGAGCCTTCTCGACCTTCTCCACCGCGCAACTCGTCAACCACCAGGCCTATAGCGGCGGCGACGCGATCGCGCTCGGCAACGTCGCCAACGCGCTCCTGCACCAGGGCGATCTCCGCTCCCTGATCGAGAACGCCATCGGCGGCCGGGGGCATGACCGGATCGTCGGCAACACGGCCGATAACCGCCTCGACGGCGGTCTCTCCTCGGACAAGATGTTTGGCCTTGCCGGAAACGACACCTACCTCGTCGATAACGGGCGCGACATGGTGGTGGAGAGGGCCGGTCAGGGCACCGACTATGTCCGCAGCACCGTCTCCTACGCCCTCGGCGAGAATGTCGAGCACCTGATCCTCATGGGCGACGCCGCCAGGGCCACCGGCAACGATCTGGCGAATGCCCTGCGGGGCAATGCGGGCGGCAACGTGCTGAACGGCGGTGCCGCAAACGACCGGCTCTATGGCAATGGCGGCGCGGACACGCTCCTCGGCGGCCAGGGCAACGACCGGCTCGATGGCGGCGCGGGCAACGACACGCTCCATGGTGGATGGGGCGACGACGTTCTCATCGGCGGCCGGGGCAGCAACGTCCTGACCGGGGGACGCGGCGACGATGTGTTGTTCCTCGGCGCGGGCGCCGACCGAACCGTGTTCGGCCTCCATTCGGGCGACGACAGGCTGTTCGATTTCAGCGCCTCGAGCGGAGACCGGATCGACCTCTCCGGCCAGACCTACTCCCTCGGCCAGTCCTCCGACGGCTATGCCCTGCTCGCCCTGTCGGGCGGGGGAACGGTCGAACTGGACCACATCCGCGTCTCGCAGGTCGATTCGGGGTTCTTCGTTTGAGGCTCCTGCCCGCCCTGCCTCGGGACGAGGATCAGGGCGGCCGGCACGGAAGAAGGGCGTCGCCGCACGGCGACTGCCAGCGGCGATTCAGCCTGCTAAGAGCCTGCTTGATCTGATTTTCCCAGCGTATGATTCTATCAAATCAGATCGTCCAAATAAGACCTCCTCATCCTGAATTGACCTTTACTTGAGCAAAGGGCCTCGAAGAAGCTCTCCAGAAACCAAAGCGATCTCTGGAGGGCTCCTTCGAGGCCGCTACGCGGCACCTCAGGATGAGGTAGAGACTTGGACAAGCAACTCAGGCAGGCTCTATTTTATCAATGGCGAGATTCAACGACAAGCGCGTCCTGATAACGGGCGGAACGAGCGGCATGGGGCTGGCAGGTGCCAGGCGCATCGTCTCAGAAGGTGGCGAGGTCATCGTCACCGGGTTGAACGAGGCTCGGATCCGCGAGGCGCGCCGTCTTCTTGGCGCCAAGGGGCAAGCGATCGCGAATGATGCTGCCATCGCCACTGCGGCCGTTGCGCTGGCGGAGATCGCGCAGGTCGCAGGCGGGCTGGATGGTCTGTGGCTGAACGCCGGCCATGCCGCCCTCGGGGCTCCGGAGGAGGTGGATGCCCATGCGTTCGATCGCATTATGGCGGCGAATGTCCGGGGGCCGGTACTTCAACTCGCGGCTCTCTCTCCGCATTTGAACGCGGGGGCGTCGGTCGTCGTCACGTCGTCGTCGTCCACCTACGAGGGAGCCGCCGCGACCGGCCTCTACGCAGCGACCAAAGGCGCTCTCGTCGCGATGGCACGATCATGGGCCACCGCGCTCGCGCCGCGCGGCATCCGCGTCAACGTCGTCGTGCCGGGGCCTATCGACACCAATTTCCGCCACTTCCTACCGGATGAGGCGAAACGAGGTTTCGAGCAGTTCGTGATCGGACAAGTCCCCCTCGGACGTGCCGGCACACCCGACGAAGCCGCAGCCGTTGCCCTGTTCCTTTTGTCCGACGATGCGTCCTACGTGACCGGTAGCCAGTACGCAGTCGATGGTGGATTGGTGATGCAGTAGCGGTGCTTTCCCACTTCTGCATCGATTGCGGGAAAGGCGAGGAATCCTTGCCGATGGTGCATTCACCATCGCCCCGCCTGAAAGCCGACCGGTCGTTTCGCTCTCCGACGTTGAGTATGGGTACCCAAGCTGATCTCGATCACGGCGGCGCTCGTACCGGCCAGAGGCGGTCAGCAGCCTCACCCCGCCCCAGCCTCCACGACACTCACCACGCTGCGGCCGTTGCCGCGCTTCTCCACGCGGACCTGCACGGCGATGCGCTCGATCATCGCCGCCACATGGGTGATGACGCCGACCTTGCGGCCCCGGCCCTGGAGCGTCTCCAGGGCGTCCACCGCGAGGTCGAGGGTCTCGGCGTCGAGGGAGCCGAAGCCCTCGTCGATGAAGAGCGTGTCGACGAAGGAATCGCGGCCCTCCAGGCCGGACAAAGCGAGGGCGAGGGCCAGGGAAACGAGGAAGCGCTCGCCGCCCGAGAGGCTGCGGGTGGCGCGCACCTCCTCGCCCATGTCCCGGTCGACCACATGGAGGGAGAGGTTGGCCGGGTCGCCGCGCACCAGCCGGTAGCGCGGGCTCAAGGCCAGCAGGTGCTCGTTGGCGAGCCGGACCAGATGTTCCAGCGTCACCCCTTGGGCGAAGAGGCGGAACTTGACGCCGCTGGCCGAGCCCACCGCCTCGTTCACCGCCTCCCAGACGGCGTAATCGGCCCGCGCCCCGGCGATCGTCGCCTCCAACCCGGCCGCCCGCTCCCGCGCCGCGTCGTCCCGCTGGAGATCGGCCGTGATGGCGCCGAGCCCCTGTTGATGGGCGGTGATCGTCTCGGCGAGGCCGGAGGCCGCCGCTTGCGTGGCGGGAGCGTCGATCTCCGGCGCATCGAGGAGGAGGGCGAGGTCGGCCCGCCGCGTGGCGAGGGCGGTCTCCGCCTCGCGCGCTTCCGCCGTCCGCGCATCGACGGCCTGGCGCAGGGAGGCGCGGATCTCCGGGGACAGGGCCAGGGCCTCCCGTACCGCGTCGACGCCGCGCGGGGCGCAGGCGGCGAGGAAGGCGGCATCGGCCTCCTCGCGCAGCCGCCGGGCCGCGTCGCGGGAGGCCACCCCGTGCTCGGCCGCCGTCACCGCCGAGGCGAGGGCGGCATGGGCAGCGGCGCGGGCCTCTTCCGCCTGTTTCAACGCGTCGCGGGCGCGCTTGCGCGCGTCGTTGATCCGGGTCCGGTGCGCGCCCGTCTCCTCGCCGCTCAGCAGTGGCACCCGTTCGGCCCGCAGCCCGGCGAGCCTGTCGGAGCGGGCCAGCGCCTGGCGTCCGGCCGCATCGGCGGCGGCGCGGGTGAAGCCCAGGGCCTCGGCGGCGCCGGCGCGGCGCGACGCGAGGGCCTGGACCTCGCGGTCGAGCTCGTCCCGACGCCGGTCGAGGGCGCGGTGCGCGGCGGCGACCTTCGCCACGCGCTCGGCCGCGCCGGCCCCGTCCCGGTCGAGATCGGCCAGCGACAGGCCGGCGCCCGCGAGATACGGCGCGATCTCGCGGCCGAGGGATTCCACCCGCTCCGTATGGCCCGAGACGCGGACCGCCTCGCCATTGGCGGTGAGTTCGGCGAGACGCAGGGCCTCGCGCTCGGCGGCGCGGGAGAGTTCCGCCGCCTCGATCTCCCCCTCTCCCGCCTCGATCCGCGCGGTGAGGGCGTCGATCTCGGTGCGCAGGGTTCCGGCCCGCTCCAGGGCGGAGAGCAGCGGGGCGCGGTCGCGCTTCAGGGCCTCGACGAGGCCGGCGAGGGCGGGAGTCGCCTCGGCATCGAGCCGTTCCGGGATGGTCCCGTCCACCCCCGCTTCGTCCCGCGTGGCGAGGAGGTTCGGGTGCAGGTCGGCATAGGCGGAGGCCGCCCGACCCTGCGTCTCGCGCGCCGCCGCCGCCACCTGTTCGGCGTTGCGCGCCCGCGCGCCGGCGGCGGCGGCGGCCGAGGCGGCCTCCGCCAGGGCGTCCCGCGCGGCGGCGATGGCGGCGTCCTGTTCCGCCCGCTGGGCTTTCAGCGCCTCGGCCACCCGCCCCAGCCCATCCTGGTCTCGGGCATGCGGATGATCGGTGGCGCCGCAGACCGGGCAGGGCTGGTCCTCCACGAGCAGGCTGCGCAGATGCGCCGCCTGCTGCGAGACCGCCTCCTCGGCGAGCTCCGCCAGGGGGGCGACGGCCGCCCGCCGCTCCACGGCGCGGGCCTGCCGGGCGGCGGCCTCCTCCCCGGAGAGCCGCGCGGCCTCCTCGGCGCGGCGGGCGGCCTCCGCCTCCATCGAGGCGCGCTCAATGGCCAGGGAGGCCTCCGCGTGGCCGCGCGCCAGGGGCAACGCCTCGCGCAGGTGCTCGGCGAGGCGGTCGATGGTGCCCAGGCGCGCCCGCGCCGCGGCCTCGCCGACCTTGTCCAGGGCGGCGGCGAGGCCGGCCCGCTGCTCGGCCGCCTGCGTCCGCGCGGCCTTCGCCTGCGCGATCGCCCGGTCCCCCGTGGCGATCGCGGCCGAGCGGCGGGAGGCCTCGTCCGTGGCCGCGCGGAGAATGGCCTTGGCCTCCGCCAGTTCCGCGCTCAGGGTCGCGCGCTTGGCGAAGAGCTGTTCGGCCTCCTCCGTCCGGCCGGCGAGGAAGGCGCCGCCCGTATCGGCCGCGAACCGGGCGGCGACCTCGGCGCGCGCGGCCTCCGCCGCCGCGAGGCCGGCATCGAGCGCCTCCAGGGCTGTCCGCGCGTCCAGCGCCTTCGCCCCGGCGACGGTCGCCGCCTCGGTGGCATGGGCGGATTCGGCGGCCGCCTCGGCGATCCGGGTGTCGAGCTCGGCCGCCCGCGTCCAGACCGGCCCGAACGCCTTGAACCCGATCTCCGAGGCCTCGTCCGCCTTGGCGGCGGCGTCATGGGCCTCCCGCGCGGCCCCGGCCCGCGCCTCGGCTTCTCCGCGCGCCGCGAGGGCCAGGACCAGGGCCGCCTCGGCGGCGGTCAGATCCCGCTCCGCCCGCGCCGCATTCCGCGCCGGTTCGCGCAGGGGCTCCACCGCGTCGAGTTCGGCCAGCCGCAGGCTGTCGGGCCGATGGGTCTCCAGGGCCTCGCGCGCCACGGTGAGGCGGCTCTCGGCCGCCGCGACCAGGCCCCGTGTGTCGGCGATGCGCCGCGCATGGGCCAGCGCCGCGTTCAGGTCCGCCAGTTGGCCGGAGAGCCCCGCCACCTCGGCCTGGAGACGCGCCCGCTCGGCGTGCTTCTCCGCCCGTGCCGCCTCGTCGAGGAGGCCGACGGCGTCGCGATGGGCCTCCAACTCCTTCACCGTGGCGCGCTGCGCTTCGGCCCCGGCATGGATCCGCTTCGAGATCTCGGAATAGATCGCCGTGCCGGTGATCTTCTCCAAGAGTTCCGCGCGCTCGCCCTCGGCGGCGAGGAGGAAGGCGTCGAACTCCCCCTGCGCCAGCAGGACGGTGCGGCGGAACTGGTCGAAGGTGAGGTCGGTGAGCTCGCAGATCGCCGCGTCGACGAGGCCGGCCTTGCTGTCGCCGACGGAGGTCCCGTCCGCCAGCCGGGTGAGGGAGCGGGTCTTGTTCTGGAGGCGGCCGTTGGCCTTGCCCCGCGCCCGGTAGACCGACCAGCGCGCGCAGTAGCCCTGCCCGTCCCGGCCGATGAAATCGACCTCGGCGAAGCCCTCCGTCGCCCCCCGCCTCAGGATCGCCCGCTCGTCGCCGATGGTGATGGGGTCGCCGCCGGGATCGGGCGCCCGCTCGCGCCCGCCGGTCGCCACGCGCGGATAGCGCCCGTAGAGGGCGAGGCAGAGGGCGTCGAGGATGGTGGACTTGCCCGCCCCCGTCTCGCCGGTGATGGCGAAGATGCCGGTGGCGCCGATGGGGCCGCCGGCGAGATCGACGGAGAAGGGGGCCGCGAGGCTCGCGAGGTTCTCGCCGCGGATCGCCAGGATGCGCAAGGGTCGTGGCCTCGTCTCAAGAAATCAGGGGGATGCGGGGAAGAGTGTCATAGCCCAGGATGACGGGCGGACGAGGGCGATGCCGTCGCCGCGCAACGATGTCCACACGCGGCGGGATGGCGGCAGGGCTGCGAACCAGGGGGAATGGGATGTGGCACGACACTGAACAGGCCACGTCGTCATTTTGGGTCCGCATCGCGGAGCCCGGAATCCAGAGCCGCTACCAGGTCACGGCTCTAGTTAGCGGGATCGGGTGGATTTCCGGGGGGCACGGCCTCGGCCTTGACCATCCGAAACGACCCGCGCAGGCTGGCAGGATGAAGAAACGTCCACCGGGTACGGTCTATGACACAGTTTTACTTTCACCTCCGTGGCCCAGATGGACTTGACTGCGACGATACAGGCCTGGATCTCGTGAGCGTTGAGGCAGCTTATCTTGAGGCCTTTAAGGCCGTGCCGGGAATGAGCTCTGATCTGGCCTCCAACGCGGAGAACCCGATCCGGTATGGCTTCGAGATCACCGACGCGCGTGGTACCATTCTGATGGTGCTGCCTTTCGCGGAGGTTCTGGATCACGGGCGAAAGCGTTCAAAACAACCCTCCAAGCTACGCTTCCGGAAAGGACGGGCTGAGATGAGGCGCACAGCGGGGCTGATTGTGGAGCTTCGCGATGCGCAAGTGAAGCTGAATGTGACATTTGCAGAGACTCAGCGTCTCCTCGACATGGCGAAGGGAACCCGCGGCTAGCGGCAAGGTCAAGAAGAGGCCTTGCCGGTTGGAAGCAGAATAGCCGCTCCCGGGAGATCGGTTAAGGTCCGCTTCTCGGCAATTTCCGAGGCGAAAACCTTAGAGCTCAGGGTATACTTACGTCTGCTCGCTTTATGCGAAAACCGCAAAAAGCCGACCTGCGCTGGATGTCGCTGGCGCGATGGGACAACGGGCGGCCGGAACCACCGTGCATTGATCGACGCGGTGTAGGAAAGAACGCATGATGCTGGGACCCGACGAACGGCGTAGCATCGATCCGAAGGCTCAGAACGTGGTGATGGACCAGGACCACTTCCCGATCGTCGGCATCGGCGCGTCCGCGGGCGGCATCGAGGCGATGCGGGGCTTCTTCCGTGGGGTGCCGGCGACGCTCGGAGCCGCCTTCGTCGTCGTCACGCATCTCAGCCGGGAGCACAAGAGCCTGCTCTCGGACGTGCTGGCCCGGCTCACGCCGCTCGGTGTCGAGGTCGCCGTCGACGGCGTGCCGGTCCGGCCGGGCCGCGTCTACGTCATGCCGGCCGGTTTCGTCATGGGCATCGCGGGCGGCCGGCTGAGGTTGAAGCCGCTGAGGCCGGCGATCCGCGAGACCAAGCCGGTCGATATCTTCCTGACTGCCCTGGCCGTCGACCAGGGCGAGCGCGCGGTCGGCGTGATCCTGTCCGGCGGCGACGGTGACGGCGCCATCGGCATCAAGGCGATCAAGGAGCACGGCGGCCTGACCCTGGCCCAGACCCTGGATGGCTCCGGCCCCGAAGCCCCCGACATGCCCATCAGCGCGCTGCGGACCGGCTTCGTCGATTTCGGCGAGACGGCCGAACGGATGGGCGACCGGATCGCCGCCCGCTTCGCCGCCATCAGTCCCGCCACGCAGGAAGGTCAGGCCGACCTGGTCGCTCGGGAGTTCGATGCCGAACTGCTGACCGAGATCTTCGCCATCCTCCGCTCGCAGGTCGGCCATGACTTCTCCGGTTACAAGCCCAGCACCTTCGTGCGTCGCCTGCAGCGGCGCATCAGCGTCGTCGGCGCGGCCGGGCCGGACAACTACCTCAAGCTGCTGCGTGCCGACCCAGCCGAGGTCGGGGCGCTGTTTCGGGATCTGCTGATCGGTGTGACGAACTTCTTCCGTGACGCCGCCGCCTTCGAGGCTCTCTCCACCCACGTCATCCCGAAGCTGTTCGACGAGCGCGCGTCGACCGATGTCGTGCGGATCTGGGTGCCGGCGTGCTCGACCGGCGAGGAGGTCTACTCCCTGGCCATCCTCCTGCGCGAGCACATGCTGACCCTGGCGGAACCGCCGCGCGTGCAGATCTTCGCCACCGACATCGACGAGCGATCGCTCACGGTCGCCCGGACCGGCCTCTACCCGAGGACCTACCTGTCCGCCGTCACGCCCGAACGGATCGCGCAGCACTTCGTCGTCGAAGGCGACAGCGTGGTGGTCGCAAAGGCCGTGCGCGACCTCTGCAGCTTCGCCCCGCACAGCGTGCTGCGCGACCCGCCGTTCTCGCGCCTCGATCTCGTCTCCTGCCGCAACCTGCTGATCTACCTCGGCGTCGAAGCCCAGCAGCAACTGATGCCAGTGCTGCACTACGCTCTACGCCCGCGCGGCTACCTCTTCATCGGGATGGCCGAGAACGTGACGCGCTTCGACGACTTGTTCGAGACGATCGACAAGCGGAACCGCATCTTCCAGGCCCGCGACGCGATCCTGCCGGCCCGCTTGCCACCAATGTCCGGGCCTGACACGCCGATCTTCGCGGGTGCCGGCCAGTCGTACCGGCGCCACGTCACGACACATGCGGCCCTGCGGCACACGGTCGAGACGCTGATGCTATCCGAGTTCACGCCGCCGCACGCGGTCGTGACGCGGACGGGCGAGGCCGTGCACTACTCGTCGCGGATCGGCGATCACTTGGAGGTCGTGCCGGGACAGCCGACTCGGGAGCTGGCTGCGATGGCACGCAAGGGCCTGCGGCTGGATCTCCGAACGGCGCTGCGCGAGGCGATAGAGGGCAACACCCCGGCCGTTCGCGACAGCATCAGCGTCGAACTGCCGGACGGCCGGCTCCAGACTATCTCATTGGTCGTCAAGCCGCTGAACACGGCCGGCGCGACTGAGCCACTGTTCCTGGTCGTGTTCAAGGAAGCCGCTGCGCCGGTCGTAAGGGAGCGGCAGGCCCTGGAGGCGAATGAACGGGACACGGCGTTCCAGGGCCTGGAACGCGAACTGAGCGTGACGCGCGAGCGGCTTCAGGGTGTGATCGAGGAGTACGAAACCTCCCTCGAGGAGCTCAAATCCTCGAACGAGGAACTGTACTCCGTCAACGAGGAAATGCAGGCCGCCAACGAGGAACTGGAGGCTTCGAAGGAGGAGACGCAGTCTCTGAACGAGGAGCTTCAGACGTTGAATGCCGAGCTGACGTCCAAGATCGAGGCCATCGATCAGATGAGCGATGACCAGTCCACGCTGTTCGAGGGCATGAACGTCGCCAGCGTGCTCCTGACACCGGATCTCCACATCCGCATGTTCACCGCCGCCGCGGCACAGATCTTTGGCCTGCAGCCGGGCGACGTCGGCCGGTCTTTGCGCAACTTCTCGACGCCGATTCCCCTGACGTGGCTGTCAGACGAGATCCCGACGGTGCTGGCAACGAGCCGTCCCTCCGAGCGGACGATCGAGAGCACAGACGGCGCCCGCTACCATGTCCGGTTGATGGCCGCGTCCTCCAAGGGCAGCCGGACGCCCGGGATCGTCGCAAACTTCACGAACCTCCGGGAACAGGGATGACCGAGGGGTCTGGGCTCCGCGCCCAGGACCCTGGTGGTCCATCCGCGCTAGAGCGCTCTCCGCCGAAGTGGATGCCGGTTCGGCGAAAAAGAGCGCGGCACAACAAAGGCCTGGAGATGTACCCCGACCCAACGTGGTCGGGCGCAACTCTAGCGTGACGCGGATACGGGTGCATACGCAAGGGCAGCGGGCGCAAGGGGAGCGGGCGACGGCACGCCTTGGCAAAGCCCGGCCGCCTCTCGTTCATGGGAGAGCGGATCGGGGCGCGGGCCTGTTCCGAAGGTCGAACGTCAACGTTCTGGCAACTGGCCAACGTCCGATTACCAACCTCCTCGGACGCTTAGGGATGGGGACCAAGCGTCGGATTTCCCCCACTCGGAATCGGAACGGGAGCGTGGGGGCGATCGTTCAGGACGACATTTCAAACAGGGATACTGACCGGCGGGCGCCGCGACTTTGACATCGGACACCGGCTCGTGTCATCGGGCCGCGATGTCGAGGCCGGGCCGTCCCTCCGGTGAGGCGGGCCCTCGCGGGGAACGGCGGGTCGACCTTGGCCGTTGGCAGGGACGTCGATCCTGTGCGGGCGCGCGATCCGATCCCGCGGCGCGCCATCCCGCATCGACCCTCGCGACGGAGAAAGAGTGGCAGTGAGTGTCCTCGTGAACGGGGGCGAGTGTGGTGCGCTGATCGAGGCCATCGATTGGTCCGCGACTCCCCTCGGACCCTTCGCCTCCTGGCCCGCGTCCCTCCGCACGCTGACGGGGATGATGGTCGCCGCGCGCCAGCCCATGTTCGTCACCTGGGGGCCGGGGCAGATCGTCCTCTACAACGACGCCTATGCCCGGCTCATGGGCGCCAAGCATCCGGCCGCCATGGGGCGGCCCATCGCCGAGGTCTGGTCCGACATCTGGAGCGACCTCGCCCCCATCGTCGCCGATGCCTATGCGGGACACTCCATCCAGATGGACGACGTCGCCTTCGTCATGGAGCGCAACGGCTTTCCCGAGGAGACGCATTTCGCGTTCTCCTACACGCCGGTGCGGGAGGAGGACGGCACCGTCGCCGGCTTCTTCTGCGCCTGCACCGAGACCACCGGCCGGATCGGTGCCGAGAGCCGGCTGCGGCAGAGCGAGGCCGAGGTCCGCGGCGTCCTCGACGGGATGGGCGAGGGCTTCCTCCTGCTCGACCACGACTTCCGCGTCCGCCGCATCAACGCGGAGGGCCTGCGCCTCGACGGGCGCCCCTCGGAGGCGATCCTCGGCCGTCACCTCCTCGAGGTGTGGCCGGATGCCGAGCGGATGCCGACCTGGCCCCTCTACCGCCGCGCCATGGCGGAACGGGCCTCGGCCGAACTCACCTACCGCCACAGCTCGACGCAGCGGGACATCTGGATCGAGGTCAGGGTCTATCCCTCCGGCAGCGGCCTCTCGGTGTTCTACCGGGACGTCAGCGGGCGCCGGGCGGCGGAAGAGGCCCTGCGCGAGCGCGAGGAGCGCCTGCACCTCGTCATGGAGGGCGCGCGCGATCACGTGGTCCTCACCATGAACCCGCAGGGGATCATCACGAGCTGGTCGGCGGGCGCCGTCGAGGTGCTGGGCTGGACGGCCGCCGACGCGCTGGGCCGTGACGGAGCGATGATCTTCACATCCGAGGACCGGGCCGCCGGCATCGATGCGGCGGAACTCGCCGAGGCGGTGAACCAGGGCCGCGCCGATTCGGAGCGCTGGCATCGGCGCGCGGACGGGATGCCGGTGTTCCTCGCCGGCTCCCTCCACCGCCTGCCGCCGGACCCGCAGGGCCGTTCGCCCGGCTTCCTCCGGATCGCGCGGGACGAGACCCAGCGCAGGGCGCAGGCCGAGGCGCTGACGGAGAGCGAGGCGCGGTTCCGCAACATGGCCGACCACGCCCCGGTGATGATGTGGGTGACGATCCCCGACGGGTCCTGCATCTACCTCAACCGGCGCTGGTACGAGTTCACCGGGCAGACCGAGGCGGAGGCCCTCGGCCTCGGCTGGACCAAGGCGACGCATCCCGACGACGAGGGGCTGGCGGCGGACACGTTCCTCGCCGCCAATGCCGCGCACGAGCCCTTCCGGGTCGAGTACCGCCTGCGCCGGGCCGACGGCACCTATCGCTGGGCCATCGACGCGGCGACCCCGCGCTTCGGCACCGATGGCGAGTTCCTGGGCTATGTCGGCTCGGTCATCGACATCGACGAGCGCCGGGAGGCGGAGGAGCGCCTGCGCCAGAGCGAGGGGCGTTTCCAGGCCATCGCCGATTCCATCGACCAGATGGTGTGGTCGACCCTGCCGGACGGGCACCACGATTACTTCAACCAGCGTTGGTACGACTATACCGGGGTGCCGGCGGGTTCCACCGACGGCGCGGGCTGGAACGGCATCTTCCACCCCGACGACCGGGACAAGGCCTGGACGGTCTGGAGCCATAGCCTGGAGACGGGCGAGCCCTACCACATCGAATATCGCCTGCGGCACCGCTCCGGGCAGTACCGCTGGGTGCTGGGGCGGGCGCAGCCGGTGCGCGACGCGGACGGGCGGATCGTGCGCTGGTTCGGCACCTGCACCGAGATCCAGGAGATCGTGGAGGCCCGCGAGGTCCTGGCCCGCTCGCGGGCCGAGCTCGAGCGCGAGATCGCCGAGCGCATCAAGGAGCGCGACCGCATCTGGACGCTGATCCCCGACCTCCTGATGTCGGGCACCCTCGACGGCCGCCTCCTCAACGTGAACCCGGCCTGGACCGAGGTGCTCGGCTACGACGAGGCGACCCTGCTGGCGACGCCGTTCTGGGAGATCATCCACCCCGATTTCCTCCCCCACAGCGCGGAAGCGGTGGAGGCGATGCGGCAGGGCCGCACCGTACGGCACCAGAACCGGGTCCGCACGGCGAACGGCGCGTATCGCTGGTTCGATTGGGTCAGCGCGCCCGTGGGCGAGGTGTTCTACGCGGTGGCCCGCGACATCACCGACGAGAAGGCCCGCGAGGCGGCCCTCGCCCAGACCCAGGAGGCCCTGCGCCAGTCGCAGAAGATGGAGGCGGTGGGCCAGCTCACCGGCGGCATCGCCCACGATTTCAACAACCTGCTCACCGGCATCTCCGGCAGCCTCGAATTGCTGCAGACCCGCATGGCGCAGGGGCGGCTGACCGAACTCGACCGCTACATCAACGCGGCGCAGGGCGCCTCGCGCCGGGCGGCGGCCCTCACCCACCGGCTCCTCGCCTTCTCGCGGCGCCAGACCCTGGACCCGAAACCGACGAACGTGAACGCCCTGGTCTCGGGGATGGAAGAGCTGATCCGCCGCACGGTCGGTCCGGCGGTGACGATCGAGGTGGTGGGCTCCGCCGGTCTGTGGCCGGCTTTGGTGGATCCGAACCAGCTCGAGAACGCGTTGCTGAACCTGTGCATCAACGCGCGGGACGCCATGCCGGATGGCGGCCGCCTCACCATCGAGACCGCCAACAAGTGGCTCGACGGGCATGCCGCCCGCGAGCGCAACCTCGACCCCGGCCAGTATCTCTCCCTCTGCGTCACCGACAACGGCACCGGCATGACGCCGGAGGTGATCGCCCGCGCCTTCGATCCGTTCTTCACGACCAAGCCGCTCGGCGAGGGCACCGGCCTCGGCCTGTCGATGATCTACGGCTTCGTGCGGCAATCGGGCGGCGAGGTGCGGATCTATTCCGAACTCGGCGAGGGCACCACCATGTGCCTCTACCTGCCGCGCCATTACGGCGAGGCCTCCGAGGTGGACGAGGCCGGCGCCTTCGCCGCCGCGCCGCGCGCGCAACGGGGCGAGACCGTGCTCATCGTCGACGACGAGCCCACCGTGCGCATGCTCGTGACCGAGGTGCTGGAAGAGCTCGGCTACACCGCCATCGAGGCGGCCGACGGCGCCTCCGGCCTCAAGGTGCTGCAATCGGACGTGCGCATCGACCTCCTCGTCACCGATGTCGGCCTGCCCGGCGGCATGAACGGCCGCCAGATGGCCGACGCGGCACGGGTGGCCCGACCCGACCTCAAGATCCTGTTCATCACCGGCTATGCCGAGAACGCCGTGGTCGGCAACGGCCATCTCGAGCCCGGCATGCAGGTGCTGACCAAGCCCTTCGTGATGGAAGCGCTGGCCGGCCGGATCAAGGACATGATCGCCTCCGGCTAGGGGGGAGGACGGCATTCGGCCCTCGCCGCCCTTCAGGGCGGCCCGGCGCGAGGGGGCGCGGCGCTCGTCACCCGCCCACAGTGGGGCACAGTTTTTGGCTCGCAAGGGCTTTGTCTTGGTATTTTCAGACAAAGCCATAACTGTATTTTAAATGGTGGAGTCATATCGAAGCAGAGCGGTTTTAGCACGAACCTGTTCTGTAGGGGCTCAAGATGGCTCAATTTCGTTATACGATGGACGGCGACTACGATCCCGAAAATTTCACTATAGGATATCAAGAGCCAATCAACCCGGAGGCCAGGACGCTCGATTTCGGCCCTGGTGCCGTGGTCGATGGGTATGAAGAGTACGAAAATTTTCTCGTATACTTCCTGGATGGGCCGGGGATCGAATATGAGGCCCAGGTCTTCCAGCTGTCGACACAGATGGCTGGCCTCTACGGCGATTCCAGCGACTTCGATAAAATCACGCGGGTCACCGGCGGCGATTTCGGGGACGTGTTCCGCACCGGCGACGGCAACGACGTCCTGAACGGTGCCGGCGGCAACGATATTCTGGAGGGCGGTCGCGGCATCAACACCATCGATGGCGGCACGGGTACCAACACGCTGAGCTACGAGCATTTCGATGCGCCCACCGAAGACGGCTCGGGCGGGGTCGGGGTCGATATGAGGACCGGCGAAGGCTACGATTATGGTAGCGACAAACAACAGGACTTCTTCGTTAATATTGCCAACATTCGCGGATCGCAATATAACGATGGGATAGATGGTAACACCGAGAACAATGTCATCGAGGGTGGTGCGGGTACCGACTATATGACCGGTGGCGGTGGCGTCGATACGTTGAGCTACGCGCATTCCACCGAGGGCGTGACTGTCGATCTCTCTGGACAAGACGGTCTCGAGGGCGACGCGGAGGGGGATCATTACCTGGGGTTCCTGAACGTACTTGGCAGTACGTCGAATGATGTCCTTAGTGGAACCGGCGACGCCAATACGCTGAACGGCAATGGCGGCAACGACGAATTGTACGGCCGGGGCGGCGACGATCGCCTCGTCATCGGCAACTCGCCCGTGAAGGTACAGGGCGGCCAGGGGACGGACCTGCTCTTCATCGCGAGGTTCGGCAACGTCGAACTCACCGACGAGTCGTTTGCCAGCATCGAGAGAGTTTATGTCCGCGACGGGGCGTCCCTCACAATGGCGGGCGTCGATATCGGCACGAAGATTTATTCGCAGAGCCTGAACGATGGCTCCTCCAAGATCGTCGGCACGGACGGCGCCGACCGCATCGTGGCCGGCAAGGGCGGCGACGTCATCACCGGCGGGAAGGGCGGCGATTCCCTTTTCGGCGGCGCCGGTGCAAACATCTTCGAGTTCGCCTCGGGCGATGGCCGCGATGTCATCCGCAAGTTCGACGTGACCGAAGATGCGCTCCACATCGGTCTCATCACGCAGAGCATAGATAACGTGAAGATCGGATCGTTCCACGGCGAGGCCAACACGATCATCACCTTCACGAGTGACACCGGAGCCTCGAACAAGATCATCCTACTCGACGTCACGGCCGATTCCGTGACGGAAGGCAGCTTCCTCTTCTGAAGTCTGCCCAGTCCTCCGGCCTGCCCGGTCGCGCGATCCCAGCGCGACCGGGTTATCGCCTGTGCCGAGCGCCGCTCTCGCGAGCGCTGGCGCGTCGAGGCTATCTTCTGCCGCCTCAAAGACTTCCGTCGTCTTGCCGCCCGATACGACGGCTGGCCCGCAACTATGCCTCTGCCGTCATCGCCTTCCGGAGCCGATCGAGGCCGAACCATAGTCGGGACAATACTGCATTGATTCATTATTTCTTTATAGCTATAGAATATTCAATTCCTGCGACGCTATTCGCGTTAAGTCACGCCTCCATAACTCAATATATAATCTGAAGAGCGATCCAATGGCCGAGATCAGATGTTCATATACAGATTCGTACGATGAAGATAAGAGTGTCCCTCTCGAACTGAGCAGCTTCGCGTATAATGGAGTTGATTCTTTTTACAAAACGGTACTCGATAGCTTTTTTGGTCTAGGTTTCTACAATAATGGTGCATTGACCAGATATATGGTTCCTTCCACGGTATCAATGCTCAGTCTGTACCTTGATTTCTCTGATAACAAGGCTGACGTAAATTTCGATGGCGGAACGCAAGGCGACGTTCTGCGGGGCGGCCTCGGTGACGACGTCCTGAACGGCGGCGGCGGCAACGATATCCTGGAGGGCGGTGGCGGCATCAACACCATCGATGGCGGCGCCGGCACGAACACCCTGAGCTACGAGCATTTCGATGCGCCTACCGGAGACGGCTCGGGCGGGGTCGACGTCGACTTGAGGATCGGCAAAGGCTATGATTTTGCAAGTGAAAATCAACAAGACATCTTTGTAAATATTGCCAACATTCGCGGATCGCAATATGACGACGTCATAGCTGGCAGCGTTGAGAACAATGTCATCGAGGGGGGTGCGGGCGCCGACTATATGACCGGTGGCGGTGGCGTCGATACGTTGAGCTACGCGCATTCCACCGCGGGCGTGACTGTCGATCTCGCTGGAAACAGCGGCCTCAACGGCGATGCGCAGCAGGATGCTTACTTTGGATTCCTGAACGTCATTGGCAGTACGTCCGGCGATACCCTTTACGGAGACGGCGGCGCCAACACGCTGAACGGCAATGGTGGTTCCGACGAATTGTACGGGCGGGATGGCAACGATCGCCTCGTCATCAGCAGCTCGCCCGTGAGGGTGGATGGCGGCGAGGGGACGGACCTGCTCTTCGTAAATAAAGGCAGTGTCGTCGTCCTGACTGACGACTCGTTCACCAGCACCGCCAGCATAGAGAAAATCTATGTCCGCGACGGGGCGTCCCTGACCATGACCGGCGTCGATGTCGGCACGAAGATCTTTTCGCAGAGCGTCGCCGATAGCGGCTCCACGATCGTCGGCACGGACGGCGCCGACCGCATCGTCGCCGGAAAGGGCAGCGACATCATCACCGGCGGAGCAGGCGGCGACTCCCTCTTCGGCGGCGCGGGTGCCGACACCTTCGTCTTCGCCGCGGGCGATGGCCGCGACGTCATCCGCAAGTTCGACGCGCTCAACGACAGGATCGTCTTCAGCGGCCTCGACGACGACACGGATAGGGTGGACGTCCTGTCGTTCCAGAACGGCGACAGCACGCTCATCACCGTGACCCACGAAGTCGGACCGACCGACAAGATCATCCTGCTCGGCGTCACGGCCGATTCCTTGCTCGAAATCAGCTTCATCCTCTGAGAGCCCATTGGATTGGATGTCTCAGCGGATGCTCATGCCGGAGTCGATCCTCCAATCAGACGACCTCAAGATGAGGTGAAGCCCGGGACAAGCAAGCCGGACAGGCTCCGGCGAGGGGAAGCGTTGGCCTGCCCGGTCGCGCGATCTCCTCGCGACCGGACAGGCGGGTCGAATATTCCTCTACTGCGCGCGGCGCGACAGCGACACGGCGTAGGCCGGGGAGCGGATCGCGAACATCGGGTCGTCGGCCGGGCCGGCGATGCCGGCGGGGAGGTCCACCACCGGATCGAAGGTGGCCGCGTCGCAGGTGGCGTCGGGCTCGAGAGCCGTGATGGCGAGGGTGCCGAGCGTCGTGCTCTTGCGGTTCTCCTCGGGCCACAGAGCCGTCGGGTCGGCGGTGGGGTCGCCGGCCTCGCTGTGGATCGCCACCAGGGAGAAGCTGGCCGGCCCCTTGGCCAGGCGCTCCTTCAGCTCGTCGGCATAGAAGCTGTCGGGCTTGGCCTTAAGCTCTTCGTCGGTGAGGCCGAGCTGGCCCGCATCCGCCACGGTCTTCAGCTTGACCACCTTGGCCTCGCCCTTGGCGTTGGTGAGCGTATAGGCGTGGACGCCCCAGTAATCGACGCCGGCAAAGCTCGCCGGGACCGGGCGCGCATTGAGCCAGGCCGCCTGTTTCGTGGTCTCCGGGTTGGCGGCGGCGAAGGCCTTGACCTTCTCGGCATCGGGTTTGCCGTCGGGGCCGGGCGCGCGGACGGAGACGAAATCGAACAGCTGCTGGGGCGTCCGCGCCGAGAAGACCGGCGCGGAAATGATGACGAGGACGAGGTCGCCCGCCGGGTCGCGCAGGCGCAGGGCGAAGCCCCGCGTCACCGGCTTGGCCTTGTCCGAGATGCCCGGGTTGCTGCCGCCCATGGAGAAGCGCGCGGTCACCGGCACGGTCTTGGCGAAATGCGGTGCCTTCGACAGCCCCGCCGCCTCGGCCGAGGGGGTGAACTGCCCGGTGAGGCAGACGCCCTTGGCGCCGCTGGCCCGCACGCCGGGCTTGTTGCCGCCGGCCACGAACTGGCCGTTGACGATGGCGGCGGCATCCGCCTCCTCGGCTCGGACCGGAGCGGCGAGGGCGAGCGCCATGGCGCAGCCGGTGGCGACGATCGAGACTTTCATGGCGCTGTTTCCCCCGTCGCCCGGCTCGCATCGGCATGGGCCGGCGAATCTCGATGGCGCACAATCGAATTGTAATACCTACAGGGTAACGGGCGCGTGACAAGAGACCGGTGCGGCGGGCTTCAGCCTTCGGCCTCGGCCCGGACGCGGTGGAACACCTCCAGATGCGCCGGCTCCGGTGGCGCGCCCCGCACGCGGGCGAAGGCGAGGCGGAAGAGGTCCTCCGGGTCGCGTTCGGAGAGGCGCACGAGGGGCGCCGCCTCGACGGCCTCCGCCACCGGATCGGCGGCGGGCGCCACGCGGGTGTCGACGATGCGCACGGGAAAACCGTCCGCGATCCGGTCCACCTCGGCCCGGTGGCCCGGCCCTAGCCCCTCGCGGGCGAGGCGGACCTGGATGTAGGGCCGCTCCTCCATCGGCAGGGCCGGGTCGAGGTCGAGGGCCTTGAGATGGTCGGCGAGGTCGGAGAGCCGCATGTCGCCGCGCGCGGGCAGGCGCAGGAACGGGACCGGGCGCGGGATCGGGATATGCTCCACCCGCGCCGGTCCGTCGCCCAGGGTCACGAGGCTGACCCCGTGGATGTAGGGCTGTTCGGTGGCCGAGAGCGGGATCAGCGAGCCGGAATAGCGCACCATCCCGCCGCCGATGGTCTGGGCCTTGTGGAGATGGCCCAGCGCCACGTAATCGGCCTCCGCTGGAAACACGTCCGGCGGCACGGCATGTTCGCCGCCGACGAGGATGCGGCGCTCGGCCCCCTCCGATTCGGTCCCCCCGGCCACGTGCAGATGCCCGGTGAGGAGGAGCGGCAGGCCGCAGAGATGCGGCGTCGCCGCCTCCATCACCTGGGCGTAGAGGGCGCGCACCGCCCGCACGATGGGCGATCCCTCCTCCCGGCGTAGGGGGGGCAGGCAGGCGGCGGTGGGATAGGACACCGCCAGGATCTGGGCCGCCACGTCGCCGTTCCTCAGGACCGGCACGAGATGACGCTCGATGGACACGGCGCCGTCGCGGCGGCGGACATTGCCGATGACCCGGACCCCGATGGCCTCGAGGATCGGGCTCGGCGCTTCGAGGCGCCCGGCCGCGTCGTGGTTGCCGGCGGTCAGCACGATGGTCATGGCGGGGCGCGCTCGGTGCAGGCGCACCAGCACGTCGTAGAGCAGGGCCTGCGCCTCGCCGGACGGGTTCTGGCTGTCGTAGACGTCGCCCGCCACCACGAGGGCGTCGACCTCGTGGCCGACGACGATGGCTTCGAGATGGGCGAGCGCCCGCGCATGCTCGTGGGCGCGGGAATAGCCGCGCAGGGACTGCCCGATATGCCAGTCGCCGGTATGCAGCACGCGGATCACGTCATCGCTCCCACCTCGCCCGGACATCGCCCGTGCGGGCCGGGGCCTTGTAGCGCGCCGCCGCCGCCGGTCCTACCCGGCGGCCCGCCTCCGCTTTTTTGCAGAGAGCCTTAACGGCAGACGGTCACGGTCTTGACCACCCAGCCTTCGCCCGCCTGCCACAGCTTGCGGCGGCTGCGCCCGCACCGGAGCTCGTCCGGCTCGGCCGAGGTCCAGGTGACGGCGGGCGCCTCCGTCGACGGGGACTCGTCGGCGGCGGCCTCCTTGGCGGGGGATCCGGCGGCGGGCGCCGTCTTGGCCTTGCCCGTGTTGGCCTTGACCGTCCGCGACCGCTTGGCGGCCGTCTTCCGGGAAGTGTCGACGGCCTTCGCCTTGGCCGTCGACCACGAGGGGACCGGCTTCGGGCCGGCCAGGGCCGGGCCGGGCCCGGCGACGAGAAGCCCGAGGGCGAGCGTCAGGGCTGACGCGCCAGGGTGTGCGAACGAAGAGATCGGCACAGGATTCGTCCGTCTTCCAAGGATTCGATGGTGTTGAAATGCAAAGACGTATGTCGACGCGAACAGAGGTTTTTGCAATCGCAAGACTCGATGAAATCCCGACATCTCCCGCTCATTCTCGCGCCATGATGAAAGGTCCGTCGCCGGGCCGGCCTCGTGCCTGCCCGGCGACCCCACCCGGCCGCAATGCTGATGAGCGACGGGCCGGCGTGACGCCGGCCCCCGGGCTTGCTAAGTCACCGCACGATCTTGGCTTTAGTCCTCGCGCCCTGGCGAGGGGCCCATCCTCGAGTACCCCATGTCCGAACGCTCCGAGCCTGAACACACCGAGTCCGAACGCGTCATCTCCGAACGGCCCGTTCTCCCCGTCAGCCGGCGGACCCTGCTGAGCGGCGCGGGCGCGGCCCTGGCCCTGGTGGGTTCCCCCCTCGCCGCCCTCGCCCAGGTCCGCGGCCGGCTCTCCATCGAGTCGGAGGACGGTTACGGCCCCTATGACGACGACCGTCTCTATCGGGACGAGGCCGGGCGGCTCTACCGCCGGCGGGGTGGGCGCTACGAGCCCTATGGCGAGCGCACGGCCGCCCCGCGCTTCGAGGACGATCCCGACGCGGATCCCTATGCCGATCCCAATGCCCGCCGCCGGGCGCAGCAGCCGCCGCCGGCGAACCAGGGCAACGCGGTGGCGCGTCCGGTGGATGACGGGCCGATCGACTACGCCAAGGCCTATGCGGCGATCACCGACGAGCCGTTCCCGGTCCATGCCTTCAACTGGCGCAAGGCGAACCCGGTCTTCCTGCGCCAGGAGATCGCCTATACCGGCCGCGAGCCCCCCGGCACCATCGTGGTCGATCCGCGCGCGCACCACCTCACCCTGGTCCAGCCCAATGGCCGGGCGCGGCGCTACGGCGTCGGCGTGGGCAAGCAGGGCTTTTCCTGGTCGGGCGTCTCGACGGTGAATTCCAAGCAGATGTGGCCGGATTGGTATCCGCCCAAGGAGATGATCGCGCGGACGCCCAAGCTTGCCCGGTCGGTGACCCAGCTCCAGAGCGGCCTCGGCGTTCCCGGCGGCTCCCGCAATCCGCTCGGCGCACGGGCGCATTACCTGTGGCAGGACAACAAGGACACGCTCTACCGCATCCACGGCACCCTCGAGCCCGAATCCATCGGGCTCAGCGTCTCTTCCGGCTGCATCCGCATGATCAACCAGGACGTGATCGACCTCTACGGCCGCGTCGAGATCGGCACCCGCGTCGTCGTTCTGACCTGAGGCCGCCTGTCCCCGGCGGGCACGGCCCCCGGGTTCTCTTTTCGTGAATTCGGGCAGATAGGGCGATCCCCCCGGAAGGCTCCCTCGGGGCCGCCACGCGGCACCTCGGGATGACGCAAGCCTCGGACAAACAAGTCGAACGGCTCACGGCAAGTCCGCACGCGGGCCGCCCGCTCGAACCGCTTCCGGGCGAATGACTCCGCCCGGTGATGCCACGGCGACGCCGGAATTCGTGGTGGAACTCCGACGCTCGGTACCCGCCGAACGTCCAAGTCGGGTGGATTTTTGCCCGGCTACTTCCGGCAGGAACGGCGTTGAGGCGGACGTTGCTGACCTGTTCGCTCACAAACAGTTGCGGATACTCGTCCTCGCGTCGGCTGGCAGCGCGCCGCCCAGGCTAAACGAGCAAGCCCACTCATCGCCTAGAGCGCTCTCCGCCGAAGTGGATGCCGGTTCGGCGAAAAAAGAGCGCGGCACAACAAAGGCCGAGAGATGTGCCCCGACCCAACGTGGTCGGGCGCAGCTCTAGCG
>NZ_NKUG01000239.1 GCF_014845095.1 Methylobacterium bullatum | reverse complement strand
GCGGGTCGCCGCGCCGAAGGTGGAGATGTAGCCCTGGCGGAAGCGCCGGATCGTCTCCGTGGTCAGTTGCACCTCGCTCATCGGAACGAGGTCGAGGGAGCGGAGCGAGCCCACCGTGCGCTGGGTCTCCGGGTCGAAGGCGCGGATCGATTCCAGGGTATCGCCGAAGAAGTCGAGGCGGATCGGGTTCGGCAGGCCCGGCGGCGACAGGTCGAGAATGCCGCCGCGCACGGCGTATTCGCCCGTCTCGCGCACCGTCCCCGTGCGCAGGAAGCCGTTGGCCTCGACCCAGGCGGTGACGGTGTCCATCGGCACCACGTTGCCGATCGCCGCCGAGAAGGTCTCCACCGCGATCTTCTCTCTGGGAGGCACTCTCTGGATCAGGGCGTTGACGGTAGTGCAGAGGATGCGCGGCTGTTCCTCCGAGGAACGCGAGCGCGAGAGCCGGGACAGGGCGGTCATTCGCTGGGCGGCGATGGCGGCGTTCGGAGAGACCCGGTCGTAGGGCTGGCAGTCCCAGGCCGGGATGCTCATC
>NZ_NKUG01000238.1 GCF_014845095.1 Methylobacterium bullatum | reverse complement strand
CGCATCGGGAGACCGGCCTCGCAGGTTGCCGCCATTCTACACGGAGGGAAGCGGCCCTCCTCCCCAGCGGATCTCGGGCCTGCCCGAGATCCGTCTAGCTTGTGGGGAGGAGTTGGAGGTGGGGGTGGTTGGGCGACCCTCAGCCGGCGGAGGCCAGCGGCGCCACCCCCACTCCTAGCCTCGCCCCACAAGGGGGAGAGGGACGCTGTCTGCCTGCATGCCGAGATGCGTTAAACCCGATCGCCGCCGTCAGGGCGTGCCCGGCCGCATCGTCATGTCCGGGTTGAGATCGACCCATCGGCGCGTCGCCGCCGCCTGGTAGAGCGCCTCGATCAGGCGGACGTCGCGCAGGCCCATCTCGCCGGGCGTGCGCAGCTCACCGCCCTCCGCGATGACCTGCGAAAGGTGGTCGATCTCGCCTGTGAACTGCACCGCGTCGCCCTCCGCCGTCAGGATCTCGTCCGCGCGTCTGGCATTGCCGACCACGAGGCGGTTGCCCTGGTAGGCGGTGCCGGGATCGAGGGTGGCGACCGCCTTGTCGCCCCACAGGTCGATCCGCTTCTTGTCGGCGCTGTAGCCCGACGAGACCGTGGCGTGCCGGCCCGAGGGGAAGACGAGCTGGGCCGTGAACACGTCCTCCACCTCGGCGAAGCGCGGATCGCCGGCAGGCGCATGCATCGACGCGGAGACCGAGGACGGGCTCTCGCCGAAGAACCATTGGATGCCATTGAGGCCGTAGATGCCGATATCCACGAGCGACCCGCCGCCGGCCACGGCCTTCAGCATACGCCACTGGTCGCGGGGCTTTCCCGGCTCGAGGGGGCGGTGATGGTCGGAGGAGGCGAAGCGCACCTCGCCGAGCTCGCCCGCATCCATCATCGCCTTGGCGCGCAGGTTGTGCGGCTCCCAATGCACCCGGTAGGCGATCATCAGGCGGCGGTCGGCGGCCTTGGCGGCGTCGATCATCCGACGGCACTCGGCGGAATTCGTCGCCATCGGCTTCTCGCAGAGGACGTGCTTGCCCGCCTCCAGCGCCTTGATGGTCAGGTCGGCATGGGTGGAGTTCGGCGTGATGACATAGACGGCGGCGATGTCCGCGTTGTCGGCCATCTTCCCCATCGAGGCGTAATCGTAGAGGCCGCCCTGTCCGATCCCATAGCGGGCGGCGACGGACTTCGCCTTCTCCGGGTTGCCGGAGACGAGGGCGACGGCCCTGGAGCGCCGTGCCCGCTGGAAGGCGGGCAGGATCTGGGCCTGGGCGAAATCTCCGAGCCCGACCACCGCCCAGCCGACATGCGCCTCGCGCGGCAGGGGCGGGGGCTGGTCGAGCTTGGGCTCGGGCCGGCCGGTGGGGGTGGCGGGGATCGCCTGCGCGGCGGCGCGCTCGGAGGCCAGCACACCGCCGATTCCGGCGAGGCTGCCGGCCATGAAGAGGCGGCGGGACGGCGTCGTATGCGAGGCGTCGGACATCGGATCTCCGGATCCATGAGGGTTAAATCTCGCGGCCGGATCGAGGATGCCGCCCCGGACAACGCATGACGCTCCGATCGGATTCCATCGGAACCTGCGGTGGAGGCGCGCGGGGGGATTAAAACCTGAGACCCACCTCGGCGGGTCTCAGGCGCCAGGCGGTTTTTACTGGGACGTGGTTTTTACTTGAACGTCTTGCGGGGGTCGAAGGCGTCGCGCACGGCCTCGCCGGCGAAGATGAGCAGGCTCAGCATCACCGCCACCACGAAGAAGCCGGTCAGCCCGAGCCAGGGGGCCTGGATGTTGTCCTTGCCCTGCGCCAGCAGCTCGCCCAGCGAGGCCGAGCCGGGGGGCAGGCCGAAGCCGAGGAAGTCGAGGGAGGTCAGCGTGCCGATCGAGCCGTTGAGGATGAACGGCATGAAGGTCAGCGTCGCCACCATGGCGTTGGGCAGGAGGTGCCGGCTCATGATGCGGATGTTGGAGAGGCCGAGCGCGCGGGCGGCGCGGACATATTCGAAGTTGCGCGCCCGCAGGAACTCGGCCCGCACCACGCCGACCAGGGCCACCCAGGAGAACAGCAGCAGGATGCCGAGCAGCACGAAGAAGCCCGGCGCGATGAAGGCCGAGATGATGATGATGAGGTAGAGGGTCGGGATGCCGCTCCAGACCTCGATGAAGCGCTGCAGGGCGAGATCGACCCAGCCGCCGAAATAGCCCTGCACCGCGCCGGCGATGACGCCGATCACCGAGGAGACCAGGGCCAGGATGAGCCCGAACAGCACCGAGATGCGAAAGCCGTAGATGACGCGCGCCAGCACGTCGCGGGTGGTGTTGTCGGTGCCGAGCCAGTGCATCTCCAGGCCCTTGCACCCCTCCCGGCCCGTGGTCTCGGCGCCATCCTGCTTGGCCGCGGCCTGGCACTGCTCGTCGGTGAGCATCCAGGTGGGCGGCGAGGGCGAGGGCGTCGGCAGCCCGTCAATGATCGTGTCGTAGGAATACGGAATCGGCGGCCAGACCGCCCAGCCGTTCTCGGCGATCTCTTTCCGCGTCTCCGCAGAGCGGTAGTTCGGCCGCGCATAGAACCCGCCGAACTTCTCGTCCGGGTAG
>NZ_NKUG01000237.1 GCF_014845095.1 Methylobacterium bullatum | reverse complement strand
CCGCACGCGGGGAGAGGGCTTCATGCCCCCTCGTCGGGGCATGAAGCGAGCCGGCAGCCGACGGTGAGGGGGCGGCTCAGGCACAGCCTCGTTCGTTCGCCCCCCCTCACCGCCGCTTCCCGCAGCCACGGATCCCGAAGCGATCGGCCGGATGCCGTCCGGGATGGCTCCTTGCGATGCGGCGTGGCAACGCCGCCGATGACAACCTGTCCGACGCATCCTATTTTGGCGTCATGACCGATCTCTCTCCCACCGGAACCCAGACGCGCACCGCCAAGTTCGGCCTCGGCGCCGTGGTGCGCCACCGGATCTACCCGTTTCGCGGCGTCGTCTTCGACGTGGACCCGATCTTCGACAACACCGAGGAATGGTGGCTGGCGATCCCCGAGGAGGTCCGGCCGCGCAAGGACCAGCCGTTCTACCACCTCCTCGCCGAGAACGCGGAGAGCGAGTACGTGGCCTACGTCTCCGAACAGAACCTCGTTCCCGATACATCCGGCGAGGCCCTGCGCCATGCCGGGATTCCGGAGGTGTTCGAGCGGGATTCGGACGGCGCCTACCGTCTCCGGAGCGCGCACGCGAACTGAGTGCGGGACGGTTCCCCACGGCATGGGGCGCCGTCGTCGAATGTGCGCATGAAAAAGGCCGGGCGACGAGCCCGGCCTTTTTCATGTTCGGATCGAGGCCAGGAGCCGGTCTCAGGGCTTCGGAGCGGCACTTCCGGCAGCGGTACCGGCGGCGTTCTGCTTCTCCAGGTTCTTGCGCATGTCTTCGCTGCGCTTCTCGAGCTCGGCCTGGAGCTTCTTCTGCTGCTCTTCCAGCACCTTCGGGTCCACGGCCGGGCCGTCGAAGGCCTTGCCGAAGCCAGCCAGCGGCACGGCGAAGGTCACCTCGCGCTGGGCCTGGTTCTGGACGCTGATGTTGAGGGTGGTGCCCTTCTTCAGCGCATTCACGAGGTCGTTACCGACATTGCCGGCTTCGGCGAAGCAGCCGTTGGGGAAGCACACGGCGAACTTGCCCGGGGTCGCCTGCTGGCCATCGACGGTGAAGCGGATGCCGGGGCCGAGGAGCAGGCCGAGCGGCAGCAGGTAGCGCACCACGCGCACGCTCTGCTGGGCGTTCTTCATGTCGTAGACCGCCACGGCGAGGACGGGCTGGCCCTGGTCGGAGACGAAGTCGCGGGTGGTGTAGCAGACGTCGGTGCTGGTGTTCTGGTCCTTGCCGCACACCTTGGTCCAGTCGGCCTGAGACGGCTCGGACTTCACGTTGACGATCTGTGGGCCGGCCGGCTGCTGGGCGGCCGGGGTCTGGGTGGCCGGAGCCGCCGGTGCCGGGGCGGCCGGAGCGGGCGCCTTGCCCTTCGGCGCCTGGGCGAAGGCCGGTGCCGCCAAGCCCGCATTGCCCATCATGCCGGCCAGGGCGAGAATCGCGGCGGCGCGCATCGGGCGCGCGGGACGGTTGGCAAAGAACATCAGCTCTGACCCCTTGGATATCGCGAATGACGAAGGAATGCTGCGGCTCTCGAGCCCAGCAAGGCGTTTCCTGAACTCGATGGTGCGGATCGAAACCCGCGGACGGTGTTCGGTCGAGCCCTCGCCGCCCTGGTCCGCGCGGTCAAGCCCTCGGCGCGCGCAAATTGCCCGTTCCCGGAGCTTGGATGGCCAACCTGGCCCGCCAAGGCGCCGGACGGGGCGCTCAACGCCTCGAACCCGCTCGAACGACCGGGCGGCCTGCTTCCCTGCGGAATGCGGCGAAGACATGACACCTGTCTCGTCTGGATGAGCGCGATCGTCCCCGTTCGGCCTCCTCGACACGGATCGGTTTAAGCAAGGTTTAACCCTAATCGTCCATGACCGGAGGGCACGAGGAGTCGATGCGCGCGGGGAGTTGAGCGGAGGTGTCGGCGCAGCCAGCGATCATGTCCTTTCGTGACGCCCTCCCCGTCCCCGTACCGGCGGACAGCCCCGTCGCGCCGAGCCAGCGCTCGGAAACGGCCAGGCCCGGCCTGTGCACCTTGCTGGCGGCGACCGCCCATGCCGATCCCGGCCGGGTCGCCTTCGTGGATCCGAAGGACAAGGCAGGCTGGTCCGGGCGCGGCCCCATCACCTGGACCTATGGGGCCGCCGCCGAGATCGTCGCGCGCCTCGCCAACGGAATGCGACAATGGCGCCTGGCTCCGGCGAGTCGGGTCGGCCTCATCGCCGCCGCCGGGTCCGAGACCCTGCTGTCCTACCTCGCCATCGAGGCCGCGGGCCACATTCCCTGCCTCCTGCCCCAGGCATGGGACGAGGATGCCCTGGTCTCCGGCATCCAGGCCGCCGGCATCCAGGCCGTGCTCACCCAGTCCCGGGTCGCGGGAAAGCTTCCGGCCGAGTGCCTGCGCCAGGTGGCGGTACGCTATTTCGGCCTGCGCTACCTCGCGGCTTTCGGGCCGGACGTGCCCGACGGCGTCATCAGCCTCGACGGCATGGTCCTCGACGGACGCGGCGGCCCCTTCGCACCGGAGAGCGCCGGGCTCGTCACCTTCGCCGCCGCCGATCCCGCGCAGCCGGTCTATCGTCCCGCCGACGCGCTGATCGCCACCATCGCCGTCCATCTCGCCACGGCCCGGGTCGCCCCCCGCGAGCGCATCCTGACCCTCCTCGCTCCCGTCGACCTGAGGGGGCTCGTCACCGGTCTCGGTGCCGCCCTCGTGGCGGGGGCCGGCCTGGAAATGGTCGGGCCGTTCGATGCCGGCCGCTTCGCCGAAGCGCTGGGCCGGCCGGGCCCGACCCATCTCGTCGCGCCGGCCGCCCTCGAACGCAATCTGGCCGCGAGCCGCAGCCCGGACGGACTCGAATCCATCGTCCTGGCCCATCGGTTACCGACCCGCCTTCACGCCCGGCTGCTGGCGCCGGCCTCCGTCCATGCCCCGCGACGGGTGGTCGATGTCCTCGCCTTCGACGAGACGGCGCTCCTCACCGCCTCGCGGGCCGACGGGGATCTCGCCCACTTCCTTGCGGATGCTCACCCGCTGGCGCCGTTTCCGGCCCTGCTCGATATCGCGCGGGACGAGGACGGGCGATTCGCTTTCCGGGGTCGCGCCTCCGGGGCCAGCCCATTGCAGCGCGGAATTCCGCCGGGAAAAACCGCCGATCTCTGGAATGCCGTGCCCTTCGCGGCAAAAATATTTGCCGGCCGAGCAACCGAGATCGTCCGCTGCTGATCGTCTCGGCTTCGGGTTTTGCCCGAAATCCACCGCTTTCGAGGAATGGTGCGCGGCCATCGCGAATGGCCAAGATTCAGTGTGCTTGGAAAATAAAATCTGCTTGTGAAAGCAGTTTCTTATAGTGATCGGCTGACGTCATGTGTGAAGGCGGGCAAGCGCGTGACGTCGCCGTCCGACCCCGGGACATCGGCCGGGTGGCCGCAGTAATTTCGCCCCACAGCCGGCGAACCATCCGGGTTGACGTGTGTTATCGCACAGGTCCCTTCCCAAGGGGCGATTGATGGGCTAACCCTGACAGTCATGAGTGCGCTGCAACAAGTGTTGGTCGTCGATGATGGTCACCGCGCCATCGATCACTCCCTCGCCGCCGAGCTTGCCGAGCTGGGTTATGCGAGCGTTACCGCATCCCTCGAGGCCGCCGACGACGTTCTCGCCGTCATCGCCCGCCCCGCGGCCATCCTCCTTCAGACCTCGTCCCGCCTCGACCCGGCCTATGCCATGCTCTCGGAGCGCCTGCGTGAGCAGATGCAGCAGGCGCTCCGAGAGCATG
>NZ_NKUG01000236.1 GCF_014845095.1 Methylobacterium bullatum | reverse complement strand
ACCGCGTCGCCCGTCGTGAATTCGCTATCCACCGTGCCGGTGATCGCCACCGCCGCGGAGGCGCCCTCGGCGAGGTTGACCACGTTGTCGGCGGTTACCGAATTGAGCGTCACTGTGGCCATTTTTCCCCCTACCGCTGCACCAGCAGCGACGCATTGACTGCGAATTACCGGGGTACCTACACGTCTGATTAAGAAGCCGCATCCCTCATTCATGTAATGAACGGCACATTTTAATATATTTTTTGCCCCCCCTCATATGAGGGATTGCAGGCCACAAAAAACCATGCTTGATTGCCATGTTAATCAAATAGTGATGCTATATCGCAGGAATAGATCCTGGATCGACAGTGGCTCAAGACAAATGTCTCCTGAAGTAGATTTTATACATACAAAAATAGGCTATCTAAGCTCTGAAGAACCGGCCTGTTTAGGTTCAGTTTCAGGTTGTCTAATGGCAATTCTAGTATGCTCTCCTAAGACTGCTGACTGTCTTGAAAAATCTGAATGGTACCTTGATACGGGATTCGGACCTTGCGATCTTCAGGGTATAATGTTCCCTTCATTAGAGGCAGCAAAATCTTGGATCAAAAGAAAAATAGACGAGCAATCAATCTAGGCTATTTTTATAACAAATCTATATAATAATTGGATCATTCCCGTGTCTTCTAGTGAATTGATTTCTGCTTTTACAAGTCGGATTGGTTGTGGAATAATCATTCTTGACAGTAAAGGAAAAGTAGATTATCTTAATAGTTACGCAGAAGAAATAGTAAGTTCTATTATTAATAGCAATTCAGAAACTAATATTGATTTAAGATCCGCAATAAAAGATATAATTCATACTTATAGCAATAGAATCCGACTCAATTCAGAGTCCTGGTTTATTATTCCTCGCGAAGGAAAAAGACCTCTGATGTTACATGCAATCCCAGCAGGCAATAATTCAGATCCTTACGAAAAGACATTCATCGTTATTACGGACTTGAATGAAGATAGAAGCCCAACTATCGAATGCTTGCAAAAATTCTTTAAACTTACTCTATCTGAAGCACAGATAGCTATACAGATTTCGCGTGGAAAATCACCAAGTGAAATTGCTCAGGAACGCAAGATCACGTTGTGGACAATTAGGGCACAGCTGACATCAATATTTTCCAAGACACAAACAAGTAGACAAGCAGAGCTTGTAGCGCTGATTCATAAAATCTCTTTTCTTTCCTAGATTAAGAGCGCCTAACAGAACGGCACCGAACGTTGCTTTCAGCGTTGGTTTGGCATGGCCAGACCGCTTCTCCCCGATGATCTCTGGGATGAGATCGCTCCGCTCCTCCCGCCGCCTCGGCCGCGTCCGAAGGGCGGGCGTCGTCCGATCGAGAACCGGGCCGCACTGACGG
>NZ_NKUG01000235.1 GCF_014845095.1 Methylobacterium bullatum | reverse complement strand
CGTGGATGATCGCCGACCATGGCTTCCAGGCCGCCTTCTTCAACTTCGGCATCGGCCAGGGCCTCGTCGTCTGCGCGCTCGCCTTCTTCTTCACCTCGCCCAAGAAGGGCCAGGTGCCGGAGGTCGTGGCCAACGCCAACATCATCCAGACCCGGCGCAACTACACCCCCGGCGAAGTCGCCCGCCAGCCGATCTTCTGGCTCATGTACTTCATGTTCGTCATCGTCGGCGCCGGCGGCCTGATGATCACCGCCAACCTCAAGCCCATCGCCTCCGATATCGGCGTCGACAAGGTGCCCGTCACCATCATGGGCATCACCATGGTGGCCATCACCTTCGCGGCCACCATCGACCGCGTCCTCAACGGCCTCACCCGCCCGTTCTTCGGATGGGTCTCCGACAAGATCGGCCGCGAGAACACCATGTTCATCGCCTTCGCCATGGAAGGCTTCGGCATCTACATGCTCTACCTCTGGGGCCACGATCCCCTGTGGTTCGTCCTGCTCTCAGGGTTCGTGTTCTTCGCCTGGGGCGAGATCTACTCCCTCTTCCCCTCCACCTGCACCGACACCTTCGGCACCAAGTTCGCCGCCACCAATGCCGGCCTGCTCTACACCGCCAAGGGCACCGCCGCGCTTCTCGTGCCCGTGGCCAACTACCTCCAGCAGGCCACAAA
>NZ_NKUG01000234.1 GCF_014845095.1 Methylobacterium bullatum | reverse complement strand
CCCACAAGGGGGAGGGAAGTCTACGCCGGCGGTAAGCACGCTGCCGGACGTCGTTGGGGCGCAATGAAACGCCTCTAACCCTGCCCCTTTCGGGGACAGCGGGACAGCGGGATCGATGACACAGTTTCTCGGTATCGGCATCGGCGCGGGCCTCGTCTCCGCACTCCTCTTCGGCGTCCTGCTGAAGGGCACGCTGCTGTCGATCGTTCTCTACCTGCTCGCCCCGCTCCCGATCCTGATCGTGGGCCTCGGCTGGAGCCACAAGGCCGCCCTCGTCGCTGCGATCACGGGCGCCGTCGCACTTGCCTTCCTGCAACCTTTCCTCGGCCTCGGCTTCCTCGCCTATCTGGCGCTGCCGGCCTGGTGGCTGGCTTATCTCGCCCTCCTCGGGCGGCCGAACGCCGACGGCACCATGGAATGGTACCCGACCGGGCGGCTCCTCGCCTGGACCGCCGGCACGGCCGGGCTCGCCTTCGTCGCCATCGCGGTCATCGCCTCGCCGAACTTCGAGACCTTCCAGACCCAGTTGCGCGGGATGACGCGCACGCTGGTGACGATGCAGGGCAAGACCCGTGCGACGCCCCCGGCCGCCGCTCCTGCAGGAAACCCTTCGACGACGGGGAATCCCTCACCGGTAAAGAATCCCCCGCCCACGGCGACGCCCGCGATCCAGGCGGAGTCGGATGCGAAGACGGCTCCCTCCGCCGAATCCGGCACCGACCAGCAGAACGCTGTGGCCGATGCCCTGGCGACGATCGCCCCCGGACTGGCGACGCAGGGTCTTTCCGTGCTGCTCACCTTCTATCTCTGGGCCGCTGGGCGGATCGTGCGCATTTCCGGCCGCCTGCCTCGGCCCTGGCCCGACATTCCCTCCACCGCGATGCCGCGCTCCGTCCTCGGCATCCTGGGAGCGGCCTTCGTGCTGGCCCTGGTGCCCGGCTATCCGGGCGTCCTCGGCATCTGCCTCATCGGTGCGCTGACCGCCGCCTTCGCCATGCAGGGCCTCGCCGCCTTCCACGACCGCAGCCGCGGCCGGCCCGGACGCATGGCCCTCCTGTTCGGGCTCTATCTGATCCTGTTCTTCACGCAGGGCGTCGCTCTTTTCGCCCTGACGCTGTTCGGCCTCGCCGACACCGCCTTCAACCGGCGCCGTCCCAAGGAGGACGCCGGACGAACCTGAGGCCCGTCTCCCGCATCACGCGGCCGGACCTCTCCCAACACACCCCACCCCAGCAAGGACCAAGACCATGGAAGTCATCCTCCTCGAGCGCGTCGCCAAACTCGGCCAGATGGGCGAGACCGTGAACGTGAAGCCGGGCTACGCCCGCAACTTCCTCCTCGCCCGCGGCAAGGCCCTGCGCGCCACCGCCGGCAACAAAAAGCACTTCGAGACCCAGCGCGCCCAGCTCGAGGCCCGCAACCTCGAGAAGAAGAGCGAGGCACAATCCGTCGCCGAGACCCTCGAGGGCAAGAGCTTCGTGCTGATCCGCCAGTCGGGTGAGACCGGCGTGCTCTACGGTTCGGTCTCCACCCGCGACCTCGCCGAGGTCGTCACCGCCGAGGGCTTCACCGTCGGCCGCGACCAGTTCGCTCTCAACCAGCCGATCAAGACGCTGGGCCTGCACAATGTGCCGGTGGTGCTGCACCCCGAGGTCGAGGTCACCGTCACCGTCAACGTCGCCCGCTCGCCGGAAGAGGCCGAGCGTCAGGCCCGCGGCGAATCGACCACCGAGCGTGAGGCGTTCAACCTCGACGACCTCGGCCTCGAAGTCGGCGCCGCTCTCGCCGAGGCCGGCGACGACCGCGAGTAAGCCGCATCCACGACCGGTGGAGAACGGGGATCGTCGCCCGAAGGGGTTGACTGGTTCCTGATTTGTTCCAGCATGGCGCCTGTCATCCCGAAAGGGGTGGCAGGCGTTTTTCGTGTTGCAATCCGGGCGCACTCCATCCCACCCGGCCCCCTCATCCTGAGGTGCCGGAGCACAGCGGAGGCCTCGAAGGAGGCCTCAAGTTCGCGCGGTGGTTTCTGGAGCCCTCCTCCGAGGCCCGCTGACGCGGGCATCTCAGGATGAGGTGAGAGGGTGGCGCGAAAGGCGCGTCGCGCGAATCGGCTAAGGTTCGGCTAACCATGCCTGGGCCATGGTCGTGCGGTAGCGGAATGGTGCGGCGATGGACTCGCCGCGCGGTGTCGAAGAAGTCGGAGCCTCGAGTCAGCCTATGGCCCTGCCCAACGCCCTGACGGCAAACCTCCAGAGCGTCACGCAGGAGTTCCGCGTCGCGCCCCACAACATCGACGCGGAGCAGGCGCTGCTCGGCGCGATCCTCGTCAACAACGACGCCTATTACCGGATCTCAGACTTCCTCCTGCCCGAGCATTTCATGGAGGATGTCCACCGTAAGATCTTCGAGGTCGCCGCCTCGCTGATCAAGGTGGGCAAGCTCGCGACCCCGATCACGCTCAAGACCTATCTGGGTGACGCCGATCTCGGCGGCCAGACGGTGATGCAGTACCTCGCCCGCCTCGCGGCCGAGGCCACCACGGTCATCAACGCGGGCGATTACGGCCGCACCATCTACGACCTCGCGATCCGCCGCCGGCTGATCACCATCGGCGAGGATCTGGTCAACGGCGCCTATGAAGCCCCGGTGGAATCCTCCCCTCGCGACCAGATCGAGGGCACCGAGCGCCGGCTCTACGAGCTCGCCGAATCGGGCAAGTACGATGGCGGCTTCCAGAAATTCTCCGATGCCCTCACCGCTGCCGTGGACATGGCCGCCAAGGCCTACCAGCGCGACGGCAAGCTCTCGGGCATCGCCACCGGCCTGTCGGACCTCGATGCCAAGATGGGCGGTCTGCAATCCTCCGACTTGATCATCCTCGCCGGCCGTCCGGCCATGGGTAAGACCTCGCTGGTGACCAACATCGCCTTCAACGTCGCCAAGGCCTACCGGGGCGAGAAGCAGCCCGACGGGCGGATCGAGACCAAGAACGGCGGCATCGTCGGGTTCTTCTCCCTCGAAATGTCGGCCGAGCAGCTGGCCACCCGCATCATCGCCGAGCAATCGGGCGTGCCGTCCTACAAGATCCGCCGCGGCGACATCCGGCCGGAGGATTTCTACAAGATCACCGATGCCGCCCGGGACATGCAGACGATCCCGTTCTACATCGACCAGACCGGCGGCATCTCCATCGCGCAGCTCGCCGCCCGCGCCCGGCGCCTGAAGCGCCAGAAGGGCCTCGATCTCCTGATCATCGACTACCTGCAGCTGCTCTCCGGCTCGGGCAAGCGCAGCGACAACCGCGTGCAGGAGATGACCGAGATCACCACCGGCATGAAGGCGCTGGCCAAGGAACTCGCGGTGCCGATCATCGGCCTGTCGCAGCTCTCGCGTCAGGTGGAGAACCGCGACGACAAGCGCCCGCAGCTCTCGGACCTGCGCGAATCGGGCTCGATCGAGCAGGACGCCGACGTGGTGATGTTCGTGTTCCGCGAGGAATATTACGTCAACAACAAGAAGCCGCGCGAAGGCACCGAAGAGTTCTTCGCCTGGGAGGCGGAGATGAACCGCGTCCACGGTAAGGCCGAAGTCATCCTCGGCAAGCAGCGCCACGGCCCCACCGGCACGGTGGAGCTGCAGTTCGACGCCAACATCACCCGCTTTTCGGACTTGGCGAGCGAGGACCGCATGCCCGCGCGCATGTGATCGGTGCCGTCCCCGCCGAGTGAGGGTCACCCCCCCCACTCCTAACCTCTCCCCGCAAGGG
>NZ_NKUG01000233.1 GCF_014845095.1 Methylobacterium bullatum | reverse complement strand
TCACCATCGGCAAGTACGGCTTCGGCACCGTCTGGTCCCTCGCCTACCTCATGCTCGGTGTCTACGTCACGTCGATCCTGTTCGTCGTGCTGGTTCTCGGCTCCGTCTGCGCCTGGACCGGGTTCTCCCTGGTCAAGGTCCTCGGCTTCTTCAAGGACGAGATCCTCATCACCTTCGGCACCTGCTCCACCGAGGCGGTGATGCCCCGGATGATGGCCAAGCTGGAGCGGGTGGGCTGCGAGAAGTCGGTGGTCGGCCTCGTGCTGCCCACGGGCTACACCTTCAACGCCGACGGCACCTGCATCTACCTGACCATGGCGGCGATCTTCGTCGCCCAGGCCACCAACACGCCTCTCGGCATCGGCGACCAGCTCGTCGTCCTGGGCGTGCTGCTCCTGACCTCGAAAGGGTCGGCGGGTGTCGCCGGGGCCGGGTTCGTCACCCTCGCCGCCACCCTGTCGAGCATCCACACCGTCCCGGTCGCCGGCCTCGTCCTTCTGCTGGGCGTCGATCGCTTCATGAACGAGGCACGGGCGGTCACGAACCTGATCGGCAACGCGGTCGCCACCATCGCGGTCGCCAAGTGGGAAGGCGCCTTCGACCTGAACAAAGCGGAAGAAGCCTACCGCGACCGGGCCGCCGTCGCCTCCGAGAACGTCGTTCCCGACACGGAAGCCGGGCATGCCCTGCCCCGCCCCGTGGCGGCCGCCCACTAGACCTTCTGACCGACCCCCCTTCCATCCCTTTCCCCTCACGCGAAATTTTTCGCATCTCAAGGAGAGCCACAATGCGTACCGTCGCAGTCTCAGAGTGCACAAAGCCGCTCTCCTCGCCCACCCGCAA
>NZ_NKUG01000232.1 GCF_014845095.1 Methylobacterium bullatum | reverse complement strand
CTCCCCCTTGTGGGGAGGGGCCGGGGGTGGTGCCGAACAGGTCGCGCCATATCCGGAGCCACCCCTACCCCTCCCCACAAGGGGGAGGGAGCCCGTGCCTGCCATGGCCGACCTCGTCGTGGTGAAGGGCGGGGCGGCACCGGACCTGCACCTGCTCGATACCGGCCTGACCCTGCCGCTGGCCGGCCACACCGCCTCACAGGCGATGCCGGCGATCTACGACCTGATCCAGGCGCACCGGACGGTGCTGGTCTTCGTCAACACCCGGCTCCAGGCCGAGTACACCTTCCAGGAACTCTGGCGGATCAACGAAGACTCGCTGCCCATCGCGCTCCATCACGGCTCCCTCGACGCCAGCCAGAGGCGGCGGGTGGAGGCGGCGATGGCGGCGGGGCAGCTGCGGGCCATTGTCTGCACCGCCACCCTCGATCTCGGCATCGACTGGGGCGATGTCGACCTCGTGGTGAATATCGGCGCGCCGAAGGGGGCGAGCCGGATCATGCAGCGGATCGGGCGGGCCAACCACCGCATGGACGAGCCGTCGAAGGCCTATCTCGTCCCCGGCAACCGCTTCGAGATCCTCGAATGCCAAGCCGCCCTCGATGCGGTGGAGGCGGCGGCCCAGGACACGCCGGATGCCCGCCTCGGCGCGCCGGACGTCCTCGCCCAGCACGTCCTCGGCATGGCCTGCGCCGATGCGTTCGATCCTTTGCAGCTTTACGACGAGATCGTCTCGGCGGCGCCCTACGCCACCCTGTCCTGGGAGGATTTCGAGGCGGTGGTCGATTACGTGGCCACCGGCGGTTACGCGCTGCGCGCTTACGAGCGCTTCGCCAAGATCCTGCGCGGGCCGGACGGGCTGTGGCGGGTGCGCGATGCGCGGACCGCCCAGCAATACCGGATGAATGTCGGCACCATCGTCGAATCCGCCAAGGTGAAGGTGCGCCTCGCCCGCGGGGTGCGCGGCAAGCCGGGCGCCATCCTGCCCAAGGGCGGGCGCGTGCTCGGCGAGATCGAAGAGGATTTCGCCGACACCCTGACGCCGGGCGACACCTTCCTCTTCGCCGGCGAGGTGCTGCGCTTCGAGGGCCTGTCCGAGGACGAGGCCCTGGCGACGAGGGCCGGCCCCGGCACCGACCCGGCGATTCCCTCCTATGCGGGAGCGAAGTTCCCGCTCTCGACCTTCCTCGCCGCCCGTGTCCGCGCCCTCATCGCCGATCCGTTCGAATGGGACCGGCTGCCGAAGCAGGTGGCGGATTACCTCCTGCTCCAGCGCCAGCGCTCGATCCTGCCCGGCCCCGAGGGCTTGCTGGTGGAGACGTTTCCGCGGGGCGGCCGCCATTACCTCACGGCGTTCCCGTTCGAGGGCCGCCTCGCCCACCAGACCCTCGGCATGCTGCTCACCCGGCGCATGGAGCGCGCGCGCCTGCGCCCGCTAGGTTTTGCCGCCAACGATTACGGCATCGCCGTCTGGATGACCCGCGACGTGAGCGAGGCCATCGCCCGCGAGCCCGGTTTCTTGGCCGACTTGTTCGCCCAGGACATGCTCGGCGACGATCTCGAAGCCTGGCTCGACGAATCCTCCATGATGAAGCGCACCTTCCGCCAATGCGCCGTCATCGCCGGGCTGATCGAGCGGCGCCATCCCGGCCAGAAGAAGACCGGGCGGCAGGTCACCATGTCCACCGACCTCGTCTACGACGTGCTGCGCAAGCACCAGCCCGACCACCTGCTCCTGCGCGCCGCCCGGCAGGATGCGGCAACCGGACTCCTCGACGTGGCCCGCCTCGGCATGATGTTGAGGCGCATCCAGGGGCGAATCACCCACAAGGCGCTGGATCGCGTCTCGCCGCTCTCCGTGTCCGTCATGCTCGAAATCGGGCGCGAGAAGGTCTACGGCGAAGGCGCGGACGAGATCCTGGCCGAGGCCGAGGCGCAGCTTCTCGAAGAAGCGCTGGCTTAGGCGCAGTGCAGCCCCCCTCAAACACGACAGGTTGTTCGTCATACGAGTTTGATCTGAGGTTAGAACGTGCCTGCCTCTAAACAAACCTCCAAGGTCGATAGCTAGATACGAGGGGGGTGGATTGGATGGCCCGATCCGGGAGCCCTTCTCCTCGTAGGTGCCGGTCACGACGAGGCCGGGCAGGCGCAGCAGGTCTGTCACTGCTCCTCCTCGGCAGCATCTATGACCGGCTTCCGCTTCTCTGCCATTGCCAGCGCGTCCGCGACGACGCCTCGAATCCACTCGGCTCGCCGAACTTACCTTCAACGGCGTCGATGCGCTCCAGAGTTCCCTCTACGAGGCGAACGGGCATCACGTCTTTGAGCGGCTTCTGAGGCAAGGACACGGTTGTAACCGATATGCTGGAGTGCGCGGCGGTCTGAAGGACGCTATTTCCCGGTCGCAGCAAGTTCCAATATGCGGCGAGCGAGTGTGATTTCGCCCTTTAGTTCGAACTGATCATCCAGTCGATACGAGACCCAGCCCCCTTCCTTCCAACCAAGGGCAAGGATCTTTGCAAACTGTATGAAGCCGATCTTATCGGAGAGAAGGGCCATTTTCATCGGCTCAGGCATGGTCTGCCACGCGAGGCGCGCGTTAGCTTCAAATGCCTTGGCGCTGGCGTCTGAGAGGGAAGCCCGGTTCTCATCCCAAAGGCTGAGGGCTCGCATCGTCGGTGCTATCTGGCTCGTCCAACGAAACTGGTCGCCCACCCGTTCTGCGAAGCCCGTGCGTGTGAGCGCCTTCATGGATGACAAAAGATTGTCAGGGGATGAAAAGGCTTCGCGCCCATCAGGCAGAGAGTCGCATTCGCAGAAAACAACTACGAAGGCTTCTAGAAGCTCTGGCAGGCGCGTATCGCCATGCGAAACCATGCGCGCCAGGAAGTCCGGCATGTCGTCAGCATCCATAGTCAATTGATGCAGGCAATACCATGTCTCACCAAGCATATCGTCACGAAGGACAGGAGCCAAAAGGTCGAACTTCGTCAGTATCGCTGCTGTTGCTTCGAAGGCTGATAGTGAGTCATGATAGAAGGCTTCGCCTCTGCGCCCTGACTTGGTTACCCGGCGAGCCAGTGTCGCCGCCAACTCTCCGCAAAGCCTTCCGTGCAAACTGCCGAGTTCTTTAACGTTGCTCATGGAAAAATCTCGTACTTTATACTCACTTACGAATGGTGAGGGAAGGATAGATGTTTAATCCCAAATTTTAATGGTAAGATCCATTTTCAAAATGGAAGGAGCCTCTGTGGGACATGCTCGTCACGGCAGTGCCAGAAGTTGGCGAGCTTGGTTTGCGTCCTGGGTCTCCCGCGTTAGGCGGCGTAAGCCTGGACCGTCGAAATCGGTGCGAACGGGAGTAAGCGTCGCCATGGCAAACCTCCGTTTGCCACCATAGTTTTAGATCGCCACGACGTTGGGAATTTCATACGAATCGTATTCGAAGCTCGTTGGTATAATCCCCTCAGCGTTCTTCCATGCGAATGTCGGTCCCCCCGCGCGCGGAGGGGGACGGCGCTCACCCAGACGAAAATGGGCGCAGCCTTTGGTGTGATGGCTGTGCGGAGTATGTGACTTCCTGGCACTCCTCCGCCCAGGAGGTCATCGACCAATGGAATGAAGAGCGAGAACTTGCGATGGGCGTTACGGCCGGGATTTCGGCAGCCTAATCAACCGAAGCAAGCTGGTAATCAACCCTGAATGACGAAGCGAGAGACAAGCCCCGCCTCTCGCGATCAACCTCAAACGACGATTGACCACAAAACAGAGGATGCGATCTTGGCGCTCGGCCAGAAACTCGAACGGACCATCAAGCCCCCCGGCCTGACGCTGGCCGGCGAAGCCCTCACCCTCGACCTCTGCGGTGGATTGTGGCTCGCCGCGCACCGGACCCTGATCGTCTCCGACCTGCATCTGGAGAAGGGCTCGGCCTTTGCCGCGCGCTCGGGCCAGTTCCTGCCGCCCTACGATACCCGCGAGACCCTGGCCTGCCTGCACGAGGCGGTGGCCCGCTTCGACCCGGCCTGTGTCGTGGCTCTGGGCGATTCCTTCCACGATGCGCGCGGCCCCGAGCGGATGGAGCCCGGCGACCGCGCCATGATCGCCGCCCTGCAGGAAGGCCGGGACTGGGTCTGGATCGCCGGCAACCACGACCATGCCGTGTCGGAGGGCGTCGGCGGGCGCTATGCCGAGACGCTGGCCCTCGGTGGACTCACCCTGCGGCACGAGCCGCTGCCGGATGCGCCGGAGGGCGAGATCGCCGGCCATCTGCATCCCTGCGGCAAGGTCGCCATGCGTGGCCGGGCGGTTCGGCGGCGCTGCTTCGTCACCGACGGGAAGCGCCTGGTGATGCCGGCTTTCGGCGCCTATGCGGGCGGCCTCAACGTGCGCAACCCGGCCTTCGATCCGCTGTTTCCGGCCGGCTTCACCGCGCATCTCCTGGGAGACGGCCGGGTCTTCGCCATCGGCAAGGCGATGCTGGCGCGGGACTAAGAGCGCCTAACAGA
>NZ_NKUG01000231.1 GCF_014845095.1 Methylobacterium bullatum | reverse complement strand
GGGCGGGCAGGGCGCCGCCATCCTCGGCGAGGCGGGCGAGGGTGGTGGTGATCCACAAGGTCCAGGCGCGGCACGCCTCCGCCTCGTCCCCGGCATCGCCCGCGAGCTCTTCGGCGAGAGCGGGCTTGGGCTCGGCGGCATGACGCAGGGCCGAGAGGCGCGCACCGATCCGGCGCAGGGTCGCGTCGGCGACCATGGCGGTCTCGACCTGGGGGTGGCGCCCGGCGCGGGGCTGCTGCAGGGCGCGGGAGAGGGCGGCCTCCAGGCTGTTGAGGGCGAGGCCGCTGGCCCGCGCCGCGGCCTCCGCCGCCCCCCTCCGCTCGGCCTCCGCCCGATTCGAGAGCACGGTGCGCGCGAAATCGGCATGGGCCTTGACGGCCTTCCTCAGTTCGAGACGGACCTGATCCGGCTCCCAGACCGGCCAGAGCAGCAGGCTGCTCGCCACCGCGATGAGACCTCCGAGCAGGGTGAAGAGGGCGCGCATGCCCGCGACTTCCCAGGAGGCATGGCCGGGCTCCATCACCTCCACCAGCAGCACCACCAGGGGCGTCAGGCAGGCGATGAAGAAGGCATAGCTCACCTGCCGGGCGGCAAAACCGATGATGCTCAACGGAAAGATCAGCGCCGCGAGCGCCAGGGTCGTCGTGGCGAGGCTGGCGAGCAGGGCGCCGAACAGCCCACCGAGCACCGTGCCGCCGATCCGCTCCAGCGCCCGCTGCCAGGTGGCGGCGTAGAAGGGCTGCATGGTCAGCACCACCGTGATGGTGAGCCAGTGCGTGAACGGCCCCGGCCAGAGCAGGGTGAGACCGAGGACCGGGGCGGTGACGGTGCTGGCGCGGATCGCGTGCCGCAGGTTCGGCGAGGCCAGGGTGAAGTTCGCCTTCAACGGGCCGAGCATCCTCTGGCGCAGGGGCAGGCTGGCGCTCCCCAGCAGCGTGCCGCCGGGGCGATACCCTTCCGGCGTCGAGAGCTTGGCCCCGATGCGGACGCGGTCGAGGATGCGCTCGGCCAGGGACTTGAGGGCAGGGTCGGACGCGAATCCGCGCCCCGCCCGCGCGATCGAGCGCTCGATGCGCGGCAGGTCGAGGACGGTGTCGTCGCGGATCGCCCGCGCGACCACGAGGAGGAGCGGCCGCAGGCGGCGCAGCAGGCGCCGGGTCCGGACCTGGCGGTTGGGGTTGCGGTCGGCCTCGATCCGGTCGGACAGGGCGATGAGGGCGGCGAAGATCTGCTCGGCGCTCTCCAGCCGGATCAGCGCCTGGGCGGTGCGGTCGGAGACGCGCTCGCGGCTGCGGGCGAGGTCGACGATGAGGCCGCGGGCGAGCTCGATCGCCTCGCGCACGCCGCGGCGATGGGCGCGGGCATGGTCGTCGAATCCCGCCGCGCCGGCCTCGTCCGAGGCCGCGAGGTCTTCGAGATCGCCGCTGAGCAGAGCGAGCCGGCGCCAGACCTCGGCCACGGCCCTCTGGGTAGGGCGGTAAGGGTTGAGCCGCCACAGAGCGAGGGCCAGCACCGTCGCCCACAGGCCGCCGGCCAGCACCATCGCTCCGGCGATGACGGCCTCGCCGCCGGTGAGGGGACGGTCGAGGGCGAAGGCCAGGACGAGGACGAGGACGTTGCCGGCGGTCTGCTCCTGCACGCCCCAGACCCGCGCATAGCTGCAGCAGAAGATGACGAGGGTGGCGAGGGGCACAACGAGCGCCGGGCCATGGGGCTGGAGCAGGCCGAACAGGCTCCAGATCAGGCTGCCGATCACCGAGAACACGGCGAGCACCATCAGCCGGGAGCGCATCGGGCCGCCGATATCGGCAAAGCAGGTGAGGTTGGCCGCAAGCGCCATGATCAGGAGCGGGGGCCACGCCACGAATTCGTGGAGCAGGATGACGGTGCCGAAGGCGCAGGCCGCCCGGATGCCTTCGATGATGCTGAGCCCGCGCGGGTCGAGGGCGATCGGCAGGCGCGCGAGGTTCGATCCCGGCGTGGAGAGGGAGCCCCGCCCCATGAGGAAGCCGGCCACGCGCCCGCGCCGGAGGCCGCCGGAGACGGCGCCGCTGGCCTTGGCCCTGGGGTTCGGAGGGAGGGACAACCGGGACGCTCCGCCGGGCGGCATGCCCGGTGTGAGGCGGTTTAGAGCCGATCGCCGCAGCGCAAAACCCATGACGTCGCCCCCGCCGGGCGGGCCGGCCCCCAGCGCATGGCGAACCGCCCGGCCGCGCTGGATTTCGTATGCATTTTCACCCGCCGGGGTTGGAAAGAGTCCAGTCTGGCCGGCGCCTTGCATGGGCGTTCGCGACACCGGCAATTTCGCCGATCATCGGTCGACCGAGGAAAAGCACAACACGATGAGAGGCTTGGCAGAACATCTTCGCGTTGGACTCGTGGCCGCGGCGCTCGCCGCCGGCGGCATGGTGCCGTCCGCATGGGCACAGGGAACGCTGCGCATCGGAATGACCGCGTCGGACATCCCGCTCACCACGGGGCAGGCCGACAATGGCGGCGAGGGCATGCGCTTCACCGGCTACACGGTCTACGACGCGCTCATCAACTGGGACCTGTCGAGCGCGACCAAGCCCTCCGACCTCACCCCCGGTCTGGCCACCTCCTGGGCGGTGGATGCCGCCGACAAGACCAAGTGGATCTTCAAGCTGCGCCCCGGTGTCACCTTCCACGACGGGTCGCCCTTCACCGCCGAGTCGGTGGTGTGGAACTTCGACAAGCTCCTCAAGACCGATGCGCCGCAATTCGATCCGCGCCAGTCGGCGCAGGGTAGGTCGCGCATCCCCGGTGTCGCCAGCTACCGCGTGGTCGATCCGATGACGGTGGAGATCACCACCAAGGCACCGGACGCGACGCTGCCCTACCAGATCGCCTGGATCATGATGTCCTCGCCGGCGCAGTGGGAGAAGCTGGGCAAGAGCTGGGACGCATTCGCCAAGACTCCGTCCGGCACCGGCCCGTGGAAGCTGACCCTGTTCGCCCCGCGCGAGCGCGCCGAGATGGCCCCCTTCGCCGAATACTGGGACAAGGCGCGGGTGCCCAAGCTCGACAAGCTGGTGCTGGTGCCCCTGCCGGAGGCCAATGCCCGCGTGGCGGCCCTTCGCTCGGGCCAGGTCGACTGGATCGAGGCCCCGCCGCCGGACGCCATCGCCTCCCTCAAGGGGGCGGGGTTCAGCATCGTCACCAACGCCTATCCGCATAACTGGACCTGGCACCTGTCGCGGGCAGAGGGTTCGCCGTGGAACGACATCCGCGTGCGCAAGGCCGCCAACCTCGCCGTCGACCGCGAGGGCATGAAGGAGATGCTCAGCGGCCTGATGATCCCGGCACAGGGCTTCATGCCGCCGGGCTCGGCCTGGTTCGGCTCGCCGACCTTCAAGCCGACCTATGACCCCGACGCGGCCAAGAAGCTCCTGGCCGAGGCCGGGTACGGCCCCAACAAGCCCATCGTCACGAAGATCCTCATCGCACCCTCGGGCTCGGGCCAGATGCAGCCCCTGCCGATGAACGAGCTGATCCAGCAGAACCTCGCCGATATCGGAATCAAGGTGAATTTCGAAGTCGTCGAGTGGAACGCGCTCATCAACCTGTGGCGGGCCGGCGCGAAGGCCGACGTGTCGCGCGGCGCCACGGGGATGAACTTCTCCTACTTCATCCAGGACCCCTTCACCGGCTTCATCCGCCACCTGCAGTGCAATCTGGCGGCCCCCAACGGCACGAACTGGGGCCATTACTGCGACCCCGAGATGGACAAGCTGTTCGATCAGATCCGCACGACGTTCGATCCGGCCGAGCAGATCAAGGTGCTGCAGAAGGTCCACGAGAAATACGTCGACGAGGCGCTGTTCCTCATGGTCGCCCACGACACCAACCCGCGCGCCATGAGCTCGAAAGTGAAGGGCTTCGTCCAGGCCCAGAATTGGTACCAGGACTTCTCGCCCATCACCGTGGGGAAGTGAGACGCATCCTCCCTCCCCCTTGTGGG
>NZ_NKUG01000230.1 GCF_014845095.1 Methylobacterium bullatum | reverse complement strand
GGCGACGCGCCGGGGCAGGGGGCGGCGCTCGGAATCGGTGGCGTTGAGCAGCAACTGCATCACGATCGGCGCGCCGCACAGATGGGTGACGCTGTGCTCGGCAAGTGCTTGGTAGAGTGCGCCGGCCCGGACTTGGCGCAGGCAGACATGGGTGCCGGCCACCACCGACAGGGTCCAGGGGAAGCACCAGCCGTTGCAGTGGAACATCGGCAGGGTCCAGAGATAAACCGGGTGCTGCCCAAGATTGCCGGTGATGACGTTGCCGAGAGACAGGAGCGCCGCGCCGCGGTGATGATAGACCACTCCCTTCGGGTCGCCGGTCGTGCCCGAGGTGTAGTTCAGCGAGATCGCGTCCCATTCGTCCGCCGGCATCGCCCAGTCGGACGTCGGGTCGCCCCCGGCCAGCAGGGCCTCGTAGTCAACGGTGCCGATGGCGGTGCCTTCGCCGGTGAACACCGGATCGTCCACATCGATGACGAGGGGCTTTGCTTCGACCTGCTCCAGTGCGGGGCCGACGACCCGGCTGAACTCCCGATCGGTGATCAGCACCTTGGCCTCACCGTGGTCGAGGCAGAAGGCCAAGCCGGCCGCGTCGAGACGGGTGTTCAAGGTGTTGAGCACCGCGCCGGACATCGGCACCCCGTAATGGCACTCGATCATTTCGGGGGTGTTGGCGAGCATGACAGCCACCGTGTCGCCCCGGCCGATGCCGCGCGCTTTGAGCGCCGCCGCGAGACGTCGGCTGCGCTCGTAGAGCTCGGCATAGGTTCGGCGCAAGTCACCGTGGATCACCGCCACATGGTCGGGAAACACCCGCGCCGCCCGGTCGAGGTAACTCAGCGGTGTCAGCGGCTGGTGATTGGCCGGGTTTCGGTCGAGGTCCCGATCGTAGATCGACGTCGCGTCTCCTACGACCGAATCGGGGGCATTCATGGCGTCTGTCTCCCTTTGGAACACAGTACCCGCCTCACCGGTGCGCTCAATGGTCTTCGCGACTTGTGGACGAAGGGCATGTTTCGATCGAAGACCACGCCCTTCATCGTCATGACGCTTCAGCCGCCGCCGGGATCGGTCTCGTCATCAGGCGACTTGTCGCCCTGCGGCCCTTGTCCCGGTTTGCCTTCGGTCTTCTCATTGGGATCCATCACGGCATCGGGTGCCGAGTTGGCCGGCTTTCCCTGCGGTGGCTTATCGTTCTTGTCCACATCGTCCAGCATGGGTGTTGCTCTCCTCATTCGAAGCGTCACGTCGTCCCCTGACGATGCGTCTCACCGCTTGCGGTCCGATTGGCCATTCGACGAACCGCCCACGGGAGTCGGGTTGCGCCCGGCCTTGTCGGCGTCCTTGTTCCAGTTCGCCTTCCGGTCGGTATCGCTGAGGCCGCCCGGATCGATGCCGGTGATGGCCGCCTGTTGCGCGGTCTGGTGTCCACCCTCGAACGCAGGCTCGCCCCGGGATCCGACATTGTTGGGCTTGCGCGTCGCGGCATCGGTGGGCTGCTTGTCAAAATCCGACATCTAGCTCTCCTCGTCCTTGCCGACGCTCGCGGTGGCGCGATCGATGGAATCCTTCGCCGCCGCGCTCTGAGACTCGGCTTTCTGCGAAGCATCACCGATGGCCCGGATGTTCTCGGCCGGAACTTCCATCTCAGTCTGGTCGGTGGCGTCCTCACTCGGCGTCCCGGACGCGATACGGGCAGTCTCCGCCTCTCCCGAGGGATCGCCTTTGAGATCGGCTTGTGTGCGCGACGGGATGCCGACATCACGGGCATTGTCCTGGCCGGGATTTTGGCCGTTTCGATCGGTATAGGTGTCGAAATTCTTCAGCGAAGGGCGCTGGCGCGGCTCAACCGTCATGGTGTCCTCCAATGTTGGAGGTTCAACCACTCCATGGGCCGCGAGGTTGCGTCAGCCTCGATGGCCGACGAGGGCATGAGCGGCTCGCAGGACTTCGAGATCATCGGGCAAGTCGAGGAGTTTCTCCGCCCGCGCGAGTGCATTGTCCGCCTCCCGGCGTGCGGCCGCCTGAAAGTCGGGGCCGCCAATGGCGTGAAGGGCGGCGAGCGCCTTTTGCAGGCGCACCCCAACCTCGGCGCAAGCGGCACCGTCGCGGCCGATGGGACGGAACGCGTCGGCGAACAGGTCCGCCACCTCGATGCCCGGTACCCGCAGGCGTGGGTAGATCTCGCCCCGTGTCGGGGCGGCCCGGCATTCGGCCCAGAGCGTCAGAACCCTTACTTGCGTCCCGATGACGTCGATCGGCGTGCCGGGATCGTTGATAGCCGCAGACAGCCCGCGCGAGGCGACTTCAGTAAGGACGATGATACCGAAGCGCGGATCATCGTCGAAGCTGCGCCTGTCGCCGATGACGAAGGCCTTGGTGATGCCGGCCAGGGTCGCGGCGTCGGGATTGCCGTCGATCTCTACCAGGAGTCGGCCCCGATGGACGAAGCTGCCTGGTAGGACCGCAAGGTGCAGGACGAGGTCCGACGCCTCGCCGAGCGCCTCCAGCGCCCCGGAATCCACATGCTGGATGTATCCCGTGCTCTGCGCTTGCACGGCGATCGCGCCCTCCGGCGCGGGGCACCAGGGCAGCCCACCGAGATAGGGTGCCTCGGCCCGCCGCCTGATCGCGGCACAGGCCGCCTCTTCGATGGCGTCGACGGTCTCGCCGACCCGGCCGAGATGGGCCAGGGTGTCGATCCAGCGTACCAGGGTGACGACCACCGAGGCGAGGACGACGAGGGTGAGGCCGAACAGGATGACCCGGCCCTGATCGCCGTAGAAATGGGTCTTGAGCGCGATCAGTCCGACCACGCTGTAGACGAAGGCGCCGATGAAGCTCGCCACCGCATTCTGCGCGCGGGTATCCTCCATCAGCAGGGTCACGGCACGGGGCGTCACGTTGCTGGTGGCGCCGCCATAGGCCTGCACCATGATCGAGAGCGAGAATGTCGCCACCGGCAACATGCTCGTCGCGAGCACGGACAGGATCTGGTCGACGGCGTCGGCGCCGATCGATCGGGCTATCTCGATGGGGATCAGCGGCGCGCCGAAGGCCGAGGCGAGCGCGGCCGCGACACCGGCTCCGCAGAATGCAGCCACCCGCAGCCAGGGGCGGCGGGTGGCGCGGCGGATCCGATACAGGGCAGTTGAGGACAAGGGCGGCCTTCAGAAAGGGGCTCGAAAGCCACAGGGAGAAAGCGCCGTCGTCTTGGAAAAGTCGGCCCCGTGGCAGGGCCGGCCGTCGGAGGTCAGATCCCCTCGAAGAGCGTCGAGGAAATGTAGCGCTCGGCAAACGAGCAGGCCACCGTGACGATGCGCTTGCCCTGGAACTCCGGCCGCGCCGCCAGTTTCAGAGCTGCGGCGACGTTGCCGCCGGTGGAGATGCCGCCGGGGATGCCTTCGAGTTTGGCGAGAAGCCGGGCGGTGTCGAAGGCTTCCTGGTTCGAGACCGTGATCACCTCGTCGATGACCTCGCGGTCGAGGTTGCCGGGGATGAACCCGGCGCCGATGCCCTGGATCTTGTGCGGGCCGGGCTGGCCGCCGGAGATGACGGGCGAATCGGTTGGCTCCACGGCGACGACCTTGAGGTTGGGCAGGCGCGGCTTCAGCACGCTGCCGACGCCCGTGATGGTGCCGCCGGTGCCGACGCCGGCCACGAACGCGTCGAGCTGGCCCTGGGTGTCGTTCCAGATCTCTTCGGCCGTGGTCTTGCGGTGGATCTCGGGGTTGGCCGGGTTCGAGAATTGCTGCGGCATGATCGCGCCGGGAATCTCGTTGAGAAGCTCTTCGGCCTTGCTGATCGCGCCCTTCATGCCCTGCGGGCCAGGGGTGAGGGCGAGTTCCGCGCCGAGGAAGGCCAGCATCTTGCGGCGCTCCAGCGACATGGTCTCGGGCATGACGAGGATCAGGCGGTAGCCGCGCGCCGCCGCCACGAAGGCCAGGGCGATGCCGGTATTGCCGGAGGTGGGCTCCACCAGCGTGCCGCCCGGCTTCAACTGGCCGGAGGCTTCGAGGGCGTCGATCATGTTGACGCCGATCCGGTCCTTCACACTGGCGATCGGGTTGAAGAACTCGAGCTTCAGCAGGATCTCGGCATCGACGCCGCGCTCCTTGGTGATCCGGTTGAGCCGGACCAGGGGCGTGTTGCCGATCGTCTCGGTGATCGAGCCGTAGATGTGGCCGTGGCCGGGTTTGCGGGACTGCGAGGGGCTGGTGTCGGCCATGACGAGATCTCCTGATCGGCTCTTACGCATTGCGAAGGCCTCGACAGGCCCTGCGCTCGGTGTGCGCCGGGATATCGCGTCGCTCTAGGCGAGGCAATCGGCAATGGCCGCAGGTCAAAGACAAATCTTCTCTGTCTTCAACAGTCTGAATCATCAGTAGAAATATTGATTTGTTTGGTGCGGCATCGGGAGAATTTAGTTCTCGCGATGCCGCGAGCGGCCTGTCATCCCAGATCTTCCGCGCAGTCGAGTGCCGATCAATGCCGGGATCGGGCGGCGTTCACGAGAACAGGACCATCGCGGACAGCACGAGCAGAGTCGCGCAAAGCGGCGTCGACAGCGCGATCCGGAAGGCTCCCGGATGCAGGCTCGGCGGGCAGGTATAGACGGCCTGTTCGCGGACGCCGCTGCGGACGACGCTCCCCGTCGCCCATTCCAGTCGCTTCACCATTTCGCTTCCCCTCGCCTCAACCGCGATTGGCAGAAGGCGACGGGGGCATTGAACGAGGGGTAAAGCCGGGCCGGAGACCTCGGATCGTCGTCAACGCGGTCTTAAAGCGAGGTCGATCTTCGCGAAGGAGTCGGCGTCAGTGCGCCCGACGAATCTGCACCGAGGGGGTGGGCAGGGC
>NZ_NKUG01000023.1 GCF_014845095.1 Methylobacterium bullatum | reverse complement strand
CTCCGCTAGCCCCCGCAAGCTGAGGGTCGCTCAACCACCCCCACCTCCAACTCCTCCCCACAAGCTCGACGGATCTCGGGCAGGCCCGAGATCCGCTGGGGAGGAGGGCCGCCCATCCCGCGCAATTGCCGTCACGCTGACGGACAGGGATCCGCGCCAAGCTTGCTGACCCTGCACTGACGCTCAGCCGACGATCGTATCACCTGCTTACAGGCGAGGCCTCGATGACCGAATTCCTGCAGCACCTCCTCAACACCTTGGTCCTGGGGGGCACCTATGCCCTGCTCGGCATCGGGCTGACCCTGATCTTCGGGATCATGAACGTGGTGAACTTCACCCACGGGGCGCTCTACACGGTGGGCGCCTACGTCATGTACCTCGCCGTCACGGCCCTCGGGCTCGGCTTCTTCGCCGCCCTGCCGACCGCGATCCTCGGCGGCCTCCTGCTCGGCGCAATCCTCGACCTCGTGCTGCTGCGGCCGTTGCGCGGCGCGGACATGGACACGACCATGCTGGTGATGATCGGGGCCGGCATCGTCCTGCAATCGGGCACGCTCTGGCTGTTCGGCGGTGTCGCCAAATCGATCCCGACCCCTTTCCCGGATGCGCCCCTTCAACTCGGACCCGTCTCGGTGTCGTGGTTGCGGCTGTTCGTGCTGGGCGCGGCCCTCGCGCTGATCGGGCTGACCTACTGGCTCATCAACCGGACCCGCCTCGGGCTGGCCATGCGGGCCACCTTCCAGGACCACGACACCGCCTCGCTGATGGGGGTCAACGTACGGCTCATCTACACCGCGACCTTCGCCATCGGCTCCAGCCTCGCGGCGGCGGCGGGCGCACTCCTCGGGCCGGTTTACGTGGTGTTCCCGCAGATGGGCGGCATGGCCGAACTGAAGGCCTTCGCCATCGTGATTCTCGGCGGGCTCGGCAACATCACCGGGGCGGCCATCGGCGGCTTCATCCTGGCGCTCGCCGAGGAACTGGGCGCCGGCTACATCTCGTCGGGCTACCGGGACGCCATGGGCTTCCTGATCATCATCGCGGTGCTGATCTTCAAGCCGACGGGCCTCTTCGCCAAGGCGGAGCGCATCGGATGACCCGGCACCTCCCCGCTCTCGCCCTCCTGGCGGCGCTGGCCGCCCTGCCCTTCGCGCTGGGCCACGACCCCTACCTGCTCAACGCGCTGATTACGACGGGCATCGTCACCATCGCTGCCATGAGCCTGAACCTGTTGCTCGGCTTCACCGGGCAGCTCAGCCTTGGGCACATCGCCTTCTTCGGCATCGGTGCCTACGTCAGCGCCCTCACGAGCCTCGGCTTCGACGTAGAGCTGCTCTGGGGCCTTCGCATCGTACACGAGCCCTGGCCGCCTGTGGTGGGCTTCGGCCTCGCCGTGCTGGCGACGGCCGGCTGCGGCTACCTCGTCGGTCGCCTCTCCTTCCGGGTGCGGGGTGCCTATTTCGTCATCGTGACGATCTCCTTCGCCGAGGTGGTGCGCCTCGTCGCCCTCAACTGGGTGGAGCTGACCCAAGGCCCCCTGGCGCTGACGGGCATCCCGCCCTTCAGCCTCGGCTTGCCCGGCCTCGGCTCCGTCACCCTGCGGACGAAGATGCAGAATTACTATCTCGTCCTCGTGGTCGGCACGCTCTGCTACGCCCTCATCTCCCTCCTCGTCCGATCGCGCTTCGGCCGGGCCATGCGGGGCCTGAAGGAGAACGAGTCCCTGGCCCTCTCGGTCGGCATCAACGCCACCCGGACCCTGACCCTCGCGGCGGTGATCTCGGCGGCAATGGCGGGGGCAGCCGGCAGTCTCTACGCCCATTACCTGCGCATCATCGACCCCGACGTGTTCCTGTTCTCCACCACGGTGACCATGGTCATCATGGTGGTGGGCGGCGGCAAGGGCACGCTGCTCGGCCCCGTCGTCGGCGGCCTGATCTTCGGCCTGCTCCCCGTCGCCCTGCGTCCGGTCATGGTCCCTGAGGCGCAGTGGATGGTGTTCGGCCTCGTGCTGATCGTGATCCAGTTCGTCATGCCCCGGGGCATCGTGCCGGGCCTCGCTCGCCTCGCCACGCGCCGCCGCGCTTCGGAACCCGCCCGCGTTCCCGTGGAGGTCAGGCCATGAGCGAGATCCGCGCTCCCATCCTGTCGGTGGACCATGTCGGCGTGCGCTTCGGCGGCCTCGTCGCCATCGCCGACCTGCATTTCGACGTCCATCCCGGCGAGATCGTCAGCCTGATCGGCCCGAACGGGGCCGGCAAGACGACGGCCTTCAACGTGATGACGGGCTTCCTGAAGCCCAGCCAGGGTCAGGTCCGGTTCCGCGGCACCGGCCTCCAGGGGTTGCAGCCCCACGAGATCGTCCGTCTCGGCCTAAGTCGGACGTTTCAGCGTACCAGCGTGTTCCCCGACGACACCGTGTTCGACAACGTGATGATCGGCCTGCATCGGCGGGGCCGCACGCGGCTGGTCGACACGCTGCTCGGGCGGGACCGCGCCGGTGAGGCGGCTCTGCGAGACCGGGCCCGTGAACTCCTCGACTGGGTCGGGCTCTCCGGCCGGTCCCAGGACAAGGCCGGGTCGCTGGCCTATGGCGAGCAGCGCCTCGTCGGGGTCGCGCTGGCGCTGGCCACGGAGCCCGCCATGCTGCTCCTCGACGAACCGGTTTCCGGCATGAACGCCTCCGAGACCCAGGTCTTCGTGCGCCTGATCCGCTCGATCCGCGAGCGCGGCGTCACCGTCCTCCTCGTCGAGCATGACATGCCGATGGTCATGGAGGTCTCCGACCGGATCGTGGTGCTGAATTACGGCCGCCTCATCGCCGAGGGGCCGCCGGCGGCGATCCGATCCGATCCGACCGTGATCGAAGCCTATCTCGGCCAGGGCAGTGCCGCCCGCGAAGCCGCACAGGCCGCCAGGGAGACGAACGATGCTTGAGATCCGGGATCTCGTCTGCGGCTACGGCGCGGTAACGGCCCTGAAGGGGCTCTCGCTCAAGGTGGACGAAGGGCAGCTCGTGGCCCTGGTGGGGGCCAACGGCGCCGGCAAGTCGACGACGCTCCGGGCGGTGTCGGGGCTCATTCCGGCGCGCTCGGGCAGCATCCACTTCGCCGGCCGGGACATCACCGGCACCGACCCGCGCAAGGTGCTGGCCCAGGGCATCGCCCATTGCCCGGAGGGGCGGCGGGTCTTTCCGCAAATGAGCGTCGCGGAGAACCTCGCCATGGGCGCCTACCTGCGGCGCGATCCGGCCGGGGTGTCCGCCGATCTCGCGCGCATCTACGGCGAGTTCCCGCGCCTCGCCGAGCGCAAGCACCAAGCCGCCGGCACCCTTTCGGGGGGCGAGCAGCAGATGCTGGCGATCGGCCGCGCGCTGATGTCCCGTCCCCGGCTCGTCCTGTTCGACGAGCCCTCCCTGGGCCTTGCCCCCAACATCGTCGAGCGCATGTTCGCCGTCATCCGGGCGATCTGCGACACCGGCACCACGGTCCTCCTCGTGGAGCAGAACGCCTTCGCGGCCCTGGAACTCTGCGACTACGCCTACCTCTTGGAGACCGGCCGGATCGTGCTGGCGGGAACAGGCTCGACGTTGATCGCGGATCCTCATGTGCGCCAAGCCTATCTCGGCGGCTGACAGCGGGCGCTGGGTTCACGTCTGCCGTATCGAGGCGCTCGCCGGCAATGCGATCATCCCGGTCTTCGTGGCGGGCCGTCATCTCGTCCTCGTGCAGGACGGCGACGGGATCTTCGCCGCGGAACGGGCCTGCCCGCATGAGGGGGCGGATCTCGCCCTGGGCCATTGCTCCGGAGGGCGCCTGTTCTGCCCGCGGCACCTGGCATGGTTCGCGCTCGCGACCGGTGCCGTCTCGGCGGGATGGTCCTTTCGTGCTCTTCGCACCTACCCGACCCGCAGGGAGGGGGAGGATATCCAAGTTCTGATCGAGTTCCGTGGATGAGGGTGACGAAGGGTGCAGGCCGGTGACGAAACACGTCGTCCTGTAGAAGGGGGATGACCGAGACTGCACCGTTGGCGGACGTGCAGCCCATCTCCTTGTCGAAGGTGGCGGGATCGAGCAACAGGGCTCGAAACGGGCGCTTCGTTCGGCGCGGAGACGGAGCCTTTCGATCAGAGCGCCTTCGGGAAGGCCGGCCAGCATGGATCGTTCATGATCGAACGGGCACGCATGTGCTTCCAGATACCGTACTTGTAGAAGTCGAAGTCGAGGCTGGAGATCGTGTGCTGCACCATCGCCCAAGTCCACCATTTCACATCGGCGAGCGCCTTGTGGACCATCCGGCGAGCGAACGAGGCCTCGTCGTAGCGCCCGAAATACGCCTCGATCAGCTCGCGATCGACACTTTCGGAGGAGAACATCTCTCCGCTCCAGATCGCGAAGTCGTAGAGACGGTCGTTGTTGGACGCGTATTCGAAGTCGATGAGCAGGATGGAGCCGTCCTCGCCGACGAGGAAGTTGCCCGGCATCGGATCGTTGAAGCAGGGTACGAGATCGAGACCGGAGGCTTCGAGCGCCGCCTGTGCCAGGCGAGCCTGGTGGGACAGCCACGCGTGGTCGGGCGGCACGGGCGCCCGAAGTTCCGCCACCTGCCGGTCGTGCTCGGCGATCATGTCGAACACGGTCTTGGTGAGCGGCAGCAGCGGCGCCGCATGGAAGCGGCGATAGACGTCCATCGCCTCGGTCCGCAGGGCGGCGTCGGCAAAGTCGCGGTGGGTCGAGGGGCGCCGGCCATCCACGAACTCGGCGATCTCGATGTCCTGTGCATCGAGATGGTCGAAGGTGCGGGGGGCGAGGCCGATCCCTGCCGGCTGGCGGCGCGGGCGGCGGCGCGGTCGCTCCCTTTCCGCCGTCAGCACCTGTGGGACAGTGATCCTCCCCCGGTTTCGCGGACACCTCTGATACGCTTCTCGCGGGCGGGGAAGGTGTTTGATGGCCAAGACGAGACGCGAGTTTGCTTCGCTGCACCTTTCGGTGTCACCCCGGAGTTCAAACGCGAGGCGGTGGCGCTGCTGGAGAGCAGTGGCCGACCACAGATGCAGATCGCCGCGGAACTTGGGATCCAACCGTCGATGCTGAGGCAATGGCGCACGGCGCTGACGGGCGGCTGCCCGCCACCGCGGCCAGCGGGATTCCCAGGAACCGCGCCGATGAGCCCGGTGTCATCGCCATCCGATCAGGCGGCCGAGATCGCCCGTCTGCGGCGTGAACTCGACCGGACGCGCATGGAGCGCGACGTCCTAGAAAAAGCGATCGGCATCTTCGCGGAGATGCCCAAGTGACGTTCGCTTTCATCGCGCAGCATGCGGGCACCTGGCCGGTGCGTCTCATGTGCCGCGTGCTCGAAGTCTCCCCGAGCGGCTATTACGGCTGGCGATCACGCCCCGAGAGTGCCCGGTCGGCGTCGAACCGTCAGCTCTTGGCCGACGTCCAGCGTATCCATGCCGGGCATCTCAGGCGCTACGGCGCGCCTCGCGTGCATGCCGCTCTGCGGGCAGAGGGCCGAACGGCCAGTCGCGGGCGGGTGGAACGCCTGATGCGCCGTCACGGCATCAGGGCTCTGGCAGGACGTCAGTTCCGGCCCTGCACGACCGACAGCCGTCATGACCTGCCGATCGCACCGAACCTCCTGAAGCAGCAGTTATCGGCCGCGCTGCCCAATACGGTCTGGCTGGCAGATATCACCTATCTGCCGACCGGAGAGGGCTGGCTTTACCTGGCCGCCGTCCTCGATCTCGCAACCCGCAAGATCGTCGGCTGGTCCATGCGCGAGAACATGCGGACCGAATTGACGTCGGCGGCTCTGATGATGGCCACCCAACGGCAACGACCGGGGGCTGGCCTCATCTGCCACTCGGATCGCGGCAGCCAATACGCCGCCGAAGCCTATCGCAAACAGCTCGCCGACATGAAGGCGACGCCCTCCATGAGCCGGACGGGCTGCTGTTACGACAACGCTCCCATGGAGAGCTTCTTACACACCCTCAAGCTCGAACTCGTCCACCAACAACGATGTGCGACCCGGGACGAGGCTCGACGCGACTTGTTCGCCTACATTGAGGGCTACTACAATCGACAGCGCATCCATTCGGCTCTCGGCTACATCACCTCCGAGCAGGCCGAACGGAATGCGAGCTAACCCCCGTGTCCGCGAAAGCGGGGGAGGATCACTGTGCACGACGATGCAGGCCAGCGACGTCACCGCCACGCTCGACCTGGCGCTGGGTGCGGCTGGGCTCGATCAGGCGCGGGTGATGCAGCGGCCACGCCTGCTCTCCGATAACGGGCCGAGCTACGTCGCCAGCGACCTGACCGACTGGCTCGGCATTCGGGGCATGACCCACATCCGCGGTGCGCCATGCCATCCTCGAACGCAGGGCAGGATCCAGCGTTGGCATCAGACGCTCAAGAACCGCATCCTGCTCGAACACGCCTACCTGCGAGGCGAGCTGGAGACGCAGGTTGCCGATTTCGTCGAACGTGACAACCATGCCCGAGCCCATGAGAGCCTGAGCAACCTCACGCCCGCTGACGTCTACTTCGGACGCGGCGAAGGGATCCTGGCCGAGCGGGAACGCACCAAGCACCAGACCCTGATGGATCGCCGCTTGCGCCACCACGCGCAGGCCGCCTGACCTCATTACCCCAGATGGACCAGAGCCTCCGCTCCTGGATACCGCCGAATGTCCCAAATCATCTGACGACGGACACGTCCACGCAGGACAACATTCGCGATCGGTGCCACTCCGCTCCTTCGGCACCTGGCTGGGTGCCTTGTGTAGCAGCGGTGTGTAGCAACAGGCTCACACCGCAGGGCGACTGCGCGAGGAGCTCAATGATCTGAAAGGCTTAGATGTGACAGTGGCTGGGGGACGAGGATTCGAACCTCGACTAGAGGAGTCAGAGTCCACTGTTCTACCGTTAAACTATCCCCCAACGAACCCGTGAAAGACACGACGTTTTTGCCGCCGTTCTCCGAGCTTGGCCGGAAGCTTCGTGAGCGCTTCCGAACGAGGTTGTTCGCATAAGGCACTGTTCCTGTCCGGTCAACCACCCGAATGAAGCCAAACAGGGCGATCGCTCGAAGGGAAGGAATCCCGGAGCTGCGTTTGGCCGGAGTCACGGGGGGCCTGTCACGTCGGAGCGGCAAGCGGTCCGCACTTTCGGGCCTGCGTCGCCCGTACCCCGTGGAGATGCGGCCCGTGGAGGCGTGCGAGATCGAGGCCTGATGGACGTGCGGGGCAGTCGACCCGCGCATGCTCCGTGCCTCGAGCGGGTTCCCTATGGGCCGGACGCATGGCGGCCGGTCGGCTGCCGGTCGAATGGGGAGGATCGTGCCGGAAGGCCGGCTTGTCGAAACGGATATGCCGTTTTAGCCCTTATATCGAGCGGCGCTGATCCCGACCGATGGTCGTTCTCAGCACGTTCGGCGGACGCCCGCCGCAGCGCAGTCGCGCGGGCGGCCGACGATGAGGTTTCCTCATCGTCGGCCGGTATTAGTGAAAACATCTTGAGGTCCGATGACTTCTCGTGTCGTCTCGATCCGGGCCGGTCGCCGATATCCCCGATCCCGCGATCTTCGGCGCGGGCAACCCTGACGGAGGCGGCCGCGCCGGCTCGACCTGTCCCCCCTCAATTATCGGGAGGGCTTCGAGGATGGGGAGAGAGAGGTCACGGCTTGGACGCGAGCGATTACGATCTCCTCGTCATCGGCGGCGGCATCAACGGCGCGGGCATCGCGCGCGATGCGGCGGGGCGCGGCCTTCGGGTGATGCTCTGCGAGCGCGGGGATCTGGCCGAATTCACCTCGTCCTCCTCCACCAAGCTCATCCATGGCGGCCTGCGCTACCTCGAACATTACGAGTTCCGGCTGGTGCGGGAGGCTCTGGCCGAGCGCGGACGCCTGCTGCGGCTGGCGCCCCACATCATCTGGCCGTTGCGCTTCGTCCTGCCGCATGACGAGGGCCTGCGCCCCGCCTGGATGCTGCGGCTCGGACTGTTCCTCTACGACCATCTCGCCCGCCTGCGCGCCCTTCCCGGCTCCGCCTCGGTGACTCTCCCAGGCTCGGATTTCGGCCTGCCGCTGCAGCCGCGTCTGACGCGGGGCTTCGCCTATTCGGATTGCTGGGTCGAGGACAGCCGCCTCGTGGTGCTCAACGCCATGGATGCGCGCGAGCGCGGGGCCCAGATCCGGACTCGCACCACCGTCGAAGCGGCCCGTCGCGACGGGACATCCTGGGTCGCCACGATCCGCCACATGGGGACTGGCCGCAGCGAGGCCGTGCATGCGGGGATGATCGTCAACGCGGCCGGTCCCTGGGTGAGCGAGACCCTTGGGCACACGCTCGGCCTTGCCAGCCGGACGGCGGTCAGGCTGGTGAAGGGCAGCCACATCGTCGTCCGCAAGCTCTACGAGGGCGATCACGCCTATATCCTGCAGCAGCCGGACGGGCGCATCGTCTTCGCGATCCCCTACGAGGGCGCTTTCACCCTCATCGGCACCACCGACGTGCCCCATTCCGGCGAACCGGGGCCGGTCCGCATCTCCGAGGACGAGACCCTCTATCTCTGCGACTGCATCAACCGGTCGCTCCGGGCTCGGATCCATCCCTGCGACGTGGTCTGGAGCTTCTCGGGCGTGCGCCCGCTCTTCGACGATGCCGCCGCGAAGGCCTCCGCGGTCACCCGCGACTACGTCCTCGACGTCTCCGACCGGGATGGCCGCCTGCCCGTGCTCTCGGTCTTCGGCGGCAAGATCACCACCTACCGGCGCCTCGCCGAACACGCGTTGGCCAAGCTCGCCCCCTATCGCCCCGGGATGAAGCCCGCCTGGACCGGCGATGCGGTTCTGCCGGGCGGCGACATGCCGGGTGCCGATTTCGAGGGGTTCCTCGCCGACCTCATGGCGCGCAGGCCCTTCCTGCCACCCGCGATGGCACGGCGTCTCGCCCGGGCCTACGGCACGCGCACGGACGGCCTGCTCGGCACGGCTCGGACCCTCGCCGATCTCGGGGCGGATTTCGGGGAAGGGCTCACCGAGGCCGAGGTGGCGTATCTGATCGACCGGGAATGGGCGCGCAGCGCTCAGGACATCCTCTGGCGCCGCTCGAAGCTCGGGCTGCACCTGCCGCCCGAGGGACGGGCGCGGCTCGAAGCCTATATGGAGGCCAAGGCCAAAGCCGAAGCGGCCTGACCGGGGACGCGAACCCGCTTCGCTCTTTGCTGTGTCGCGGGTTTTTATCGCAGAACCGGGGGTCACTTCTGCGAAACCTGCTTAGGGGGAGACGGCCATGTCGCGTTATGTCGGGGCGATCGATCAGGGCACGACCAGCACGCGCTTCATCGTCTTCGATCGCGGCGGCGCGATCATCGCGGAGGCCCAGCGCGAGCACGAGCAGATCTACCCCCGACCCGGCCATGTGGAGCACGACGCCAACGAGATCTGGCGCAACACCCGGACCGTGATGCGCGAGGCCCTGGAGACGGCGGGGCTGCAGCCGTCCGATCTCGTTTCCATCGGCATCACCAACCAGCGCGAGACCACCCTGATCTGGGATCGCGCCAGCGGGCGCCCGCTCCACAACGCCCTGGTCTGGCAGGACACGCGGGTGGACGGGCTCGTGGCCGAGTTCGCCCGCCACGGCGGCAAGGACCGTTTCCGTGCGCTCACCGGCCTACCCTTGGCGAGCTATTTCTCCGGCCTCAAGCTCGCCTGGCTCCTCGACCGGGTGCCCGGTGCCCGCGCGGCGGCCGAGGCCGGGGATGTCCTGTTCGGGACCATCGACACCTGGCTCGTCTGGAACCTCACCGGCGGCCCGCAGGGCGGTCTCCACATCACCGACGCGACCAATGCCAGCCGCACCCAGCTCATGGCCCTCGACACCCTCGACTGGGATGCCGGCATGATTTCGGCCTTCGGCATCCCGCGGGCGATGCTGCCGAGGATCGTCTCCTCGAGCATGGTCTATGGCGAGACGCGGGGCGCCCTCCCCGGGGTGCCCATCGCCGGCATCCTCGGTGACCAGCAGGCGGCCCTGTTCGGCCAGGCCTGCTTCTCGCCCGGCAAGGCCAAGAACACCTACGGCACCGGCTGCTTCGTGCTGATGAACACCGGGACGGCTCCGGTGCCCTCCACCTGCGGCCTCGTCACCACCCTCGCCTACCGGCTCGGCGACGAGGCGCCGGTCTATGCGCTGGAAGGCTCCATCGCCATCACGGGCGCCCTGGTCCAGTGGCTGCGCGACAATCTCGGCCTCATCCGGGACAGCGCCGAGATCGAGCCCCTCGCCCGCACCGTGGAGGACAATGGCGACGTGTACTTCGTGCCGGCCTTCTCGGGCCTCTACGCGCCGCATTGGCGGGAGAGCGCGCGCGGCATCATCGCCGGCCTCACCCGCTACGCCAACAAGGGGCATATCGCCCGTGCCGCCCTGGAGGCCACCGCCTACCAGACCCGCGAGGTCATCGAGGCGATGGAGACGGATTCCGGAATTGCGATCCCGGAACTGCGGGCCGATGGCGGCATGGTCTGCAACGACCTCCTGATGCAGTTCCAGGCGGACCTCCTCGCCGTGCCGGTGCTGCGACCGAAGGTGACGGAGACCACGGCGCTGGGCGCCGCCTACGCGGCGGGGCTCGCCTCGGGATACTGGGCCGGCACCGGCGATCTCGTGGCCAATTGGGGCGTCGACCATCGCTGGCACCCGCGTATGGACGAGGGCCGGCGCAACCGGCTCTACGCCGCCTGGGGCAAGGCGATGACGCGCTCGTTCGGGTGGACCGAGCCGACGGGATGAAGCGCCCCGGCCATGGACCGGGAGCTCTCCCTTGCAAAATAGGGGATCGAGAAAGATTTGGAGGCCTCGCCCGGAATCGAACCGGGGTGCAAGGATTTGCAGTCCTCTGCGTAACCACTCCGCCACGAGGCCTCGGCCACATCCCATCGAGGAAGGAATGGCGCCTCCGGATCGGGCGGGCGATCCGGGGTGACGGGTCTCTTACAGAGCCCGGGCCGGGTCCGCAACGGGGATTCCGCGACAGGAGGCCAAACGGAGGCGAGGCCGTAAACAAAGCCGACAAATATGCGAAGAGGCCTTGCGTCCCGCCAAAGCCGTGTGTAGAGACCCCGCCGTGGTCCCCGATAGCTCAGTTGGTAGAGCAAGCGACTGTTAATCGCTTTGTCGTAGGTTCGAGTCCTACTCGGGGAGCCAAATACCTTCTCCGTTCCCCGGCTGTGCCGGACGAGACGCCGGATGAGGGTGGTGAACCTCTTCTCCCCAGCACTTCCCTTGCCGCCGTGATGCCTGCCATCGAGATCGATGGGGCCGCCTTCGGCCTGACCGGCTATGCGCGGTTGGTGCGATGAAGTAGCCTCGTCCGGCAGTGGGATGAGGTCATAGTTTCGACGCGTCGTGCACGCACTTGGCCACTGCGTTTTTAAAGAGGCGGGGCGTTCCGAACGATGGCGAGAATCGCTGACTCCGGGGGCGGTCAGAGAAGGATGCATGTCATGCGGCGATGCCTGTCCATCGTCGGAACCAAAATGCAGGTTCCATGACGGCTTCGAACATCTTGATGGATTACACGGATCTGGTGTCCTTCTTCAAAAGAGGGCTTCCGATCACGGGGATCCAACGGGTCGTCTACGAAATCACCAGCGCGATCCAGGCGGACGATCTCGACTGCGTCATCACACCGATCGGCATCACGCCCTTCAAGCGGCGGCTCGCTCCCATCAGCGCTCCGATGCTGGAGCTGATCGAGGCGTATGGCCGAACCAACACCGTCCAGGGCCGCTCCCTCGTCGCCAAGGCGGTGGAGGAACTGAGCTATGTCCGCATCTTCAAGAACCAGCCGGCGGCGGCGGCCGACAGTTCCATGCCCCGGTCGGCTCCGTGGCTGGTGATGCTCGGGGCGAGCTGGTCGCGCTCGAACTATGCCGGCATCGTCAGCGCGCTGAAATCCGCCGACATCTCCTGTCGCAAGGCGGTCCTCGTCCACGACATGCTGCCGATCGAGCGGCCCGAGCTCACGTTCCGGTCGGCCCATGCCACGTTCAAGCGCTGGATCGACCTCGTGCTCGAGACGGCGGATGTGATCTTCACGCCGTCCCGCGCCACCGCGGACGCGCTCATTGCCTATCAGGGGTTCGATTGTGGGCGGATCGTGACGCTCAATTTCGGTGTGTCCCAGATCGGCGACAACACCCCGCCGAAGCCGCTGAAGGTCAAGGGACCCTACATCCTCTACGTTTCGTCGGTGCACCCGCGCAAGAATCACCGCGTCGCCATCAAGGCCTGGTCGCTGGCGTTCAAGGGCAACGAGGAGGCGGCCCCGAGCCTCGTCTGCGTCGGGCACAGCAAGCGCAAGAAGCGCATGATGCTGCGCGCCATCGTCAGGCGGACTCCGCTCGCGCGGAAGCTCCACTTTCTCGCCAAGGTCGACGACCTGGCCCTGCGGACGCTCTACAAGAACTGTCAGATGTTCGTGTTTCCGTCCCGCTACGAGGGGTGGGGACTGCCGGTGGCCGAGGCCCTGAGCTTCGGCAAGTTCGGCATCGTCTCGAAAACCACCTCCCTGCCCGAGGTCGGCCAGCATTTCGTCGATTATGCTCTGCCCCATATGACGAGCGAATGGGTCGCCAAGATCAAGGCCTACGCCACCGACCCCGAGTCGCTCCGGGAGAAGGAGCGCGAGATCGACAGGAATTATAGGCCCGCCACCTGGACGGAGACCGGCCGGCAGATCCTGGCGGCCCTGCAGCGCGTGGATGACGAGGCCAAGGCCGCCTCTGTCGCCAAGCGCCCCGCCCCGCCGCGCCGCGTCGCGCCGCAGTCGGACGCGGCGCGGCAGCGCGTCCCTCAGACCACGTCGTGATGGCACTCGTCCCCTCCCCGCCTTTCGTCGGCCGGAGCGAGACCGATGGCATCCCGCGGTTTTGCCGATGCCGCGACCTCTCGGCCTGGACACCCCGCGGAATCAGCCTTAATCAGGCGCACCAATGACTTGGGAGGATTGGCGGGCTTGGCATTCAGGCACTCAAATGCAGGATGACCTCGGCGTCCGCCGACAGGACAGGGTCGGCGAACGCTCCGAACTGCCGGAAATATAGTCACTCGAGCGGCGATGGCATTTTTGCGCAGCCCGTATTCCTGGTTGCGGTGGGACGAATACGAGAGCGTCCTGACGATGCTGGCGGATTTGAATCACACCATTACGATACGATCATTGTTTTCGTTTTAGAGAATCCAAGAACCAAGGACGTGATCTATGGCGACATCCATCACCCGGTACGTGCGTGAGAAAGGCGAGATTCCGCTGGCCTGGGCCGGTTCGACCCTGGACATGAACTATCTCAACTTCGGCGACGCTCTGAGCCCGGTGATGATCGCGCTGCTCTCGGGCAAGCCGATCCGCAGGGCGCCGATGAAGTCGTTCGCGCCTCGCCTGTCCTGCGTCGGTACGATCGGCCACGGTTTCGCCAACGGCGAGGTCTGGTTCTGGGGCACGGGCTGCTCCAACTGGGCCAACCCTTCCGCTCCGGCAGCCGAGAAGAAGCCCTTCGTCCCGTCCCCGGAATCGCATTTCACCGTGACCGCCACCCGCGGCCCGGTCTCGGAATCGCTCCTCTCGGCCAAGACCCTCTCGCATGCCGTTCCGTACGGCGACCCGGTCTGGCTGCTGCCTCGATTTTACAAGCCGACGGTCAAGAAGCGCTACAAGCTCGGCGTCATCCTCCACCTGTCGGAACTCGCCAACCGAGAGATGGAGGCGGTGCCGCGCAAGGAGATCGCGCGGTTCCGGATTCCGGCCGAACTCGCCGACGACATCCATCTCATCACGACCGTCACCGAACTGCATGTCGGTGCGCTTCAGTCGAAGATCGACGAGATCCTGTCCTGCGAGCGCATCGTCTCCACCAGCCTGCACGGCATGGTGATCGCGGAATCCTACGGCATTCCCTGCCTGTATTTCGCGCCGAGCCTGAGCAAGGACGGGCTGCAATCGGTGGAGCTCACCCCCGGTGGCGACGTCGACCTGCGCATCGTCGATCTCTATACCGGCCTCGGCCTGCCGAAGATCGACGTCTACAATCAGCCCCGGCCCAAGCCGAGCGACTGGCCCGCGATCATGAAGGCCATCGACAAGAGCTGGTCGCCCAAGACCTTCGATGGCGATGCCCTGATCAACGCCTTCCCGGTCGATCTGAGCCCCATCTCCGCCGCGCCCGGCGAGACGATCTGGGAGCACAAGGCGCTCACCGACCTGAAACTCCGCCACGATGTCGGCGAGTTGAACCGGCTCGACCGCAAGGAATTTCCGGGAGGAGCCAAGGTGGCCGCCGCCCGATTTCCTGACGAATCTCCCAAAGGCGCTCCCAAGGCCGCTGCGAGAGCTGTGGCCGAAAAGACTGTCTCTGAGCCGGCTGGCGAAGATGCTGCGGCGAAGCTAGAAAAAAAAAAGAGCTCCGTCGCTCTCCTGAAGCGCATTAAATCGACCCTGCCGCCCGGCTCGGTGCCCCTGGCCTGGGCGGCCAGTTCGCCGAAGTTTCCCTACGCTAATTTCGGTGACGCGCTGAGCGCCGTCATGGTCGCCGCCATCTCCGGACGCGTCGTGCGGCATGCGGGCTTCGACAGCAATTCCGAGCGCCTCGTCGCGGTCGGAACCATCGGCCACGCCATCAGCAAGGGCACGGTGCATATGTGGGGCACCGGTCTCGATGCCCAGCGCTGCCCGGGCAATCCGAACCCGGCGCCCTATCAGCGTCCGGCGGGAACCGAGTTCCACGTCCATGCCGTGCGCGGCCCCAAGACCGGCGCCGTACTGAGGGCGCAGGGCATCGCGGTGCCGGAGATCTACGGCGACCCGGTCTACCTGCTGCCCAAGTTCTGGCCCATGGACCATGTGGCGAAGACCCATGAGATCGGCGTTATCGTCCACCTGACCGAGCTCGCCTCCCAGGATCCCGCCGCCACCGTCCTCGACGTGATGACGCGCTACGGCATCCCCCCCGAGCGCAAGGGCGATATCCGGATCATCAACACGATCACCGAACGCGACGCATCGTCCCTGCGCGCCAAGGTCGAGGAGATCGTGTCCTGCCGGCACATCCTCTCTACCTCGCTCCACGGTCTCGTGATCGCGGAATGCTACGGTATTCCCAGCGCCTGGTTCGCCACCTATGGCCAGGGCGAGGGCCGTGAACTCAAGCTCGACGACGATGAGGAGAGGGTCGATCACCGGGTGCGGGATTTCTATCTCGGCGCCGGTGTGACCCGCCTCAACGCCTTCTGCCTGGAGCGGCGCGCCAAGCCCGAATGGGACAAGGCCGTCGACTGGATCAAGGCCACATGGCGGCCCCTGACCTACTCGCCCCAGGCATTGTTCGAAGCCTTCCCGCTGCCGAAGGCGGTCGAGTTCGAGGCGACCCCCTGGCCGGTGGAGCCGAAGGTGCTCAAGGCGCTGAAGTTCTAGGCGCCCGGTCCTACGGGACGAGTCGCATCGTCGAGGCCACGCGGCGATCGAGAAGAGGCGAACTCCGTCCTCCTGGAGGCGTCAGCGCCCGAGGAGGAACGGTGTTCGGACGGCACGAGGGGCCGAGCCACCGGCGCGTGAAATCGCATGTGGTCCGAGTCTTTCATTTCTATCGCCAACGACCCCATCGCAGAACCATCCGAGGAAGTCCGGAATGCCTAAAAGTGTGATGTTGGATGGGTACAATCTCGGCCTGGAGAAGGGGACCGGCGTCGCCACCTACGCGCGCAACCTGAGCTACGAGCTGCACGAGCTCGGCTACCGGACCGATGTCCTCTACGGGACCCGCGCATCTCCGGGCCTCGACCCGCTGCTTCGCGAGATTTCGTTCTTCGATCCGGCGGTGGGTATCCCGCCGCAATGGCTGGTGATCCTGCGCTACCTGCGCGACCAGATGACCTCGCCGCTCGGGCGGCGGGCGGTGAAGGTGCCGATCACCGGCACCGTCATCAGCAAGACGTTTGAATCGCGGATGCCGTATTTCGACCAGATCTGGAACAGCGTGAACCTGTTCGACGTCGCGCTCTCCTATTTCAAGACCTACAATCGCACCCTGCGCGTCAGCGGTCTGCGCACGCCCGACATCATGCACTGGACCTATCCTCTGCCGATCCGGATTCCGGGCGCCAAGAACATCTACACCCTGCACGATCTCGTGCCCCTGCGCCTGCCCTTCACCACCGGCGACATCAAGCGGCGCTACCTGCGCCTGATGCGGCGCATCGTGAAGGATGCCGATCACATCGTCACCGTGTCCGAGACCTCGCGCCGCGACATCATCAACCTGCTCGGCTGCCCCGAGCACCGGATCACCAACACCTACCAGTCGGTGGAAATCCCCAAGAAGTTCTCCGAGAAGCCCGAGGACGTGGTCCGCCGCGAGATCGAGGGCGCCTTCGGCCTGCCGTACAAGGGCTACTTCCTGTTCTTCGGCGCCATCGAGCCCAAGAAGAACGTCGGCCGCCTCGTCGAGGCCTATCTCGCGAGCCAGGTCTCGGCGCCACTCGTCATCGTCGGCGGCGCGGCTTGGAAATCGGATATCGAGTTCAAGTTCATCAATCCGGCGACGAACTCGTATCTCGAGCAGATCGACAACATGACCTACCAGCGCGACCGCATCCGGCGGTTCGACTACGCGCCGTTCTCGCTCCTCGTCAGCCTCATCCGCGGTGCCAAGGGCGTGGTGTTCCCCTCCCTCTACGAAGGTTTCGGCCTTCCCGTGCTGGAGGCCATGCTGCTCGGCACCCCTGTCATCACCTCCAAGGAGGGCTCGACGCCGGAAGTCGCCGGCGACGCGGCCCTGCTGATCAACCCCTACGACACCCGCGACATCGCCGACGCGATCCGCGCGGTGGATTCGGATGCGGACCTGCGCGGGCGCCTCTCCGAAATGGGCAAGGTCCAGGCGGCGAAATACAGCCCCGAGATCTATCGCGGGCGCCTCAAGGAACTCTACGAGCGACTCTGAACGGACCCTTCCGGATCGCCGCCGGCCTCGTCGGCAGGCGGTCCGGGCGACGGTGAGGCCTCGACCCGACAATGGCGATTCTCGTGACCGGAGCCGCGGGCTTCATCGGCTACCATGTGGCCGATCGCCTGCTCGCGCGTGGCGAGACGATCATCGGCATCGACAATCTCAACGATTACTATTCCGTCGCGCTCAAGCGGGACCGGATCGAAGATCTCGCGACGCGCCGGGGCGACGCGTTCCGCTTTCTGCCCATCGACTTCTCCGATCACGAGGCCCTGGACAGGGGGCTGGACGAGCATGGGATCGACAGGATCGTCCATCTCGGCGCGCAGGCCGGGGTGCGCTACTCCATCGAGAACCCGCGCGCCTACGTTCAGGCCAACGTGGTCGGTCACCTCAACATCCTGGAATTCGCGCGCCACCGGGGCGTGGCGCACCTCGCCTATGCCTCGTCCTCCTCGGTCTATGGCGGGAATACCTCCCTGCCCTTCCGGGTCGAGGACCGCGTTGACCATCCGGTCTCGCTCTATGCCGCCACCAAGAAGGCGGACGAGTTGATGAGCGAAACCTACGCCCATCTCTATCGCCTGCCCCAGACCGGACTGCGCTTCTTCACCGTCTACGGGCCATGGGGACGGCCCGACATGGCTCTGTGGCTGTTCGCCAAAGCCATCTTCGCGGGCGAGCCGATCCGCGTGTTCAACGACGGCGCGATGCGACGGGATTTCACTTACATCGATGACATCGTCAGCGGGATCCTCGCCTGCCTCGACAATCCGCCCCCCGATAACGGCGCGGAGAAGGCCGGCGGCAGCCATGCGCCGCACCGGCTCTACAACATCGGCAACAACACGTCCGTGCCGCTCCTGCGCATGATCGACGTGCTGGAGGAGGCCTGCGGGCGCCCTGCGATCCGCCGGTCCGAGCCGATGCAGCCCGGCGACGTGAGGGAGACCTACGCCGATCTCGGCGCCATCGCCCGCGACCTCGGCTATGTCCCGACGACGCCGATCGAAGTCGGAATCCCGGCCTTCGTGCGCTGGTTCAAGGCCTATCACCGCCTCGGCTGACGCCGCCCGCTTCTGCCTGAGGCGCCGATCCGCCGGCGGGACAGTCGTCATACCCCATATGGGGGATGGCAGGATTGAACGGGATGGTAGGGGTTCCGTGATCCAGGGCTGCGATCTTGCCCACCACCATGTGGACCACCGATGTTCATCGATTGCCGCATCACCTACGACCTTCGTTCCGATGACCGGAGCCTCGACAGGTGGACGGTCTTCGACACCAAAACCGGTCGACCGGCATGGGTGAAAGGACTGCGGCAGGTCGGGCTTGCCTTCGCCGTGGCCGACCAACTCGTCGACGCATTGAACGCCATGGAGCGCGCCGCACCGGGATCGTCGGTGACCTGGTCGGACCGCTTGAGCGGGCCGCTGCTCGCCCCCGTGTGATCGGCCGGCGGCTCTCGACACGGGACGGCAACGTAACTTGATCAGGACGAATCCATCTCGTCCCGAGCCCTCCAATGATTTAGGTTGCGGCGTTCGAAACATCGCGATCTGCGTGCATGGAAAAAGCACTTGCTCAGGCCATCAAGGGGCTCGGGAAATTCGGACCGGATGGGCTCGTTTTTTCCGTGATCATCCTGGCGACATTTGGAGCCTTGATCGCCCATGTCGATCCAGCCTGGGCCATCGGCGCGGGATGCCTCTTCTGCATCCTGTGGCTCATCCGCAATTTCGCCACGGCGCGTATCGACCTTCAGGCCAGGAAATCCAGCCTCGAACTGACGGCGAAATCACGCGGCGCGCCCATCGCGGCACAGAAGCCGCGCACGAAGCGGATTCCTCCATCGTCGGCCGGTTCGCCGGACCAGCCCCCTCCGCCGCCCTAGCGCCTCCTCCTGTTTGTCAACGCATAGATTGTGTCATACATCTCGAATATGGTGACCGGCATGCAGGGAACGCCCTTCGTTATCGTCGCGATCTTGGCGCTCACCCTTCTCGTTGCGCGTGAGTTGATCCGCGCGACTCACGACACGCATCGAAAGGCACGTGCCCTGGAGCGAGCAAACGCCGATTTGAATCGGTGTTTCGATGTGACCGAGCGTGCGCTGAAGGATGATCGCGTACCGGATCGCCTCCGAAACCTGTTGCTCGGGCAGGCACATGCATTGTCCGATTTTCAGGCGGGCGAGCGAGTGCTCAAGGCGTTCATCGAGATGCTCCATAGCCGCCGTGACGTTCCGTCCCCAGCCGATCATCCCATCGCACTTGCGGTGGAGGAACTGGCCGCTTCGGATCCCCGCTTGGCCGCCGAGTGCCGGTCGGCATTGGTGGACGGGATGTTGGCGCTGATCCTGATCCATGCCGACGCCTTCAGCATCGATGAAGCCGTCGACGAAGCCGTGCATGAGGCAGCGCGAAACCCATTCAGCGTGCCCGCCGATGTATCCGGCATGTTGGGTGGTTCCGGCTTAGCCGCAGCCTGATCCTACGCTGCCGTTCCAGTGAGGTCCGGCCAGGGCGAAGGCCGGCCGCCACCATCGCGGGGGGGGGCGGAAATCGCTTAGCGACGGCCTCTCCGCGTGGCTTCCACCCACTCGACGATGCGGTCTTAAGACAACGCTAACCCTGTTCTTTTACCACGATGGGGTCGGCGAGGAGCCGTCCCGTATTGGTCTGGCCGCGTCCCGAGGGGGCGCGATCCCCCGGGACGATCTTCGGCCGCCGCGTCCGTCGCGCCGGTCCGGGATGCGCGAAGGGACGTCCCTGAAACATCCCGGGCAGCGGTCCTGTCGCGCGCACCGCTCGAGGCGGGGACCCGCGGAGAGACACTCGTCCGTGATGCGTGCAGGGCCGATCGCAGGATGGCGCAGGAGGGGGCTTCACGGCCTGATCCTGACGGCCGCCGTCGCCCTGCCCGGAAGCCAGGCGGAGGCCCAGTCGAGCCCGACGCCGCGACCCGCCACACCGACCTTCGGCAGCACGAATCCATCCTCGGCCACGGGTGCGGGTAGTACGGGCGGCCCGACCCTGCGCGGCAGCGGTGCCTCCGGCGATGCGTCCACCGGCGCCGCCTCCCCGAGCGAGGGCGCTGTCTCACAGACCGATGACGGTTCGGCCGGCACCCCCGCCCGACGGCGCTCCCTCGCGCCTGTCGCGCGTCCGGCCACGAGCGCCGGCAACAACCGCAATCCCACCGATCTCCTGCGCCTGCGCGCGATCCCGCCGCGCCGCTTCGGCGTGGCGACGACGCGGCCGGTCCGCTCCATCGTGCAGACGCCGCCGCCGGACCTGCGACTCACACCCGTGATCCGCAATGCCGTCGTCGGTGCGCCGCTGCCGACCCCCTCGCCCGCTCCGCCC
>NZ_NKUG01000229.1 GCF_014845095.1 Methylobacterium bullatum | reverse complement strand
GAGGGTGGGCCTCGCGTCAGCGAGGGTCGGGAGAGGGGAGCGCCGTATCCGGAGAGGGGGCCCCTCTCCCGCCTGCTCCGCAGGCACCCTCCCCCGCAGAGGGGGGAGGGTCGAGGCGTTTCGTCTCGATGGGATCAGTAAACCACCACCGAGCGAATCGACTTGCCCTCGTGCATCAGGTCGAAACCGTGGTTGATGTCTTCGAGCGGCATGGTGTGGGTGATCAGGTCGTCGATGTTGATCTTGCCCTCCATGTACCAGTCGACGATCTTCGGCACGTCGGTGCGGCCGCGGGCGCCGCCGAAGGCCGAGCCCTTCCAGACGCGGCCGGTGACGAGCTGGAACGGACGGGTGGAGATCTCCTTGCCGGCCTCGGCCACGCCGATGACGATCGACTCGCCCCAGCCGCGATGGCAGCATTCCAGCGCCTGGCGCATGACGTGGACGTTGCCGGTGCAGTCGAACGAGAAGTCCGCGCCGCCATTCGTCGCGTCGAGGATCGCCGCGACCACGTGATCGTTGCCGACCTCCTTCGGGTTGATGAAGTGGGTCATGCCGAACTTGCGGGCCATCTCCTGCTTGTCCGGGTTGATGTCGACGCCGATGATCTTGTCGGCACCGACCATCCGGGCGGCCTGGAGCACGTTGAGGCCGATGCCGCCGAGGCCGAACACCACGACGTTGGCGCCGGGCCAGACCTTGGCGGTGTAGATCACCGCGCCGATGCCGGTGGTGACGCCGCAGCCGATGTAGCAGATCTTGTCGAAGGGAGCGTCTTCGCGGATCTTGGCGAGCGCGATGGCCGGCAGGACCGTGAAGTTCGAGAAGGTCGAGCAGCCCATGTAGTGGAACAGGGTGTTCGCGCCGTTCGGGCTGCCGCCGGTGGAGACACAGGAGAAGCGCGAGGTGCCGTCCGGCATCACGCCCTGGCCCTGCGTGGAACGGATCGCGGTGCAGAGGTTGGTGCGCTGCGACAGGCAGGACTTACAGCTGCGGCATTCCGGGGTGTAGAGCGGGATGACGTGGTCGCCGACCTTCAGGTCCGTGACCCCGGCGCCGAGTTCGCGGACGATGCCCGCGCCTTCGTGGCCGAGGATCGCCGGGAACTTGCCCTCGGAATCGAGGCCCGACAGGGTATAGGCATCGGTGTGGCAGATGCCGGTGGCCATCAACTCGATGAGGACTTCGCCGGCCTTGGGGCCTTCGATGTCGATGGTCTCGATGGTGAGGGGCTTCTTGGCCTCCCACGCGACCGCAGCGCGCGTCTTCATGTCATTATTCTCATGTCTGGACGATCACGGACGGTGTCGAACTGCCGACTCTTCGGCTTCGCCTCATCCAGGGGAGGGCAAGCCGAACGGCCCGAAAATCTGTTTCGTGCAATGATGGTTCTGGAGACGAGATGCAACGCCCTCGGGCCGCGCGGGAGGTCGCGTCGCCCCTGTGTTGTCGCGGAAGCATACCCGCCGGCGCCTCAGCGATAGCCCGCGGCCTGCAGTTCGAACAATTCGGCGTAGCGCCCGCCCCTCGCCTGGAGTTCCTCGTGGGTTCCGGCCTCGATGACCTTGCCCCCGTCGAGGACGAGGATGCGGTCGGCCATGCGCACGGTGGAGAAGCGGTGCGAGATCAGCACGCAGCTGCGCCCCCGGCTGAGATCGCGAAAGCGCTGGAACACCTCGAACTCGGCGCGGGCGTCGAGGGCGGCGGTGGGCTCGTCGAGGATCAGGATCTCGGCCTCGCGCATATAGGCCCGGCTGAGCGCGATCTTCTGCCATTCGCCGCCGGAGAGGTCGACACCGTCGGCGAAGCGCTTGCCGAGCGGCTGGTCGTAGCCGAGCGGCAGGCGTTCGATCACGCCGTCGGCGAGGCTGCGCCCGGCGGCACGGGCGATGCGGGCGGCGTCGTCCCGCTCGTCGATGCGCCCCACGGCGACGTTCTCGGCGGCGGTGAAATCGAAGCGCACGAAATCCTGGAAGATCACGCCGATTCGGGCGCGCAGGTCGTCGAGGTCGTAATCGGACAGCGGTCGGCCATCGAGCAGCACACGGCCCTCGGTGGGGTCGTAGAGCCGGGTCAGGAGCTTGACGATCGTGGTCTTGCCGGCCCCGTTCTCACCCACCAGGGCGAGCACTTCCCCGGCGGCGAGGCGGAAGCTCAAGGACCGGACAGCCCAGGTCTCGGTGCCGGGATAACGGAAGCCGACCTCCTCGAAGACGATGCCCTCGGTGATCGGCTGCGGGAACGGCACGGGCCGCTCCGGCGAGCGGATCAGCGGCACCACCTCGAAGAACGAGAACAGGTCTTCGAGATACTGCGCCTGCGAGGAGATCTGCGAGAAGCCGAGCAGCAGGCCCTCGATCAGGCCGCGCAGGCGCTGGAACGAGCCGGCGAGGAAGGCGAGATCGCCGATGGAGAAGGCGCCCGCCACCGTCCGCCAGACGATGGTGGCATAGGCCGCGTAGTAGGCGAGCGTGCCCAAGGCCGCGAAGAGGCCGCCCCAACCGGCCCTGCGGATGGCGAGGGAGCGGTTATCGGCCAGGAGCTTGGCGGCCACGATCCGGTAGCGTTCGGCGATATAGGCGTTGAGGCCGAAGAGCTTGACCTCCTTGGCCGATTCCACGCTGGCCCCGAGATAACGCAGATAGTCGATCTGGCGCCGCTCCGGGGTGCGGGTCCAGGCGAGGCGATAGCCCTGCCGGTTGAAGTAGAGCTCGTTGAGGAAGGCCGGGACGAGGGAGCCGGCGAGCAGCAGGATCAGCCAGGGAGCGTAGGCGGCCAGACCGATCCCGAAGGCGACGAGCGTGATGAGATCCTGCCCCTGCCCGAAGAGCTGGAACAGCAGGTTGGAGCGCCCGGTCACCTGCCGGCGGGCGCGCTCCAGCCGGTCCTGCTGGGCGCTGTCCTCGAATTGCTCGAGGTCGAGGGCGGCGGCGTGGCGCATCAGCCGCAGGGTGGCGGCATTGGCGTAGCGGTCCGCGACCAGCCCGTCGGTGAGGGTGCTCAGCCGCCCGAGCAGATCGGACAGGATGGCGAGGCCGAGTTCCACCGCGACGAGGCCGGCGAGACGCCTGAGGGCCGGATCCGCCATCCAGCCGGCGATGCCGGTTCCTGCGGGATGGGGCCGGGCGTGTTCGGCGACGATGGCGTCGAGGATGAGCTTGCCGAGATAGAGCATCAACACCGGCAGGCTCGCCCGCGCGAGACGCAGAGCGACGCTCGCCATCAGCAGGCGCGGGCTCGCGGCATAGACGAGGCGAAACAGCGCCGGCAGGTATCGCAGGGCGCCCATGCGCTCGACGACGAACCGGTTCAGCGAGGCAGCGAGGGAGGCGGTGGACATCGCGGCGGACCATGACCGGAGCGGCCCCGTCCGTCGATGCGTCGTAGAGTGCTCCGTCACCGTCCCCGACGGCGATGCCGCGACCGCCTCATGCGACGCGTGGTTTCAGACGATGCGCTTCGTGACGCAGACGCCTGAGGACATCGGCCAGGACGGCAAGACTTTGGTTTCTCTCCCATGTTAGCGTCCCGCGTGTATTGTGCGCGTGAGGCGGGTTGGATGCTCAGCGGTTCGACTCTTCTACGGGTGGTGGTGCTCTTCGTCGTGGCGGCGGCGCTGGCGGGCCTGGTCCAGGCCTTCTGGCCGCAGGGCAGCGACGATCCGGCGGCGCCGGTGCAGCGCACCGAGCCGACCAAGGTGACTCCGCCACAACCCGCGCC
>NZ_NKUG01000228.1 GCF_014845095.1 Methylobacterium bullatum | reverse complement strand
GTGGTCGGGCGACCCTCCTGCTGCCGAGGCCGGCAGAGCCACCCCCACCCTCGGTCCCTCCCCACAAGGGGGAGGGAGGAGCGCGTCGCCACTCGGTCCGGTGCGAGCCACCGGATCCGAGGCCCTAGGGCAAAACAGGCTCAAGAGCCCTTCTCGGCCTTGGCCTTCACGTTATCCAGGCCGGCCTTGTAGAGGCCGAGGACGGCCGCCTTGGAGGCGTCGTCGTTCAGGTCCGGCGGCGGATCGTTGTTCATGTAGCCGCGGTAGAACGCGCCGCGCCAGGTGACCTTGGTCTTGGCGCCGTCGCCCTCGACCTCGATGGTCGAGGAATAGTCGTTCACCGGCAGCGTCTTCACGTCCACCTTGGTGATCCGGTACATGTAGGTCTTCTTCTCGGCGTCGTACTTGGCGAGCTCTTCCTCGACCGTGGCGCCGCCCTTGAGGGTCAGGACGCGAGTGGCCTTGACCTCGTTGCCGCCCTTGCCCTCGGTCTTCTCGACGACCGGAATCCAGCTGGCATCCTGGAAATTTCCGAGCACGGCCCAGACCTTGTCGGCCGGGGCGTTGATCTCGATGGTCTGGGAGACCTTCTGGCGGGTCGGGCCATGGGCCTGCGCCGCAAAGGATACCGTGGCGAGCGCCGCCACGGCGGCCAGCGTCTTGAATCTCATCAACCCTGTCTCCTCGGGAACGCACCGTCTAGGGTGCTTGGGGGGCTCGTGCGAGAACCGGCTCGCCGCGCCCGAGGGCGGCGGCGACCTTGTCCTCGATCCAGTCCCAGGCCTCGCGCTCGGCGGGCCCGGCTGTCTTGGATATCGCGATGGCGTGGTAGCGCATCTCCGTGAGGATCTTGTCCGGCTCCAGCATGTGCAGGCGCGTCGACAGGATCGCCGCCTCCAGCACCGCAGCTTGAGCGCGGTTGTAGCCGAAGAACGGCATGTGGCTGGCGCTGTGTACCATGCGGGCACGGTAGCGCGGGCGCGTCGCATCGTCCTCCACAGCGATCACCTCGAACTCGGCATGGCCGAAGCTCTCGGCGAGGCGCCGGCCCGGGATGCGATCGCAGGGCAGGGTCGCCCAGTCGCGCCGCCCGGTGACCGCGCCGGCGATCACCCGCACGTCGCTCGGGCTCGACGCGGCGAAGACCGGGTTGGCGTCGAGGTTGAGGATGGTGGGCGAGGGCCGGAATGGGGCGAGCACCCACTCCTCGCCCTCGCGGATGAGGCCGAAGGGCACGAGATGCAGGTCGCCCGCGGGCGAGGTGGTGGTGACGATGGTCTCGAGGATCAGCGGCATCGGATCAGGACTCGCCGGCGGGAACGAGCTTGCCGCAGACGATGCGCGCGCCCCTGTCGCCCGTGGCCTCGGTGTCTGAGGACTTGGCCTCGCCGGATTCCACCAATTCGGGCTTGCCGGCATCGGCCTCCACGGGCGTCGCATCGCGGGTGGTGCGCTCCGCGCCGCCGGGGCCGGAATGCTTGGTATGCCCGGCCTTCTTGAAGGCGGTGGTGTCCTCGACCTCCTCGTCCGCGGCGACGCCCCAGCGCAGGGGCTCGTCCTGGACGTAGCGCTTGCCGAGGCGCCAGGCCGTCTCGGCCTTGGTCAGCTCGCCACCGAGATAGAAGGCGTGGGCCCCGTCGGCGGCGACGTCGAGATCGGGAAAGAACGCCATGGCATCGGTGCCGATCGTGTGGACGTCGCGGTTGAAGGCGTGGATGCCGTCCTCGGCCACCGCGATGCGGTAGTTCGGGTCGCGCACCTCCGCCGCCTGGGCCGCGATCTCCTCCGGGGTCTGCACGAAGGGGCGCTTGTCGTGCAAGGCCAGCAATTGGCGTCCGTAGCCCTTGGGCAGGGCGGTATCGGCCTTTGCGGCGAACATCACCCGGCGGGCGGCGTCGTGCTCCTCCACCGTGCGCCGCGTGTGGTTGGAGACCTGCACGATTAGGACGTTGCGGATCGACAGTTCCGAGCACATGCCGACCAGGAGGGCGGTGACACCGAGGCTGTCGGCCTCGGTGAGTTCGGTGAGGTTGCCGGTGCCCATCATCATGTCGATGCCGGGCCAGCGCTTGCGCGTCTCGTGATAGCGCGTGATCGACTCGACGAAGCCGAAATGGATCGGCTCCAGGATCGGGTCGGCCATGTAGGGCCGGCCGGCCTTCTCCATGCGCTCGATGGCGCGGTCGAGGGAGGGCAGGTCGTCGGGCCGCATCGGCACCAGGACCGGCACCGCATCGGTCTCGAAGGCGAGGTCCAGGGTCTCCTCGTTGAGGCTGAGGAGAAAGTCGGCCCCGGCCTTCGCCCCGCGGGTCAACTCGTCGAGGGAGAAGGAATCGACGCTGACCTTCAGCCCCGCCCCTTTCAGCAGGCGCACGCACTCTTCGAGATGCGGGAACTCGGTGTCGGGCAGGCCGCCGAGATCGATCACGTCCGCGCCGCGTCGCGCCAGGTCGAGGCCCTTGGCCAGGATCTGCTCAGGCGTCATCTTCGAGGCATCGACGATCTCGGAGAAGATGCGCAGATCGTGGCGTGAGAGATCGACGTTGCGTCCCGCGAGGCCGAGATAGGCCGGAAGGTCCACCACCTCGTCCGGCCCGCGCTCCACCGGCAGGCCGAAATGGGCGGACAACGCCTCCGGATTGGCGCGGCAGCGGCCCGGCAGGACGATGCGCGTGGCGCCCTCTGGGATCGTCACGCGACGGCGGATGATCTCCTCGGTCATCAGGGCCGCCACTTTCACGCCCGCATCGGCGATGCTCCAGGCGAAGCGCTCGGCCGGCAGGGTCGCGGCGACCTTCTCCAGGCGCGCCTTCGCCATCCGGCCGGTGATGAAGACGAGATGTTCGGGCGTGCTCACGCGGCGGCCCTTACGATGTCCGCGCCCGGACCCCGGATCACGATCTCGCCAGCGTAGGACGCGGCGAAGGCGGGAAAGGCCGCGTCGACCACGCCCATCCGGACGAGGTCGGACAGGCTCGCACCCGCCGGGCGATCGATGGATTTCACCAGGATGCAGCGGGGTGCCCCGAGTTCGGTGGCGAGCCAGAGGGCGAGGGTGTCCGACGTGACGTCCCAGGTCTCGGGGATGGAAGCATGCCCGTCTTTCAGCGCGACAGGGTCCCAGATGACAGGCGCCTCGGCCGAGCGGGCTTCCCTCACGCTGCGCACGATGGCGAGGCGCGGCTCGCCCTCCGAAAGCACCTCCGCCATCCGGCCCATGGCATCGAGGGCGAGGCGGTGGGCGAGGGCGTCCGAGAAGCCCAGCCGCCCCTGGGCCTGACGCACCGCATCGGCGAACGGGCCGCCGCCCGGCACGACGACGCAGCGGCCCTCGCCGCCATCCGCCAGTGCGCCGAGAAGGCGTCCGAGCCGCGCCGCGTCCGAGACGAGGCTGCCGCCGAGCTTCACGATGGTGGGAGGCGCGCCCGTCACGCCGCGTTCCGCCGGTCGAGCCCGCGAAGAGTCTGCACGGCCAGGGCCACGCGCTCCGCGTCGAGGCCGCGCGTCCGGTCGCTGCCGAAGCAGAGGCCGCCACGAAAGCCGAGATAGTCCGGCCGGTGCGCGGCGAGGACGGCGATGTCGGCGATCGTCAGCGATCCCGCGAGGCCGGAGAGCAGGCCATGCAGGCGGGCGTCGGCGGTGAAGGCCGAGAGGCGAGGGGCGGGCAGGAGGTCGCCGAGGCGCCGGCCGTCCTTGGTGGCGGTGTCGATCATCACCCCGGCAAAGCCCGCCCCGGCGAGGCGGCCGACGAGGTCGTCCGGCATCGGTGCTCCGGCGAAGAGGACCGCGATCAGGCGGCCGGGGGCGGCCCGCGCCGCGGCGGCGAGGGCGTCGTCGTCGAAATCGGCCCGCACGGCGACCTTGACGTAGCCGATGCCGGTCCCGGCCATCGCCGCCACCGATCCGGGCAGGGAGGCGGCGTCCTGCGGCTCGCCGGCCACCGCGCTGCTGACGGCCACGTCCGCGATGGACGCGACGATCGCCCGGACCGTCTCGACGGGGAGCGCCCCGAGCGCGCCCCGGACGGGGTCCTTGGCATCGACGAGGTCGGCGCCCGCCCGCGCCGCCATCACGGCCTCGTCCGCGTCGCGGACGCTGACGAGGAGGCGGGGACGCGCGCGCAGATCGGATGACATCGGCTTCGACACGGAATGATGGGGCAACGGGAGACTCAGGATCGGTTGGGCAAGGGTTCGGCCAGGAGGCGGTTCTTGACCACCCATCGCATGGCATGGGCCCATGTGTCGTCGGTATCGGCCCGGATCACCACCTGTCCAGCCCGCACGACCTTGCCGGAAGCGGCGTCCGAGATGAGGACGTAGAGATTGAAGATCTGGTTGGAGCCCTTCTCCACGAAACCGTTGACGGCGAGATCGGCCCCGAGGGTCTTGGCGATGGTGGCGGCGCAGCCCTCGCATTTGAAGAGGGGAGCCTGCTTGGCGATCTCGGCGGCCTGGGGCGCCACGTCCACGACCTCCACCGCATTGCCGGCGGTGAGCGCCTTGCGGAGCTCCTCCGTGACCAGGGCGAGGCGTCGAGCCTCGTCGGGACGCGCCTTGCGGCCGCCGACCACACCCGGATCGTTGAGCTCGATGCCGAAGATCGCCGCCTTGTCGGGAGCGGCGAGGGCCGGTCCTGCCAGGAGCGATCCGGCCAGGATCGCGGCCAGGGCGAGGGCGGCGGGCCGCATCACCGCGCGTCCGAGGCCGGTTGGCGGCAATGACTTCACGGACTTTGGCATCATGGGCGTGGCGCGACGAGACCTGACGAATGGGGACATGGCGAACCTGTGTCACGATCGATGCGGCCTGCGGCGGACACCGCGCCCGAGCCTTCAAAGTCGAGCAGTGACCGGATTTGACAAGTCGTGCAAATCGGCTCGCCGGCGCGGAGCGATCTCGCGTGTATTCGTGTCCATCGGCGCGCAAGCGACGCTCCGCCGCGCCTTAGGGTTTCCTTATGCTTCCGCGATTGAGCGTATGCGCGCAATGTTGTTAGCGTGCCGACCGTATGAACGCATCGCTCCTCTCCCGATCCGCCGCCCTCGTCCTCACGCTCGGCCTCGGCGGCACGGCGTCCCTCGCGGTGGCGCAGGAACCGGCGGCCTCCGCGCAGGCGGCGGAGGCCGCTCCGGGTGACACCCATATCGGCCTGATCTACCGGCCCGAGATCGCGCCGTCCTCCTACGATGCCGAGGCCGCGCCGGAGGATGAGGGCGTCGCCGGCGCCCGCATGGCGGTGAAGGACAACAATACGACCGGGCGCTTCACCAAGCAGACCTACGCCCTCGACGAGGTCGCCCTCACGGAGGGCAAGAGCGCCGTCGACGCCGCCCGCGACCTCGTGGGCAAGGGGATCCGCTATCTCGTCCTGGCCCTGCCGGCCGACGAGGTTCTGGCGGTCGCCGACGCGGTCAAGGGCGAGGGCGTGACCGTGTTCAACACCGCCGCGCCCGACGACCGCCTGCGCGGCGCCGATTGCCGCAAAAACGTCTTCCACGTGATCCCGAGCCGGGCGATGCAGACCGACGCGCTGGCGCAGTTCTTCACGCTGATGCGCTGGCGCAAGATGTTCCTGATCGTCGGCCCCAACGACAACGACAAGCTCTATGCCGACGCGTTCCGGGCCTCGGCCAAGAAGTTCTCCCTGAAGATCACCGCCGAGAAGCCCTGGACCTTCGGCCCGCTCGCCAAGGCGCGGGGCGACACGCCGACCCGCTCCGAGGCGATGGTCTTCACCCGCGGCGTCGATTACGACCTCGCCATCGTCGCCGACGAGGCGAACGATTGGGGCGACTACGTCCCCTTCCGCACGGTGGACCCCCGGCCGGTCGCGGGAACGCAGGGGCTCATTGCGGCCACCTGGCACCCGACCCTGGAGACCTGGGGGGCGGCGCAGGCGCAGAACCGCTTCCGGCGTCTCGCCGGCCGGCTGATGCGGCCTCTCGATTACCAGGTCTGGGCGGCCGTGCGCTCAGTGGGCGAGGCGGCGACGCAGAAGAAGACCGCCGATCCGGTCGTGCTCGCCCCCTATTTCGCCGACCCGGCCTTCAGCCTGCCCGCTTACAAGGGTGTCTCCTTGACCTACCGTCCCTGGGACCACCAGCTGCGCCAGCCGATCATCGTGGTGCAGCCCAAGGCCATGGTGACCGTGGCGCCCGAGCAGGGCTTCACCCATCAGCGCACGCCGCTGGACACCCTCGGTGTCGACCTTCCCGAGACGGCGTGTCGGTTCTGACGGTCCGCGAATGTTCGGGGATCTGCGAATTTTCGCGCCCGTCCTGCGGCAACGCGCTTGCGTTCCGCGTGCAGGCATGCGCTCCCCGTCAGGACAAACTGCACTATAATCACTGTCAATCGCGCAAAGAAGCGATGCCCAGGGAGAAGACGGAATGAGCTTCGGCTTCAAGGCAGGCGTGTGTGTGGCCGCCCTCGTCGGCGCGACGATGGCTCTGAGCGCCACCGCGCAGGCCTACACGGTCTACGTGACCAACGAGAAGGCCAACACCGTCAGCGTCATCGACACGGCGACGATGGCCGTGACCGGAACCTGGAAGGTCGGTCGGCGCCCCCGCGGGGTGACGACGAGCAAGGACGGCAAGGAGCTGTTCGTCTGCGCCAGCGACGACGACCGCATCGACGTGCTCGACACCGCCACCGGCAAGGTGGTGCGCTCGCTCCGCTCCGGACCCGATCCCGAGCAGTTCATCTTGGGGCCGGGCGGCAACCCGCTCTACGTCGCCAACGAGGACGACAGCCAGGTCACCGTCATCGACATCGAGAAGAACAAGGTCCTGGCCGAGGTGCCCGTGGGGGTGGAGCCGGAGGGGATGGGCCTGTCGCCGGACGGCAAGATCCTGGTGAACACCTCCGAGACCACCAACATGGCGCATTTCATCGACACCACCACGTTCCAGGTGATCGACAATGTGCTGGTGGATGCGCGACCGCGCTTTGCCGAATTCACCTCGGACGGGAAGTTCCTCTGGGTCTCGGCCGAGGTCGGCGGCACGATCAGCATCATCGACGTCGCCGCGCGGAGGGTGATCAACAAGATCGCCTTCAAGATCGCCGGCGTGAACGAGGAGGCGATCCAGCCCGTGGGCATCCGCATCACCAAGGACGGCACCAAGGCCTTCGTGGCCCTGGGGCCCGCCAACCGCATCGCGGTGATCGACGCCAAGACCTACAACGTCGAGAAGTACCTGCCCGTGGGGCAGCGCGTGTGGCAGCTCGCCTTCACGCCGGACCAGAAGTTTCTGTTCTCCACCAACGGCTCCTCCAACGACGTCTCGGTGGTGGATGTGGAGGCGAACAAGGTCATCAAGAGCATCCCGGTGGGATTGCTGCCCTGGGGCGTGGCGGTGTCGCCGAATTGAGGTGCACTTCCCCTCCCCCTTGTGGGGA
>NZ_NKUG01000227.1 GCF_014845095.1 Methylobacterium bullatum | reverse complement strand
ACCCGCCCCCGTCTGCTCATGAGCCCGCGCGGCCGCCCCCTGACGCAAGCGCGCGTGCGCGAGCTGGCGGAGGGGCCGGGCATCGTCGTGGTCTGCGGCCGGTTCGAGGGGGTGGACGAGCGGGTCATCGCGGCGCGGGGCCTCGAGGAGGTCTCCATCGGCGACTACATCCTGTCGGGCGGGGAGGTCGCGGCCTTCGTCGCCATCGATGCCTGCGTGCGCCTGCTGCCCGGCGTCATGGGCAAGGCGGTCTCGGGCGACGAGGAGAGTTTCGAGGGCGGGCTCCTCGAATACCCGCACTACACTCGGCCGCGGGAATGGGAGGGCCGTGCGATTCCCGACATCCTCACCGGCGGCAACCATGGCGCCATCGCCCGCTGGCGGCGGGAGGAGGCGGAACGGATCACCCGCGAGCGCCGGCCCGACCTGATGGGTGCGAGCAAGTCTCACCCGACAAAGGCCTGATTCTCAAAGACTTGGTCGAAAAAACCGGCGCCTTTGTGCCGGTCGGGACTGAATTTATCGCCCGAGCATCTTGCTAAGTCGCCGGGACGGGTCCATTGGCAGCGCCGGGCCACTCCTCCCCAACGAGGAGCATTCATCTGTAAGGATGGACTTTTATCATGACACGTCCCACCACGCGCCCCCGCGTGCCGAATTTCTCGTCCGGCCCCTGCACCAAGCGTCCCGGCTGGACCCTGCAGGCCCTTCAGAACGCCGCGCTCGGCCGCTCGCACCGCTCCCCCGCCGGCAAGGCCAAGCTGGTCGAGGCCATCGAGCTGACCCGCACCGTGCTGCGCGTGCCCGCCGATTACCGCATCGCCATCGTCCCCGCCTCCGATACCGGCGCCGTCGAGATGGCCATGTGGTCGATGCTCGGCCCCAAGACCGTCGAAGTGGCCGCCTGGGAAGCCTTCGGCTCCGAATGGGTCACGGACGCGCTGCAGGAACTCAAGATCTCGCCCATCGTCCACCAGACCGCCTACGGCGTGCTGCCGGACCTGTCGGCCATCGACACCAAGCACAACGACGTCATCTTCACCTGGAACGGCACCGCCGCCGGCGTCCGCGTGCCGAACGGCGACTGGATCGCCGCCGACCGCGAAGGCGTCACGATCTGCGACGCGACCTCGGCCGCCTTCGCCATGCCGCTCGACTGGGCCAAGCTCGATGTCGTCACCTTCTCCTGGCAGAAGGTGATGGGTGGCGAGGCCGCGCACGGCATGCTCGTCCTCTCGCCCCGCGCCGTCGCGCGCATCGAGAGCAACACCCCCGCCTGGCCGATCCCGAAGGTCTTCCGCATGGCCAAGGGCGGCAAGCTGATCGAGGGCATCTTCAAGGGCGACACGATCAACACGCCCTCGCTCCTCGCGGTGGAGGATTACCTCGACACCCTGCGCTGGGCGCAGAGCATCGGCGGTCTCGACGCGCTCCATGCCCGCGCCGACGCCAATGCCAAGGTCGTCCACGACTGGGTGGCGCGGACCCCCTGGATCGGGCACCTCGCCGTCGACCCGGCGACGTATTCGAACACCGGCGTCTGCCTCGTCATCACCGATCCGGACGTGCTGGCCAAGGGTGACGCCACCGTGGCGGCGGTCGCCAAGGGCATCGCCGACACGCTCGATGCCGAGGGCATCGCCTTCGACATCGGCGCCTATCGCGACGCGCCGGCCGGCCTGCGCATCTGGTGCGGCGGCACGGTGGAGACCTCGGATCTCGAGGCCCTGATGCCGTGGCTCGACTGGGCCTATGCGTCTGAGAAGGCGAAGCTCGCCAAGGCTGCCTGAGGCGAAGACGCGCTGGTCGGCGCCCATTGTTCATGTGCGCCGCCTGACGACACCGATCCGAACCGCACCCTCATCCTGAGGTGCCGCAGCGTAGCGGAGGCCTCGAAGGAGCACTCCAGTTCGCGCTGCGCTGTCTGGAGCCCTCCTCGAGGCTGCAAACGCAGCACCTCAGGATGAGGTGGGCGGACGGGATCCGATGCCGGCTGCCCGAACAGGGTGGCCCCGATGTTGCCCGCATCCCCCCTTCCTCAAGAGCCGGAGGCCATCATGGCTGCTCCCAAGGTGCTCATTTCCGATTCCCTCTCGAACGCGGCCGTTCAGATCTTCCGTGACCGTGGAATCGACGTCGACTTCTTCCCCAATCTCGGCAAGGACAAGGAACGCTTCGCGGCCGTCATCGGCCATTACGACGGTCTCGCCATCCGCTCGGCCACCAAGGTCACGGAGAAGGTGCTGGCCCAGACCTCGCGGCTGAAGGTCATCGGCCGGGCGGGAATCGGCGTCGACAACGTCGATGTCGCCGCCGCCACGGCGCGCGGCGTCATCGTCATGAACACGCCCTTCGGCAATTCCATCACCACCGCCGAACACGCCATCGCGATGATGTTCGCCCTGGCGCGGCAGATCCCGCAGGCGGATCTCTCCACCCAGGCCGGCAAGTGGGAGAAGAACCGCTTCATGGGCGTCGAGCTGACGGGCAAGACGCTGGGCATCATCGGCTGCGGCAATATCGGCGCCATCGTCGCCGACCGCGCGGTGGGCCTGAAGCTCAAGGTCGTGGCCTACGACCCCTACCTCTCGCCCGAGCGCGCTCTTGAGATCGGCGTGGAGAAGGTCGAGCTCGACGCGCTGCTGGCGCGGGCCGACATCATCACGCTCCACGTGCCGATGACCGACAAGACCCGCAACATCCTGTCGGCCGAGAACCTCGCCCGGACGAAGCCCGGCGTGCGCATCGTCAACTGTGCCCGTGGCGGCCTCGTGGACGAGGTGGCCCTCCGTGCGGCCCTCGATTCGGGCCATGTGGCCGGGGCGGCCTTCGACGTGTTCATCGAGGAGCCCGCCACCGCCAACCCGCTCTTCGGCCACCCGAACGTCATTTGCACCCCGCATCTCGGGGCCTCCACCAACGAGGCGCAGGAGAACGTGGCGCTGCAGGTCGCCGAGCAGATGTCCGATTACCTGATGACCGGGGCGATCACCAACGCGATCAACTTCCCGTCGATTTCGGCCGATGAGGCTCCCCGGTTGAAGCCGTTCGTGGCGCTGGCCGAAAAGCTCGGCTCGTTCCTCGGCCAGCTCACGGACGCGCCGATCAAGGGCATCCGCATCACCTACGAGGGCGCTGTCGCCGGCATGAACACCCGCGCGCTCACGGCGGCGGCGGTGACGGGGGCGCTGCGGCCGTTCCTGCAGGACATCAACATGGTCTCGGCCCCCGCCTTGGCGCGCGAGCGCGGCATCGTGGTGGACGAGATCAAGCGCGAGGGCGGGGCGAGCGACTACGAATCGGTCATCCGCATCACCGTGGATGCCGAGGACATGCCGCGCGACGCCGCCGGGACGGTGTTCCATGACGGCAAGCCCCGGATCATCGAGATCCGCTCCATCGCCATCGACGCCGCCTTCGCGCCGCACATGCTCTACGTGCGCAACCACGACAAGCCGGGATTCATCGGCCGGCTCGGCACCATCCTGGGCGAGGCCGGCGTCAACGTCGCCACGTTCAATCTCGGCCGCGAGGAAGAGGGCGGCAACGCCATCTGCTTCTGCGCCGTGGATGCGCCGATCTCGGAGAGCGTGCGGGCGGAGATCGAGACGATCCCGCAGGTGAAGCGGGCACGGCCGGTGAGCTTCTGACCGGGGCGAGCTTTCGTTCGGTCTCACCCTACTACCCCCTTTTGCGGGCTTTCAGATTCGCACATGTCGCGGGATGCGCGGCTCTCCTCCCCCTTGTGGGG
>NZ_NKUG01000226.1 GCF_014845095.1 Methylobacterium bullatum | reverse complement strand
CCATCGTGGCCGCCCGGCGCGAGGCGACGGCGCGCATCCGCCGCGTGCGGTCCGCGCGGGTAGCGCGAAAGGTAGGACCAGTAGGCGTCCTGCGTGCCGGACGACAGGGCGCGGCGCCAGGTCGTCGCCTCGCGCCGGGCGGCCACGATGGCGCGCACGCGCTTGGCCATCGGGTCATCGGGATAGGCCCCGAGGAAATCCTGGTACCCCTGCAACGTGTCGCGCTCGACCGCCACCGAATAGGCGTCCCGCGCACCGATCTCGCGCAAGGGGCGGTCGCGCAAAGTCGCGATCTGCTCGGCCTGCGCCGGGGCGGGCGCGTCGGCGTTGCGCTCGAAGAACACGAACGGCACCTCGATCTTGGAATCGTCCCAGGGCATGGCCGCGCCCCCGGTGGTCTCGCTCACCCGCAGGCGCACCCGGTCGAACAACGCCGCCGGCTGGAGACCGCCCTCGCGGATCATCTCCACCAGGGCCTGCGCATAGGCGCCATACGCCCCCGTCTCGGGCGGCGCCACGGTGCCGGGCGCCGCGTTGTAGGCGATGAGGCTGCCGGGTTCGGCCTCCACCAGGGCGAGACCGCCGGCGAGCGGGTCGCCCGTCTTCACGAACGGGTTGGCGCGGGCCGCGTCGAGCACCACGAACCGGGCCTTCAAGGGGACGGTGGAGAGGCGCTTGATGTAGTCCGACACGCGCAGGGCCGAGACGGGAACATCGACGGCGGTGGCGATGCGGGCATCCGCCGGGGCGAAGAAGGTCTCGCCCTCGAGTTGCAGCCCGTATCCGGCGAGATAGACGAAGGCCACCGTGTCCGGCCCAAAGGCCGCTGCCTTGTCGAGGAAGTCGCGCAAGGCCTTGCGCAGGGCATCCTCGTCGAGGTCGCGCGCCCCCACCACGTCGAAGCCCGCCGCCTGCAGCGTCTGCGCGATGAGGCCGGCATCGTTGGCGGCGGTGGCGATGGGCGCCCCCTCATAGGCGCCGTTTCCGACCACGAGGGCGATGCGCTTCTCGGCCTGCTGCGCGGTCGCCGGAACGGATATCAGCAGAGCGGCGAACAGGGCCGCGAAGACGGCGACACATCGAGACAGGACCATCGCCGGGAACCTCCGTCACCGTAGGCAGCGTCGATGGACACCCTACGGAGCATCGCGGACGACCTGAGCGCGAGCGGTCGCACCATCGTGGAGAATTGAGCACGCGTCCAGGGATGCCCGGAATCGGGCTTACCAAATCCTCGCTCGGAGCGGCCCCGATCCCGGCGCATGCATGCGCCTGTCCGCCGGGCCGGTGACCGAGGAGCCGCGGTTCGTGTTCGCCATGGCTTGGCGCGATTGATCCGCTCGCGGAGCGCTTTCGCCTCGGTCTCGGCGACGTTCCCGCGGGCCTTCTCGGGGACGAGTTGGCCGTCGTGATAGATGTCGTGCTCCACATGGAGCCGCTCATCGTCCCACCGCACCACATTGTCGGTCCCGGAGGTCTCCGTCACCCCAGGATCGTCCCGCTGGGTGATAGTGTTCGGCAATAAACGAGCTATTCTACTATGGTTCGTCTCTTTTATGTCTTGATCAGAAATAGTTTAGAGCTTTTCTAGAGCGTCATCGAATTGCAACAGGGCTGTATGAACCGAGTTGCGCCCGCCCGTGTCGCGTGAAGCGTGCTTGTTGCGGAGTGAGTTGTCCTTCAACAGCTCTCGATGCCGGCAATGACGTACCGAGACTTGAGACGACGACACAATGAGCAAACTAGCAGTTGAGTTATATCGCAGCACAATGCTGCGTCCGCTCGTCGTCCTGAATATAGCCGCCATTCTGGCGGTCGGTGTCGGGCCGTTCTCCGGCGCGAAGGCCCAGACGCTTCCGGCCGAGAGCGCGGTGGTCCTGTCGGAGCTGTCGGTGATCGGCAGCGGCGAACGGGCGAACGGCCCCGTCACCGGCTACCGGGCGAGCCGTTCCGCGACCTCGACCCGGACGGACACGGCCCTGCGCGACTCTCCGCAATCGGTCCAAGTGGTTCCCCGTGACGTGCTCGTCGATCAACAGGACGTCCGCCTGACCGATGCGCTCACCAATGTGAGCAATGTCCAGCCCGCCGGCACCATCCAGGGCCGGTCCGACACCTATGTGCTGCGTGGCTTCAACACCCAGACCTACGCGATCGACGGCGTGCTGCTGAACCCGGCCAACACCTTCCAGCCGACACAGCGCGACCTCGCCAATGTCGAGCGCGTGGAAGTGCTCAAGGGCCCCACCTCCGTCCTCTATGGCAGGGGCGATCCCGGTGGCCTGATCAACATCGTCACGCGCCAGCCCCTGCTCACGCCCTCCGCGGACCTCACCCTGCAGGGCGGGTCTTACGCCTTCCGGCGGCTTCAGGGCTCGGTGACGGGAGCGGTCCCGGGGACGGAAGGGCTCGCCGCCCGCTTCAGCTTCGCCACGCAGGACGACCCCACCTTCCGGGATTTCGGCGGCCCTTCCAATTCGCGCCATTTCTTCGCGCCGTCCTTGTTGTGGACGCCCGATGCTTCGACGCGGATCTCCCTGAATGCCGAGTTCTCGCGCCAGCACAGCCAGTATGACGAAGGTCTCACGGCTTTCCAGGGTCGGGTGCCCCTGGACAACATCCGCCGTTACTATGGCGAGTCCTGGTCCCGGTATTACGGCGAGTCGAACTCCATCACCCTGCGGGCCGAGCATGACGTCAACGAAAGCCTGACCCTGCGGCAGGTGATCAACGGTCAATGGGGCCAGTTCGACGTGTTCGCCACCCGCGCCACCGGGGTGAGCGCGAACGGGGCGTCGCTGACGCGGCGTCTGTCCGAGATCGAGTCCATCTACAACTCGATCGACAGCCAGACGGAAGCCGTCGCCCGCTTCGATCTGTTCGGCTTCCGCCACACGGCCCTGTTGGGCGTCGAAATCGTCGATGGGTACCGGCATCCCTATGCGCAGCAGGGCACGGCCAGCCCGGTCTCCTTCCTCAATCCGATCCGGGGATCGATACCGCAGATCGGAACGCTCGCCCTGCAGAGCGACCTGCGGCAGAAGCTGTTCATGGTCGGCACCTACATGCAGGACCAGATCGAGCTGGCCCAGGGGCTGCAACTCGTCCTCGGCGTCCGCGTGGATACGGCCAACCAGTTTTATTTCCAGCGCACCCTCACCAACAACACCGTCCCACCCACGCGGGACGTCACCGGAACCTCGCCGCGCGTCGGCCTGGTCTGGCGGCCGATCGAGCCGCTCACCGTCTACGGAAGCTACACGACCTCCTTCACGCCCCAGACCGCCAATGTGAGCAGTGGCCTGACGCCGGCGCCGGAGACCGGCGAGCAGGTCGAAATCGGCACGCGCGTCGACCTGATCCCCGATCGCCTCACCCTGAGCGCCGCCGCCTTCCGGATCGTTCGGGCGAACGTGGCCGCGACCGACCCCTCCGACAGCCGCTTCTCCATCATCACCGGCGAGCAGCGTTCGCAGGGCGTCGAGGCCGACATCGCCGGTGAGATCCTGCCCGGATGGAGGATCATCGGCGGTATCGGCTACCTCGATGCGCGGGTGACGCAGGATAGGACGGTCGCCATCGGCAACCGGCTCCCGGCTGCCCCGACCTTCAGCACCAGCCTGTGGTCGACGTACCAGTTCCAGAGCGGCCCGATGCGGGGCTGGGGCTTCGGCGGCGGCGTCACCTATGTGGGCGAGCGCTTCGGCGACATCGCCAACAGCTACAAGGTCGGTGCCTATGCGCGCCTCGACGCGACATTGTTCTACGAGATCGACCCGATATGGCGTTTCGCCGTGAACGGCCGCAACCTCACGGATCGCCGCTACATCGAGCAGCCCTTCAATCAGTTCAACAATCTCCCCGGCGCACCGCTCACCGTCCTCGCCAGCGTGACGGCCCGCTACTGAGGCGAGGCTCGCGGCCTGCTGCTAGTCACACCTCGCGCCCGGCCGGTTGCGGGATGCGACGCGCCCCGGCGGCCGACATCGGCGACTGGTTCGGCGGCCCTCCTACCGGACCCGGCAAGGCCGATCCCGCCTGTGGCGCGTCGGTCTCCTGTGGCAGTGGGGCCTGACGGACGCCGCCACGCTATTGCTTGGCGCGATTGATCAGCGCCTGGAGTGCCTTCGCCACGGGTTCGGTGACGTTCTTGCGGTACTTTTTATGGACGAGCTGGCCGTTGTGATAGATGTCGTGCTCCACAT
>NZ_NKUG01000225.1 GCF_014845095.1 Methylobacterium bullatum | reverse complement strand
ATAGATGTCGTGCTCCACATAGAGCCGTTCGCCGTCCCACCGCACCACGTTGTCGGTCTCGGAGGTCTCCGTCACCCCGAGATCGTCGCGCAGGGTGATGTTGCTGGGCTGTGTCAACATATCGGGTCCTTTCAAGCGTTCCCGGTGCATCGGGCGCGTGGGATGCGGCTTTGTCCCGTGGCTGGCGGAGCGGGCTTTGCGAAAACGGTCCGCGCGATGCCGGCGAACCGGGCCGTTCCTCGCCGAGCCGTGGTGGCACGCATCTCACCCATCCGGCCCCGACGCCTCGTTGTCTGTTCGGTCGATCGCAGGGCTGGCGCCCACGACCCTCTCGCCGATCTTACGAAGCGGCGGCGTCCGATGCCAGCACGAAGCCGGCCTCCATCGCTCAACGCACGGTCACCTGGTTCTTGATCCGCTCATAGGTCGACCGGCTGAGGACGCGTTTCGAGAGCAGCTGATCCACCGAGGCATAGGGCCGGCGCTGGGCGATGGCGCGGCCGATCATGCCGCCACCCTTGAGGCCGTTGAGTTCCGCCACCGAGGCGGTGTTGAGATCCACCACGGAGACAGCCGCCGGACCCGAATTGTCGCTGGCCTGCTGCGTCTCGGACCGGGCCGCGTTCAGGGGAGGGCTCTCCGCCAGGGGCGTCACCGGGCCGCCATAGGGGAGGGGGGC
>NZ_NKUG01000224.1 GCF_014845095.1 Methylobacterium bullatum | reverse complement strand
GATGCCAAGACGCCGGATGCTAAGACACCCGATACCAAAGCCCCCGACGCGAAGCCGGCTCCCAACACCCGGCCGGGCGTTCCGGGTAAGCCCTTCGTCCCGCCGGGTCAGGCGCAGGAGAAGAACGACCGTGACGACAAGCGCGGTGCGGACGACCGGCGCGGTGCGGACGACCGGCGCGGGCCGGACGACAGGCGTGGCGCGGATGACAACCGGCCCGGCGGCGCCAACCGCCCGGCGGCGGGCGACACCGAGCGGCGTGGCGAGATCGAACGACGCGACCGCGAACGCCGCGAGGCGTTCGAGCGCAAGGACGAGCGGGACCGCCGCGACGTCTTCAACCGTCCGGGCCGGCCCGGCTATGTCGAGGGCGGCTTCCGCGGCAACGACGTGCGCAGCTACGACGAGGTCCGTCGTGACCGGCGTGAGTTCAACGAAGGCGGACGCACCTATATCCGCGAGCCCGGCCGCATCATCGTGCGGGATCGCGACAATTACTTCATCCGGCACGACGAGAACGAGCGCTTCCGCTATCTCGACCGCGGCGCCTACCGCAGCGAGCGCCGCGGCGGCGACACGATCACCTATCTCGACCGTCCGGGCGGCATCCAGATCGTCACCGTGGTGGACGATGACGGCCGCCTCGTGCGCCGTTCGCGCCGCTTCCGCGACGGCCGCGAGGTCGTGATCATCGACAACGGCTTCGGCGGTCCCCAGCGTCCGATCTACGAGGACGTGATCGACCTGCCGCCGCCGGACATCCGCATCCCCCGCGACCGCTACGTGGTGAATTACGAGGGCGCCGACGAGCGGCAGGTCTACGAGGCACTGTCCGCCCCGCCGGTGGTGGCGGTGGACCGCCGCTACACCCTCGATCAGGTGCGCTACAGCCCGCAGCTGCGGGCACGGATGCGCAGCGTCGACATCGACACCATCACCTTCGATACCGGATCGTTCGACGTGACACCCGATCAGGCCTCGCGGCTCGGCAACATCGCGGCGGCCATCAACCAGGCGGTGAAGGCCAACCCGCAGGAAGTGTTCCTCATCGAGGGCTACACCGATGCGGTGGGCAGCGAGGTCGACAACCTGTCGCTCTCGGATCGCCGCGCCCAGTCGGTGGCGACGGTGCTCAGCCAGAACTTCCAGGTGCCCCCGGAGAACCTCACCACCCAGGGCTACGGCGAGCAATCCCTGAAGGTGAACACTCAGGAGGCCTCGCGCGAGAACCGCCGGGTCACGGTGCGCCGCATCACCCCGCTGATCCAGCAGCAGGGCGAGGCTGCGGAAGCTCCGCCCAAGTAAGCCGGGCAAGTAAGCCGGCTTGGCCGCATTGTCGTGACGTCACGGGCCGCATGTCTCGAAAGAGGGGTGCGGCCCGCGTCGTTCCGTGCTTCTGCAACACTCCCGCGAGCGCGCGACATCGAGGAGACCGGCGACCATGGCCGAGGAGAGCGACCGCCTGATCACGGCCGGGACGCCGATCTTTCGTCGGACCACCCTCGCTCTGTTCGCCGCAGGCTTCTCCACCTTCGCCGTGCTCTACGGCGTCCAGCCGCTGATGCCGGTCTTCGCCGACGAGTTCCATGTCTCGCCGGCGGAGAGCAGCCTGTCGCTGTCGCTCCCCTGCGCGATGCTGGCCCTGGCGCTCCTCGTGGTCAGCCCGCTCTCCGAGGTGTGGGGGCGCAAGCCGATCATGGTCGCCTCCCTCTTCGCCTCGGCGATCCTCACCCTCATCGCCGTGATCGTGCCGAGCTGGCACGGCTTCCTGGCGTTGCGCGCGCTCACGGGGTTGGCCGCGAGCGGCCTGCCGGCGGTCGCCATGGCCTATCTCAGCGAGGAAATGGATGCCCGCGCCATCGGCCTGTCCATGGGGCTCCTCATCGGCGGCAACGCCATGGGCGGCATGGTCGGGCGGTTGATCGCCGGCATCATCACCGACCATGCCTCCTGGCGCGTCGGCCTCGGCACCATTGGAATCCTGGCGCTCGTCGCCGCCATCCTGTTCTGGCGCGGCCTGCCGCCGTCGCGGCGCTTTCTCCCCAACCGGATGCGCTGGCGACAGGTGCCGGGTACGTTCGGCCAGCATTTCCGCGATCCGGGCCTGCCCTGGCTCTTCGCGGAGGCGTTCCTGCTCATGGGCGGCTTCGTCAGCGTCTACAATTACATCGGCTTTCGCCTGCTCGATCCGCCCTACAACCTGAGCCAGTCGGCCATCGGCGCGATCTTCGTGGTCTATCTCGCCGGCACGTTCAGCTCGGCGGTGACGGGCGAGATCGCGAGCCGGCTCGGGCGGCGCCGGGTGCTGTGGCTCGCCATCCTGCTCGGCCTCGTGGGCATCCTCATGACCCTGTCCGAGCGCCTTCCCCTCATCATCGCCGGGATCGTCGTGGTCACGGTGAGCTTCTTCGGCGCCCATTCGGTGGCGAGTTCCTGGATCGGGCGGCGCGCCCTGCGCGACCGGGCGCAGGCCTCCTCGGTCTATCTGTGCCTGTATTACCTCGGGTCGTCGGTGCTCGGCACGGCCGGGGGCTGGTTCTTCGAACATGCGGGATGGTCGGGGGTCGTCGCCTTCTTCGGCGCCCTCTACGGTCTGGCATTGGCCATCGCGCTCCGCCTTTCGCGCCTGCCCCCCCTCGTTCCGGGTCCATCGTCCGACCCCGACCGTTGACCAGCCCGGTTCGACAGCCCATCTAGGCGCTCGTCGTCGCTCACCGGAGCGACAGGCGAGCGATCGCCGCAAACTAGGAAGTCGGGCACGCTTGGTCCAAGCGGCTCCGGCTTACGGAACCGAACGTGTTCGAGCTCGCCGTCGCCGTCGCCCTGATCGCCCTCAACGGGGCCTTCGCGCTGTCCGAACTCGCCGTCGTCTCGTCGCGGAAGTCCCGGCTGCGGATGATGGTGGAGGCGCGCCGGCCCGGTGCCCAGGCGGCACTGACCCTCGCCGAAGATCCGGGACGTTTCCTCTCCGCCGTCCAGATCGGCATCACCCTCGTCGGCATCCTGTCCGGCGCCGTCTCCGGCGCGGCGCTCGGCGAACGCCTCACCGAGATCCTGTTCGAGGCGGGCCTGTCGAAACCCGTGGCCGATCCCCTCGGCTACGGGATCGTCATCGCCATCATCACCTATCTGTCGGTGATCATCGGCGAACTCGTGCCCAAGCACGTGGCCCTGCGCGACCCTGAGGGCATCGCCTGTTTCGTCGCCCGGCCGATGCGGCTGATCTCGCGGATCGCGCTTCCGGCGGTCTGGCTCCTCGACGCCTCGACCCGCGCGGTGTTCCGGCTGTTCGGCCAGGAAGCCTCCAGCGCCAGCGCGGTGACCGAAGAGGAGATCCGCACCATCGTGGCGGAGGCCGAGACGGCGGGGGTGATCGAGACCGACGAGCGCAAGATGATCGCCGGCGTTCTGCGCCTCGGCGACCGCGCCGTGCGGGGCGTCATGACCCCGCGCACCGACGTGCACTGGATCGACCTCGACAAGGCGCCGGAGGAGATCCGCGCCATGCTGGTCTCGAGCCCGCATTCGCGCATCCCGGTCGGCGAGGGCAACCCGGACAACATGCTCGGCGTGGTGCAGGTGCGCGAACTGGTCAAAGCGCTCATCGAGAACGAGCGGTTCGACCTGCGCGCCTATATCCGCAGCGCTCCGGTGCTCCCCGACACCCTCGACGCCCTCGACGCGCTCACCGCCCTCCAGGCGGCCGACGTTCCCATGGCTCTGATCCACGACGAGTATGGCCATTTCGACGGGCTCGTGACCCCGGCCGACATCCTCGACGCCATCGCGGGCGCGTTCCATTCGGAGGATTCCGAGCCCGAGGCGGTGCAGCGCCAGGACGGGTCCTGGCTCATCGCCGGCTGGATGCCGGTGGACGAGATGGCCGACCAGCTCGGCATCAAGCTCGAATCGAGCCGCGATTACGAAACCGCCGCCGGCCTCGTCATCGCCAAGCTGCAGCGCCTGCCGGAGACCGGCGAGACCTGCGACATCGCCGGCTGGCGCTTCGAGGTGGTGGATCTCGACGGGCGCCGGGTGGACAAGATCCTGGTGTCGCGGATCGCCTGAGCTTCCCCCGGGAAGCAGGCGCCCTCAGGCATAGCGCTTGGCCCCCGCCACGCAGAGAACGACGATGCCGGTCACCGCCAGCATGCTCGGGTCGACGGGCTCGTGGAGCAGCAGGCCCGCGAGAGCCAGGCCGAAGAACGGCTGCAGCAACTGGAGTTGCCCGACGCCGGCGATCCCGCCCAGGGCCAGTCCGCGATACCAGAACACGAACCCCACCAGCATGCTGAAGACCGAGACGTAGGCGAGGCCGATCCAGGCCGGCAGGCCGATCCAGGCCGGCAGGCCGATGCCGCTCCAGGCCGGGGGCAGGTTCACGAGGGCGATGGCAGCCATGACCGGTAGGGACAGGAGCAGGGCCCAGGAGATGACCTGCCATCCCCCGAGCCGGCGCGACAGGGTGGCGCCCTCCGCGTAGCCGAGGCCGCACAGCACGATCGCGGCCACCATCAGGAGGTCGCCCGTGAGCGAGCCGCCCCCGCTTTGGAACAGCGCGAAGCCCGCCACCGTGAGACTGCCGATGCCGGAGAACAGCCAGAAGGCCGGGCTCGGACGCTCTCCGCCCCGGATCACGCCGAAGATGGCGGTGGCGAGCGGCAGCAGGCCGATGAAGACGATGGAATGAGCCGACGTGATGTGCTGGAGCGCCAGCGCCGTCAGGAGGGGGAAACCGACCACGACACCCACGGCCACGATGGCCAGCGACGCGAGATCGGATCTTTCGGGACGCTTCTGCCGCAGAGCGAACAGCATCGTCGCGCCGAGCAGGGCCGCGATCACCGCGCGCGCCGAGGTCAGGAAGAGCGGCGTAAAACCGCCGACCGCCACCCGCGTCGCCGGCAGCGAGGCGCTGAAGATGATGACGCCCAGAAGGCCGCTGCCCCATCCCGCCGTAATCCGTTGCATCGCGTCGTCTCATCCCGATCGGACCGCCAAACCGGAGAGGTCTCGGCGCGGACGCCTTGACAACCATCCAGCACTCATGCCGTCAAATGCTTGACCCGTCGCTGTCCATGCGAAACAGGCATGATGAACCCGGCCCATCTCGATCTTTTTCGCGCCGTCCTGCGTCATGGCGGGATGACGCGGGCCGCTGCCGCCCTTGGCATCGGGCAACCCCATGTCAGCCGCGCGATAGCGCAGCTCGAGGCCGATCTCGGCTTCGCGCTGTTCGTGCGCGGCCATGGCAGCGCCCTGCCGACGCAGGAGGGTGAAGCTTTCGCCCGTGAGGTGGAGCGGACCTATGCGGGGCTCGACCACCTGTCCCAGGCGGCCCGCCAGATCCGCGACCTCGGCACGGGGCCGCTGCGCATCGCCTGCCAACCGTCCCTGGCCTCGCGGCTGCTGCCGCGGGCGATCCGGCGGTTGAGCGAGGAGTTACCGGGCGTCCGGGTCGCGGTCCATGTGCCGGCGCCGGAGACGATCTGGTCCTGGGCCGCCTCCGGTCAATGCGATCTCGGCCTGGTGCGGCCCCGATCCGGCTATGCGGGCGTGATCGGCGAGCCCTTCCTCGCCATCGATGCGGTCTGCGCCCTGCCCCGGGGGCATTCCCTCGCGGCCAGGCGGGCGATCGAGGTGGGCGATCTCGTCGACGAGCCCCTGATCGCGGGTGGAACCGGGGTGTTCCAGCAGGCGATCGAAGCGGCCTTCGCGGCGGCCGGCATCGCCCCGCGCTTCGGCCTCATGGCGCAGTATACGTCCGCGCGCTGCGGCCTCGTGGCCGAAGGGCTCGGGATCGCCATCGTCGATCCCCTTCCCGCCCGCGCGCTCGCGAACCTACCCATCGTGCTGCGACCGTTCCGGCCGCGCCTGCCCATCGAGACGATGCTGATCCGCCCGGCGGGCCGACCGCCGGGCCAGGCGGCGGAACGGCTCGTGGGACATCTCCTCCGGGAACGGGACGCGCTCTTGCCGAAGGCGGCGGGCGGAGGCGACTGAACCCGAGCCGCGCCGGATCGGGACGGAGCCACCGGGCTGAAGACACTCGGCGCGACGGAACGCTTCGCCTCCTTGCAGGCTCCCCCATGAGCGACCCCATATCGAGAGCTTAGCTCGGTGACGTTCGCCCGAACGACAAGATCTCTCGTATCAGATTCAAGTCACGACACATCTCTGTCTTGACATCCGGCACGATCCTGCCTGTTTAAGCAGTCCTTCCTCCGCACTTGCTTGATCGCAATGGCCGGCGACAGATCGATTGCCCACACATGCGCACTTAAGCTTATCTTTAGACGATCTCTTGTAACCCTTCTTCGCATTCTGCTGCGCCTGAGCGCATATCAATCCGGGGTTCGAGATGAAGGTCGTCAGGCAAGCCAGCGTGATGCTGAAGATCGCCATCCCGCTGGCCCTGATGGGACTGATGGCGGTTGGGCTGGTGGCCTATTCGCGCACGGCCCTGAACAGCGTCGCCGAACAGACAAAATATTATGCCGACGTTCTCACAGTCCGCCAGGAGACTTATCTGCGGGCTCAGTTCAAACTCGCGGAAGCGGCCCTCCTGAGCCGCAACATCCTGCTGGAGAAGCAGCCCGAAAAGATTATCGATCACAAGACACGGTATGAACAGGCCGCCAAGACGACGATCGAGCATATCGACAGGCTGATCCTCCTGGCCGAAACCCCCGAACGTCGCAAGATCGGCCAGGATGTCCGGCAAATGGCCGAAGCGTATTTCGTCATCCTGCATCGTGCGACGGCGCTCGCTCTGGAGAACGAGATCGCCAAGGCGCTGCAGGTCGTGCAGCAGGAAGGCCAGCCGGCACGGACGAAGCTGAACGCGTTCATCGAGCAGCGCACCCAGCGAATCACGGAGGAAATGCAGGCGGGAAAGCGAGCACTGGAAGCCGAGGTCGCCGACACCATCCAGCGCCTGATCGCCATCGCGGCCATCGGCCTCACCGCCGCCGCGATCCTGGCCGGCCTCATCGTCACGTTCGGCATCACCCGCCCGCTGGGCCATCTCGTTTCGGTCCTGCAGCGGATGGCGCAGGGCGACATCGACGCCGAGATCGAGGAGGCCAAGCGCGGCGACGAGATCGGCGCCGTGGGCAAGGCCGTGGAAGAGATCAAGGCCATGGTCGCCCGGAAAGCCGCCGAGGAAGCCGACATCCGGCGCATCGCCGACGACGCCGCACAGGCGGAACGGAAGCGCACGATGGTCGCGATGGCCGACAGCTTCGAAGGCGCCGTGGGCGGCATCATCGAGATGGTGTCGGCCTCAGCCACCGAACTCCAGGCCACCGCCCAGACCATGACCTCCACCGCCACGCAGACGGCGAGCCAATCCATGACCGTGGCGGCCGCCGCCGAGGAAGCCGCCACCAACGTCAACACCGTGGCCGCGGCGGCGGAGGAGCTCGGCGTCTCCGTGCAGGAGATCGGACGGCAGGTCAGCGGGTCGGCCGATCTCGCCCAGGGCGCCGTGACGGAGGCCGACCGGACGGCGGCCCTGGTGCAGGCCCTGTCCCAGGCGGCCTCCCGCGTCGGCGACGTCGTCGGACTGATCTCGAACATCGCCGCGCAGACCAACCTTCTCGCCCTCAATGCCACCATCGAGGCAGCACGCGCGGGAGAGGCCGGCCGAGGCTTCGCCGTGGTGGCCACGGAGGTGAAGGAACTAGCCAGCCAGACAGCGCGGGCCACGGACGAGATCTCCAGCCAGATCGCCCAGATCCAGGGTGCCACCGGCGAGGCGGTGTCGGCCATCGCCTCCATCACGTCCCGCATCCGCGAGATCGATTCGGTGGCGACCACCATCGCCGCGGCGGTGGAGCAGAAGGGGGCCGCGACCCAGGAGATCGTCCGCAACGTCGCCCAGGCCGCGACGGGAACGAGCGAAGTGACGAGCAACATCTCGGGCGTCGCGGGGGCCGCCGAAGAGACGGGGGCCGCCGCATCCCAGGTGCTCGGCTCGGCGGGCGAGCTCTCTCGCCAATCCGAACACCTGAACGGCGAGGTCCGCCGCTTCCTCGATACCGTGCGCGCGGCCTGAGGCCGTCTCCGGCCGCTGCATTCGGTGTCCGGCGAGTGCGGGTCCCCTCCCTTTGGAAGGAGAGGGAGCCTGCTCCGGCCATACTGACCGAAGCGATCGACCGGAGGGGGTATGAGGCCGACCGGCATCGGTCCGAGACCGGCCGACGATGAGGACGACCATCGGTCGGGATCAGCGCCGTTTGGTCTGAAAAGCTGGATCCGCTTTTCAGGCCGAGGCCGTCAGTCTCGACCGCCGAGCCGCGCCGCCACGATGTCCCGGCCGATGAGGGGCAGCAGGCCCGAGAGGTCCGGCCCGTGCTCCAGCCCTGTCACCGCGAGGCGGAGGGGCATGAACAGGGCCTTGCCCTTGGCGCCGGTCCGCTCCTTCACCGCATTGGTCCAGGCCTTCCAGGTCTGGCCATCCCAGGGCTCGGGCGGCAGCACGTCCAGGGCGGCGGCGGCGAAGCCCGCATCCGCGATGACCGGCGTCACCTGCCCGGCCACGATCCGCCACCATTCGGCGGCGTCCCCGACCTTGGTGAGGTTGGGCTGGATCACCGCCCAGAACGCCTCCGCGCGTGCCTCCGGGATGCCCAGGGCGAGGAGGCGTTCGCGCGCCTCGTCATAGGGCATGGCGTGGATCAGGCGAGCATTGAGCCCGTCGAGTTCCTGCGGGTCGAACTTCGCCGGCGCCCGCGAGATGTGGGAGAGATCGACCAGGGCGGCGAGGTCGTCGAGGCCCGGCACCGCGCGCACCGCCTCGGCCGAGCCGGTGAGCACGGCGAGCGAGCGCACGGCGCCGGGCTCGTAGCCCGCCTCGCGCAGGCCCCTCAGCGAGAGGTGGCCGAGCCGCTTCGACAGGCCTTCGCCGTCGGCGGTGGTGAGCAGGTTGTGGTGGCCGAAGATCGGCACCGGCTGATCCAGGGCCTCGAAGATCTGCACCTGCACGCCGGTATTGGTGACGTGGTCCTCGCCGCGGATCACATGGGTGATCCCCATCTCGGCATCGTCCACCACGGAGGGCAGCGTGTAGAGGTAGCTGCCATCGGCGCGGATCAGCACCGGGTCCGAGAGGGAGGCGCAATCCACATGCGCCGGCCCGCGCACGAGATCGTCCCAGGCGACGGTGCGGGCATCGAGCTTGAAGCGCCAATGCGGCGTGCGCCCCTCGGCCTCCAAAGCCGCGCGCTCGTCATCGCTGAGGCCGAGCGCCGCCCGGTCGTAGATCGGCGGCTGGCCCCGTCCGAGTTGCCGCCGGCGGCGACGCTCGAGCTCCTCCTGCGTCTCGTAGCAGGGATAGAGCCGGCCCGCCGCCTTCAGGCGCTCGGCCGCCGCATCGTGGATGGCGGAGCGGTCCGACTGGCGGGCGAAGAGATCGGGCACGATGCCGAGCCAGGCGAGGTCCTCCTCGATGGCTTTGGCGAATTCCTCCGTCGATCGCTCCCGATCGGTGTCGTCGAGGCGCAGCAGGAAACGCCCGCCGCGCGCCCGCGCGAACAGGGCGTTCAGCAGCGCCGGGCGGGCGTTGCCGATATGGAGGAAGCCCGTGGGCGAGGGAGCGAAGCGGACGAGGGGGGCAGATGTCATGCCCGCCCTCTAGCCGATTTTCGAGTGTCTGGGGACTGTCGGCCCCGAGAGACTGTCAGTTCAGACGGGCCCGTCAGCTCCAGGCGTGGAACGGCGGATTGACCCCGTTGAGGGCGTGGTTGCCGATGATCGCGTATTTCCAGCGCACCGGGTCATGGAGGGTGTGGGTGCGGGCGTTGCGCCAGTGCCGGTCGAGGTTGCTCTCGGCGAGCGTCGAGCGGGTGCCGGCGAGCTCGAACAGCTTGCTGCTCGCCTGCACGGCGATCTCGGTGGTGAGCACCTTCGATTCGGCCACGGCGAGCTGGGCCGCGGCCACCGTCTCCGCGCTCGGGTTGGCGACCGCCTCGTCCAGCGCGAGGCCGGCCCTGTCGAGGATGGCCTCGGCCGCATGGAGCCGGATCGTCAGCTCGCCGATGGCCTGGATCGTGTAGGGGTCGTCGGAGGCACGGTCCTGGCCGCTATCGACCCAGGGGCGGGTCTTGGTGCGCACGAACGCGATGGTGTCGTCGATAGCCTCGCGGGCGATGCCGGCATCCACCGCCGCCTGGATGATCTGGAAGATCGCCCCGTCGGAGCGCGGTTGCTCGTAGCCCTTCCAGGCCGGCACGAGATGGGTCTTGGGCACCCGGACGTCGTCGATGAGGACGGTACCGCTCGCCGTCGTCCGCTGGCCGAAAGCGGACCAGTCGTCGATGACGGTGAGGCCGGGCGCGCTCCTGTCGGCGATGGCGTACCAGGCGCGCCCCTCGCCATCGAGGGCGACGATGGGGACGAGATGGGCGAGGAGTGCCCCCGTGGAATAGAACTTCTTGCCGCGCACGATGACGTGGTCGGCGTCATCGACGAAATGGGTCTTGAAGTCGGTGGCGCGCGGGGTGCCGATCTCCGAGAAGGCGTTGCCGAAGCGGGTGCCTTTGAGAACCTCGCCGAACAGCAGCGCCTGCTGATCGGGGTCGGACACCGTGCGGATCGCCGCCACGATGCCGAGATGGTTCTGAGAGATCTGGCCGATCGAGGGATCCGCCGCCGAGATGATCGCGACGACCTGCGCCAGGGTCTTGTAGGACACCTCCGGCCCGCCGAAGGCCTTGGGCACGTTGATCGACCAGAGCCCGCTCTGCGAGAACGCGTCGAGCTCGGCATAGGGCCGCCGGTTGGTCCGGTCGCGTTCGGACGCGCCCTCGCGGAACTCCCTGGCGAGGCCATGGGCGACGCGGATCGCCTCGGCATCGTCGCGGATGACATGGGCGGGGGATGCCGGACGGGGAACCGGCGGCGCGCCCCGGGCGGTTTCGAGCGACTGGGCGCTGACGGCGATGTTCATGGATGGCTCCGAAGTCGAAGGGTGTCGCGCGGCGGCTCGCGCACTCTCCTCCCCCTTGTGGGGAGGAGTTGGAGGTGGGGGTGGCCCCGAAGATGTCGCGCCATATCCGGCACCACCCCCACCCTCGATCC
>NZ_NKUG01000223.1 GCF_014845095.1 Methylobacterium bullatum | reverse complement strand
GATGATTGTTACTCTGTCTTTTCAACGCAGGAGTGCGCTACCGTCTGCCGGTACGTGCCCGGGGGGTCGGAGAGGTTTAAAAGAGACGGGCCCGAGACCGATCCCGCCGGCGGGCGGGAAGACCGCCTCGGCGGCGAGGGCGGGCAGGAGCGGGACGGAGAGGAGCGGGGAGACGAGGCCGAGGAGGGCGAGGAGGCGGCCGGTGGCCCGGCGGAAACGGGAAAGAACCATTCTGGAAGCGTCTCTCGAGAGTGGGACATCGGCGTCGGCGGGGCTTGCCCCGACGCCTGCTCGGAAGCCGCGAGAGCTTGGCCGGCGGACGCTTGGAGCGTCAAGTCACCGGGAGCCGTGCGTGAACCGTCCGCATCGGCCCGGCGCGCGAGGGCCTGTGTCCCGGCGAAGGGGCGGTAAAGCTGCCCTGCGACTTGCCTGCCGAGGGCACCGGGATATCCTGGCCGGCGATGGGGCGCTTGGAGAGTGCACCGGGACCGCGCTGGCCCGGCGGGAACGCTGGCCCGGAATCCCGCCCGAAGAGGCCGAGGCGGATGTCACGGTCGGGCCTCGCACGCACGGCACGCTCCAACGCGCTCGACCTTGGAGCCGCAGCATGACGATCACTCTCGACGACGTGAAGGCCGGCAAACTCCGTGACGACGGCCACATGAATTATGGGCCGAACGGCTCCGGCTGGCTGATGCAGCACAGCGCCATCCCGCGGCTGACCTGCATCGACCGGGGCTATGCGGGCGCGGCGCGGCAGGCGGCCGGACTGCCTTTCGAGCGGGTCTGGTGCGTGGACGGAATGCCGGTCGCCAGCCTCGAGGCGGCGATCGATGCGCTCAACGTGCCGCCCGTCTTCACCGACGAGGAACGCACCGTGCTCGAACACGTGCCGGCCGAATGGGTCGAACGGGTGGCCTTCAGCGAGCGTATCGCCGCAAAGGCGGGCCTGCCGATCGGGCCTGCCCTCGAGGGCCTCCACCGGAAAGGCGCCCTCGAGACCGCACTTCGACCGGGCGAACCCTTTGCGACGGTGTGGATCCGGCGCGCCCCAGGCGAGGAAGCCGGAGAATGACGGCCACCAATGGCCTGCGGCTTCGGGCGTTCACCCGCCGCCGCCACGCTCCGACGGCACATGGTTCGGGATGTCGTTTGGAAAGAACCGACGCAAAGCCGGAACGCCCGGCGCAGCGCGACGCGCGCCATAGGATGGGAATGCTGAAGTTGGGACAGGACGACTTGTGCCGAAATCGCGGGTCATGCCCGTTGAGCCCGCTAGGCTTGGTTTATCCCGCACCGATCGACGAAGTGCGGAAAGCGGGGCCAAAAACTAAGTCAACATCAGTCACTTAGTTTTTGCTTGGTGCCCAGGAAAGGACTGGGCCACCTAGAAGGGCGAAACCATAGATATCAGACACTTAGCAGAGCGCCGGCATCGCTATGTATACCGGTGCTGTAGCCCGTTCACAAGCCACCAATGAAGTGTAAGGCCTTGCATTGTGCACCTTATCGTTTGTCTTCTTCGCTGTTGTGAAAGTTGCGGGGATGACATGCAAAGCGATGATGATGAAGCCGGTGATCTCACGACCAATGGCTCCCCCTACGGGACCGAGGTCGATGAGATAGCGAAAAGGATCCGTGGTCGCGATCACCAGCTTCGTGAGGGTGTGCGTTACTGGTGGTTTGCTACGGGTAAGGACCTCAACGAAGCAAAGGCCCGAATTCCTCATGGCCGTTTTGAGTCTTGGTGTCAGTCGCTAGACTACAGCAAGAGCAAGGCTGAAAAGCTGATGCGGACCGCCAGCATGTTCAGCGACCAGCTCGAATCCGTAAAAGTTACGGAATTCCCCAAGCCGAGCTCCTTGTACCTGCTTTCGGCTCCATCGGTCCCGCAGGCAATCCGGGACGAGTTCGTTCCGCGTATCATTGCCGGTCAGTCGGTTGGCTTTGAAGTCAAGCAGGCGATCAAAACCTATCACGCAGATGTCGAACGCAGCGCAGGGAGCACCGCAAAGGCAAAAGCAGCGCGGGCGAGTCCTGAGGCGGCGAACGCAAAGGCCGCCGAGCGAGATGCTGCAAAGCGCGAGGCTCAAAACCTTGTGCAAGTGAAGGCCAAGGCGGCGGCATTGGACTTCCTGGCGGCGAAGCTTGGCAAGGAACTGTCCATATTCTTGGAGCTCGCTGGCAAGGCCGGTCTCGGTGCGGTCTTAAATTATGGCGCCGAGCGCGAATTGACGGCGCGCATGCAAGCTGTTGACGCACAGTCGGCCGAGATCGAGAGCACCGTTCTTCCGGTCGGGAACCTAGGCCCGGGCGACGTTGAAGCCCCTGAAGTCCACGATGACCCTTCCACTTCATCTGAGCTGGTCGGGGAGACCGATGCCACGCTGCAGCCAATTGGCGGCGATGCCAGTGCGCCAGTTGCAGAACACGACCCGGATATCCCCCTCGAAGCCAGCGCCTCGCCGACGGAAGACGGCAAGCCATCGCAGACCGATTTGAGCAAGTCTGATCAGGCGAATTCGGTCACAAACAAGCTCGCGACATCCCAGCGTGACGATCAGGCAAAGTCTAAGCCGGCAGCAGTGGCAGAAGAGCCTGTAAATTTCCTTTTCCCGGGCAAGCCCATCCGGTTCGGTGCAAGCAAGCGGTGACGTAACCTTCAACCAAACGGCATCATGGCCTCGCGCGAGGCGGCAATGATCGGAATCTGCTATGGTTACCCTTCGTCTTCCTCATCAAGCCGTCGAGCGGCTCGCCCGCCTATCTAGCGGGCGAGGCCCAACCAAGCACCCTCGACCCGTCACCAGTGCGTCCTCTGGGGGGCCTACAAGGCCGTCTCAGCCACTTCCGCTGGGGTGCGCCGCCGGCGGCCCGGCAAAGGGCTCTGACGCTGCCGTGCCGGAGGGTTTTGAAACGGAAGCAGCAATGATCCAGGAGGATCGGCTGCGTGCTCGGCAGGCGCGTCGCGTCATGAATCGTCCGGGACCGACGAACTGGGTGAACCTCAATGACCGGGTTTGGCTGGCGAAGCAGCAATCCAGCGGGGTGTTCGCGACCAAGCTGGATGGCAGCGCCATCGAGGTCCTAATCAGCAAGCTGGTTAGCGGGGTCGCGACTGGCCAGCCGGCCCTGACCCTTGCCTCGGCACTTCGGATGCGAACGATCCGAATGGCGCTGGGCCGTGCCAAGCTCGATGCCTTCGCCGAGTACCACCGTGACGATCTTCGGACTGTGACCGTGATCTACTCGGGTTGGGCCTACACGCCCGCGACCCTCGACGGGGTTACGGCCTCCCAGATCAAGGCGCAGTTCACCCAGCACCTGATCCGAGCGGGGGTGACGGCGGTGCCGGGGCCGCTGTTCGCGATGCTCCATGGTGAGTTTGAGGCATCAAGCGGTGTCTTCCAACTGCACTTCCACATCATCACCACCAAAGCGAAGGCAGCGGCTCTGCTGCGTCTGCCGAAGGTTGTGAAGGGGTATACCAAGACCGCCACCGGGGCTTGCCCGGTCCGTCGCTCGCTGGTCCGCAATCGTATCCGCCAGTTCACCTACCTCGCGAAAGCATTCTGGCCCGGAAAGCCGGTGGTCCTGATTGATGGCGTCCCCAAGCGGGTTCACGGCTACCGGCGCATCCCTGAGCCCTTTGGAACGCAAGTTCTGCTGTGGCTCGACCGGCAACGGCTGGCCGATCTCATCGTGATGAACGGGTGCTGGTCTCCCCGGAAAGGGGGCACCCCAGGTATGCGGCGGCTGTATTTACTGGCGCAGGGTGGTGGGTGAGGCGGGGCGATAGATTGGCCTACGGGGGCATCGAACTGGCTGACGGTGCCCTGTAGGGGCCTGTTGGTGCGGTTCGGTGCCGGGGTGCTGGGGTGG
>NZ_NKUG01000222.1 GCF_014845095.1 Methylobacterium bullatum | reverse complement strand
CCCTCGCCTCGCTGTCCGCGTAGGGCGCGGACAGCGAGGCGAGGGACGAGGCCGGGACCAGTTCGAGCGTGTCGATGCGACGGGCCGGGGTGCCGGTCAGGCCGTCGAGCAGGGCGAGATAGCCCTCCTCGAACCGGGCGATGGTGGCGGGGTCGAAAAGGGCTTCGGAATAGGCGAAGGTCGCGGACAGACCGCCGTCCTTCTCCGATACTTCCAGGACGAGGTCGTAGGCGGGCGTGCCGGTATCCTGCCCGAATGCTTCGAGCTTAAGGCCGGCGACGGTACCGAGATCGCCCAGGGTCGCCGGCTGCTGGCTGATCATCACGCGGGCAAGGGGTGCCCGGCCGGGAACGCGTTCCGGCTGCAGCGCCTCCACCAGTCGCTCGAAGGGCAGATCCTGATGGGCCAGGGCGTCCGTCAGCGAGGTCCATAGCCGGCTGATGACGTTGCGTCCCGGCGATGCCGGGTCGATCGACACAGGTAGGACCAGTGTGTTCACGAACACCCCGACGAGGTGCTCGACGCCCGGCAGGTGGCGACCCGCAACGGGCATGGCGATGCGCAGGCTCCGGGTGTCGCCATAACGATGCAGGAAGAGGGCGAAGGCGCCGAGCAGGATTGTGAAGGGCGAGGTGCCCGTCTCACCCGCCAGGGCCCCGACCCGACGGCTCACCCCCTCGCCGATCGCGAAACCGTGACGGAGGACGCGGTCGGGTACGCCGACCCGCCTCTGGCGATCGGAAAGCGACAGATCGGGTTCGGGCCCGCCGAGGCGTTCGCGCCACCAGGCGAGGTCGGACTCCATGGCATCGGCGCGTGGTTCGCCGGCCTGCCAGGCGGCGATATCGGCCGGCTGGATCGCGAGGGGGGGCAGACCGGTGGGCAGGCCCTCCGCCTCAGCCCGATAGAGCGCCGGCCATTCCCGCAGGATCACGCCCATGGACCAGCCATCGGACACGATGTGGTGCAGGGTCACCAGGAGGACGTGATGAGCCCCGCCGAGGCGGACCAGGGCAAAGCGCGCGAGCGGGCCGCCGGGGAGGGTGAAGGGGCGTTCCGCCGCCTCGCGGCAGAGGGCGGCGAACCGCTCCTCGCGCTCATGCGCGTCGAACCCGGTCAGATCGGTCTCGGGCAACGCGACGTCGTAGCCGGCCACGATCACCTGCTCGGCCCGGCCGTCGGGGCGGCGGTGCAGACGGGTGCGGAAAGCCTCGTGCCGCGCGACGAGGGCAGCAAGGCTGCGGTCCAGGGCGCTCCGGTCGAGGTCGCCGTGGAGGTGAATCCCACCGGCGATATGGTGGCGTTCGTCATCGCCGAATTCGGCCTCGAACCAGAGCCGCTCCTGCGCCAGCGACAGGGGAAGCGCTCCGTCACGGGGGGCCGGAGCGATCACGAGAGCCGTCGTACCGGCCGCGATCTCCGCCCCGACCGCCTCGGCGAAAGCCCCCAGCCGGGGATGCGCGAACAGGGTCTGCGGCGGGATCGCGATGCCTATGGCCGCGCGTAGCTCAGTGAGCATCCCGATGGCCGCGATGGAATTGCCGCCGAGAGCGAAGAAATGACTGTCGCGGGTGAGGTCGCGCCGGTCGAGGATGACGGACCAGATCGCGGCGAGGCGCGCATCCAGCCCGGCCAGGGCCATGGCCTCACCGGATTTCGGCGCGCCTTCCCCATCGCTGCGCCGGCCGTCCTCCACCACCGCGTAGGCGTCCAGGGAGCCCCTCTCCCATCCGCGCCGCGTGGCGCCGCGCTGGATCTTCCCACTGGATGTGCGCGGCAGGCCGCCGGGATTGAGGAGAACCACGACGCGCGCGGTCTCGAGGAAGGCATCGGCGACGGCCTCCGATACCAGCGAGGCGATCGCCTCGGGCGCGGCGAGCTTCTGGACGGTGCGCGACACCTCCACCGCCACGCCGATGCCCTCGCGGCCGTCGCGCTCGATGGCGAAGGCGGCGATCCGGCCTCGGCGCAGGATGTCGACGCCCTGCTCCACCACCCGCTCCACGTCCTGCGGATAGACGTTCTGGCCACGCAGGATGATGAGGTCCTTCTCGCGCCCGACGAGGAAGAGCCGGCCCCGGTGCAGGAAGCCGAGATCGCCCGTCCTCAGGCAGCGCACGCCGTGCCGTTCGACGAAGGCGGCCGCCGTCGCGTCCGGGTTGCGCCAATAGCCCTGGGCGAGGCTCGGACCGGAGACGACGACCTCGCCGATGGTCCCGTCCGGCAGCGATTCCCCATCGGAACCGGCGATGTGGATCGGATGCCCGGGCTGCTCGAAGCCGCAATCCACCAGCCGGGTGCCGTCCACCGCGGCGAC
>NZ_NKUG01000221.1 GCF_014845095.1 Methylobacterium bullatum | reverse complement strand
GTGGCGATCACGGCGGCGATGCCGGGCGGCACCGGGATCGACCTGTTCGGCAAGGCGCATCCGGACCGGACCTTCGATGTGGGCATCGCCGAGCAGCATGCGGTGACGTTCGCGGGCGGCCTGGCGACGGAGGGCTACAAGCCGTTCGTGGCGATCTACTCGACCTTCCTGCAGCGGGCCTACGATCAGGTCGTGCACGACGTGGCGCTGCAGAATTTAGCTGTACGGTTCTGCCTCGACCGGGCGGGTCTGGTGGGTGCGGACGGGGCGACCCATGCGGGCGCGTTCGATCTGGCTTATCTGTGCTGCCTGCCGAACATGGTCGTGATGGCGGCCTCCGACGAGGCCGAACTGGTCCACATGGTGGCGACCCAGCATGCCCATGACAGCGGCCCGATCGCCCTGCGCTACCCGCGCGGCGAGGGGGTGGGCGTCGACCTGCCCGAGCGCGGCGTGCCGCTTCCCATCGGCAAGGGCCGGATCGTCAAGCGCCCCGAGGGGGCGCGGGTGGCGCTGTTGAGCCTGGGCACGCGTCTGTCGGAGGCGCTGAAGGCGGCCGACCTTCTGGAGACGGCGGGGATCGCCGTGAGCGTGGCGGATGCGCGCTTCGCCAAGCCGCTCGACGAGGCGATGATCCTTGATCTGGCGGCGAGCCACGAGGTCCTGGTCACCCTGGAAGAGGGTTCGGTGGGCGGCTTCGGCGCAATGGTGCTGCATCTCCTGTCGGAGAAGGGCGCTCTCGACACGGGCCGGGTGCGGGTGCGGACGCTGACGCTGCCGGACACCTACCAGGACCACAACAGCCCGGAGGCGATGTACGCCGAGGCCGGCCTCGACGCCGACGGCATCGTCAGGACCGTCCAGGCCGCTCTGCCTGAGCAGAAGGC
>NZ_NKUG01000220.1 GCF_014845095.1 Methylobacterium bullatum | reverse complement strand
CGATCCCGACCGCCTGCACCAGGAGGCCGTCCTCATCGCCGCGAAAGCCGACGTGCGCGAGGAGCTCGACCGCTTGAGCGCCCATCTCGACAGCGTCGGCGAGTTGCTGGCCAAGGGCGGCGCCATCGGCCGCAAGCTCGATTTCCTGGCCCAGGAGCTCGGCCGCGAGGCGAATACCCTCTGTGCGAAGGCCGGAGACATCGCGTTGTCGCGGATCGGACTCGACTTGAAGGCCGTGGTGGAGCAATTCCGCGAGCAGGTTCAGAACGTCGAGTAGGTTTTTCGGACATGCAGGCCACGACGATCGGGCGGCGCGGGTTCATCCTCATCCTGTCCTCGCCCTCGGGAGCGGGGAAGACCACGCTGACGCGCGCGGTCGCCAGCGACCCGAAGTGGGGGCTCGACCTCTCGATCTCGGTGACGACGCGACAGCGCCGGCCCTCCGAGATCGACGGCAAGCACTACAATTTCATCGACCGCGAGGCGTTCGACGCCCTGCGCGGCGCCGACAACCTCCTCGAATGGGCGGAAGTCCACGGCAATTTCTACGGCACGCCGCGCCGCCCGGTGGAGAAGGTGCTCGGTGCAGGCCGGGACATGATCTTCGACATCGACTACCAGGGCACGCGGCAGGTGCGGGCGAAGCTCGCCGAGGACGTGGTGACGGTGTTCATCCTGCCACCGAGCCTCGCCGAGTTGCGCCACCGCCTCGAACGCCGGGCCGAGGATTCGCCCGAGACCATCGAAAAGCGCCTCGCCAATTCCCGCGTCGAGATCCAGCGCTGGAACGAGTACGATTACGTCCTCGTCAACGACGACCTGAACGACGCCTTCGCCAAGCTCCAGGGCATCCTCGTCGCCGAGCGCCTCAAGCGCGTCCGCAACACCGGCCTGTCGGATTTCGTCGACGGGCTTCTGGCCGAGCCCGACAGGATCGCCTGAGAAGCCGAGCCCGATGTCGACACCCGACCGGACCATCCGCTTCGACCAGACCTGCCCGGTCCTGCGCATCTTCGACGAAGCGAAGGCGCGCGAGTTCTATGTCGACTTCCTCGGCTTCAGCCTCGATTGGGAGCATCGCTTCGGCGACGACTTTCCGCTCTACGCCCAGGTCTCGCGCGCCGGCCTCGTCCTGCATCTCAGCGGCCATCACGGCGATGCGACGCCGGGCTCCACGACCTTCGTGCGCATGGCGGGCATTTACGTCTTCCAGGCGGAACTCACCGCCCGAAACTATGTCCATGCCAAGCCGAGCATAGAAAGCCTGCCCTGGGGGCTGGTGATGACGGTGACCGACCCTTTCGGCAACACCCTGCGTTTCTGCGAGGTCAAGCCCGAGCCGTAGGGCGGAGGCGCGGCTCGATAACGGCGATCTCGTCCTGTATCGCCCGGGCGTCATCGCGAACGCGCCACGACGGACGGCATTTCGCTTTTTGCGCTGGTTCGTTTGTTGCAGATATATCGCAGGAACGATCCAAGGGAGTCGGCTCACGATGACACTGCCCGCCTCCGCTCAGGGCCTCGGCGGCCGGCTTCCGTCGGACGGCGAGCGCAAGACCGCCAACACCCTGCGCCGCCTCCTGGCCACTTAATCGTCCGAGCAGACGAAACTGCGCGTGTTCGACGACGCTCGCAAGGAATCTGCTGAGATCACGCTCACTCCGGCCATCTCGAACCTTCTGATCGATCTCCTCCGCCATATCGGCCGGGGCGACGCGGTGACGCTTGTTCCGGTGCCCCAGATGCTCACGACGCAGCAGGCTGCAGATATCCTCAACGTGTCGCGCCCCTATCTCGTATCGCTTCTGGAGCGTGGCGAGATCGCTCACATCACGGTCGGGCGCCATCGCAGGATCAAGGCCGAAGACCTGTTCGCGTACAAGGATGTCCGGGATGGAACCCGGAGCCAGGCGCTCTCGGACCTCGCCGCCCTCGATGGCGAGTTCCTGTAGGCGGTGTTCGCCAACCGCTTCACCGCGCTCGTGATGCCTGCGTGCTCGCGGGTGCCCTCAAGCGAAACCTGCTTCTGACCCCAGCGGAACGAGAATTCTTTCGCCTGCGGTGGTCGATACCGATTCTGGATGAGACCGAACGCGCGATTTCGGACATCCTGGCGAAGAGGAGTGTCGCCGATAGCGAGGAGCGGGCTCGCCGGGCGCGGCTCTGCATGGAAACCGCCTTCGACGATGCGATGGTCTCCGACTTCACCCGCTTTCTCGGTGCCTGCGAAGGGCTGCCGGACGCGGGGGATGCCCATGTCTTCGCGGCGGCCCTGAAAACCCAGGCAGCGACCATCGTCACGGACAACATCAAGCATTGTCCGGCGTCGGTTCTCGGTCCGTTGAATCTCGAAGCGCGAACGGCCGACGCCTTCATCGCCGACACCATCGCTCTCGATGAGGGCAAGGCGGTCGATGCCGTGCGGCAGCTTCGCCTGCGTCTGCGCCGACCAGGGAAGAACGCAGGGCAGTTGCTTCTCGATATGGAGGCTGTCGGACTGACCTCGACCGTCGATGTTCTCCGCTCGCATGAAGCGTCCCTGTAGACGGTAAGCCCCGGCTTCTAGACGGGACCAAATCGCCGGCCTCTCGGCGCGACGACGACCTACCCCCGCGGAGGAGCCATCACCGTCGCCCGGCGGGCCTCGAGGGTCTGCCACAGGATCAGGGAGGGCAGGCCGAGCACCAGGTCCGGTACGCGCTTGGCCAGCGACAGGGCGATGGCGGTGCCGGGATCGATGCCGAACAGGCCGCCCACGAGGACGAACCCGCCTTCCTGAACCCCTAATCCGCTCGGCACCGGGAAGGCCGCCGATTTGATGGCCTGGCTCAGGGCCTCGATGATGACGACTTCGGCGAGGCCCACGCCCTCCACGCCCATGCAGGTCAGCGCGATCCAGATCTCCACGGCGCCGAGCATCCAGGCGAGGAGGTGGAGGACGATGCCCTGGAACAGCAGGGGCCAGCGCTTCGGAGCCCAGACCGTATCGAGGGCGCCATGCACACCCGCGTCGCCGGTCGCCGAGTCCGCCGCCGCCTCGTCCTGGTCGCGCAGGAAGCGCCGGCCGAGTTCGGCGACGCGGCGCTCGACGCCGCGCATGAGCGGGCTGCGCTGGAACAGGAAGAAGGCGGTGAGCACGATGGCGGTGACGCCGAGCGCCCGCAGGGCCCAGGCCGCGAGGGACGCGGCGGACTCGCCTTCCATCTGCATCAGTAGCGCGACGCCGATGAGCACGAACAGGGCCTGCGTACCGACCTGGATCAGCATGTCCACCAGGATCGAGGCCGCAGCGAACGTGCCCGGCACGCCCCAGAAAGTGAGGAGGCGCCCACCGACGACGTCGCCCCCGACGGAGGCCACCGGGAGGAGCACGTTGATACCGTCACGCACGAAGCGGAGGATGAGGAAGGCACCCGCCTCGGCGGTGGTGGAGAGCCGGTGCAGCACCCGCTCCCAGGCGAAGCCGCAGAGGGACAAGACGGCGACGCGCATCAGCACGATGCCGGCGAGCCCGACGATTCCGATCCGTCCGAAGGCATCCGTCACCGAGGCGAGATCGTGGGTCGCCACCAGCCAGATCGCGAGGCCGAGGCCCAGCACCGTCCCCAGGACGGGCAGGTAGCGCAGGGCCTGTCTTCCGAGGCCCGCTCGGGCGGGCGGAGGCGCCACGACGCGGCGGGTCAAAGGGCCGGACTTCTGAAATGGACGAGCGCCAACGGAGACGATCCTCTCAATGCGGGTTTCGCAGACATGGACCCCGGTTCTGCGATGACGATCTGCGACACATCGAAGGGACAGCGCATCCGGCGCTCCGCCTGTCACGCACAATCGAACTCGGACCGATCCTATCGTGGCATTGGGGCTGAAATCGGAGACCGCCTCACTCGGACCGGCGGGCGGGCGGATAGACCGTGTCGAGGGCCTGCTCGGCATTGCCCTCCGGGTCGATCAGGACGATGCGGTTGCGCGACAGGCTGAAGGAGGTCGCCACCGCCACGAACCGCTTCGGGCAGGGGCCGAGGCAGCCCGTGGACACCACGCGGGTCATCCCGCCGAGGCCGCGCCTTTTCACCTCCCGCTTGAGTCGCCCCCGGATCTCGTCCTTCTTCAGGCCGACACGCTTGGTGCATTTCGCGCAGACCAGGACGATGTCCGAATAGCCGGACTTCGCCGTGCGAACGGTCGTGTCCTTCTCGTGTTTTGCCAAATCCGGGTGCCCGTTCCGTGTCCGGCGAGCCGGGGACCGGGACGCCATCCGGGCCACACCTAAGTCAAAGGGGGGAGGGGCGGCAACGGGGCGTGATGCCCCGCCGGCCCGTGCCCCTCAGCCGTAGGCCGCCACCGCCCGGACGCTGCCGGGCTCGGCGACGCTGATGCCGGCATCGACATATTCGTTGAGCTTGTTGCGTAGGGTCCGGATCGAGATACCGAGGATCTTGGCTGCATGGGTGCGGTTGCCGAGGCAATGGTCGAGCGTGTCGAGGATCAGCTCGCATTCCACCTGAGCCACCGTCCGTCCCACGAGACCGCGGGTGGCGGCCTCGGCCACCTGGGCGGCGCGCTCCACCGGCCCGGCGGAGCGGGCGAAGGATTCGCCCTCCGGGGTGGAGATCGCGTCGGCGTCGATCTCCGCTCCCGTCGCCAGCAGGACCGCCCTGTGGAGGGTGTTCTCGAGTTCGCGCACGTTCCCGCGCCACGGATTCTCGCGGATGATGGCCTGCGCCTCGCGGCTCAAGGACCGGACCGGAACGCCGTTCACCTCGGCGTATTTCTTGGCGAAATGGGTGGCGAGTTCGAGGATGTCGGCCGGGCGCTCGCGCAGCGGCGGCAGGCGCAGGTGCACCACGTTGAGGCGGTAGAACAGATCCTCGCGGAAGGTGCCCTTGCGGACCTCGTCGATGAGATTGCGGTTGGAGGTGGCGAGCACCCGGATGTCGACCTTCACGGGAGCGGTGCCGCCGACCCGGTCGATCACCCGTTCCTGCAGGGCGCGCAGCAGCTTCGACTGGAGGCGGACATCCATCTCGGAGATTTCGTCGAGGAGCAGCGTGCCGCCATTGGCCTCTTCGAACCGGCCGATCCGGCGGGCGACGGCGCCGGTGAAGGCCCCCTTCTCGTGGCCGAACAGTTCGGATTCGAGCAAAGCTTCCGGGATCGCGGCGCAGTTGACCGAGACGAAGGGCCGGCTCGAGCGGGTGGACTTCACATGGACGTGGCGGGCCAGCACCTCCTTGCCGGTGCCGCTCTCGCCGGTGATCAGCACCGAGGCCTCCGACCGCGCCACCTGCTCGGCGAGCTTCACCACCCGCTCCATGGAGGCGTCGCGCCAGACGAAGGCGCGCCCGTCCTCGGAGACCGCCTGCAGCACGGCGGCGATCAGTTCGGGATCGGGCGGCAGGGGGATGTACTCGCGGGCGCCGGCCTGGATCGCGGCCACCGCCGCCTTGGCATCGGTGGCGACGCCGCAGGCGACCACCGGGGTGCGGATGCGCTCGTCGGAAAGCGCGGTCACGAGTTCGCGGATCGGCTGGCCCACATCGATCATGACGAGGTCGGCGCCCTTGGCGCGCAGCACGGCGAGGCCCTGCGGCACCCCGTCCGCATGGGTCACGGCCGCGCCGCGGTTCATGGCGATCTTGGAGGCGGTGACGAGTTCGCCGCTCAAGCGTCCGATGATGAGGAGCCGCATGGTCTAGTATCCTGTGTCGGTGGAGCCTCGCGCAGCAGCGCGGCGGGCGGGATCAGTGGTCGCTCTTGATGATCTCGGTCATCGTCACCCCGAGGCGCTCCTCGACGAGGACGACCTCGCCGCGGGCGACGAGGCGGTTGTTGACGAAGATGTCGATCGCCTCGCCGACCTTCCGGTCGAGTTCCAGCACCGCGCCCGCCTGCAGCCGCAGCAGGTCGCCGATGGGCATGCGCGACGAGCCGAGCACGGCCGAGACCACCACGGGGACGTCGAAGACCTGTTCGAGGTCGGAGGCGCTCTTGGGGGTCGTGGGCGCCTCGCGGATCGATTCGGAGCCGAGCCCGTCGAAGGACGAGTCGATGCCATTGAGCTGCGGCAGGCTGAAATTGTCGGACATCACGGGCTTTCAAAATCGAAGGCGTTGCGGGGTCGAGCGGCGACGGATCAGGAGTCGAGAGGGTGGCCGATGGCTTCGAGCACGGCGGCCTCGATACGGGCGCGGTCGCGCACGACCCCGCCATCGGCCCATTCCATCCGGGCATCGCCGGGGGCGAGGTCGGGCTCGCCGAGGACGATGAGACGACCCTCGAAGCCGCGCTCGCGGGCGAGGCTCTTCACCAGCGCCTCGGCCTCGTCCACCAGCCTGTCGTTCACGCGCACCACCAGATGCGGCACGCCGCGCAGGTGCTGCAGGGCCGTGCGGGCCGCGTCGCCGATGGCCGCGAGCGGCTGGGTGTCGAGGGCATCGCCGGCGATGCGTCGCGCCAGGGAGACGGCGAAGGCCAGGGCCTCCTCCTCGCGCGCCGCATCCCGCGCGTCCGCCTGACCGATGAGGCCGGCCGCGGCGAGGCCGACGCGGGTGAGGGCATCGGCCATGCGGGCCTGGGCCTGGGCCTCGGCCTGGGCGCGCCCTTCCTGGACGCCGCGGGCATGGGCCTGCGCCACGGCCTCGGCCAGGGCCGCCGCCTCCTTGGGCGGGACGGTCGCGCCTTCGCGCGGCCGGAAATCGGTGTCGAAGAGGAACCGGCGGGCGTTCAATAGACCAGTTCCTCTTCGCCGCTGGACTTGGCGATCATGATCTCGCCCTTCTCGGCCAGTTCCTTGGCGAGCTCGGTCATCTTGGCCTGCGCCTCGTCGACGTCCTTGAGGCGGATCGGGCCGAGCGAGCCCATCTCGTCGGTGATGTTCTTGGCCGCGCGGGTGGACATGTTCTTGAGGAAGAAGTTGCGCACCCGTTCGTCGGCGCCCTTGAGGGCGCGGCACAGGGTGTCGTTGTCGACCTTACGCAGCAGCGTCTGCACACTGCCCGCATCGAGCTTCAGCAGGTCCTCGAAGGTGAACATGAGCTGGCGGATCTTCTTGGCCGAGCCGCGATTGGCCTGGTCCAGGGCCGCGAGGAAGCGGCCTTCGGTCTGGCGGTCGAACGCATTGAACACGTCCGCCATCAGTTCGTGGGCGTCACGCCGCGTAGTCTGCGCGATGGTGGAGACGAACTCCACGCGCAGGGTCTCTTCGATGTGGCGCAGGGCCTCCTTCTGCACCGTCTCCATCCGCAGCATGCGGTTGAGGACGTCGATGGCGAAGTCCTCGGGCAGGATCGTCAGGACCTTCGCCGCATAGTCGGGGCGCACCTTCGACAGCACCACCGAGACCGTCTGCGGATACTCGTTGCGCAGGAACGAGGCGAGGATCTCCGGGTCGATCTGCGTCAGGCTCGCCCAGACCCGCTTGCCCGAAGCGCCCTTGATCTCCGCCATGATCGCCGAGACCTGCTCGGTGGGAAATATCTTGAGAAGCAGCGATTCGGTGCGCTCGTAGTTCGAGGTGATGCCGCCGCCCGAGGAGAGCCGCGAGACGAAGTCCACGATCAGCCTCTCGACGGTCTCCGCCTCCAGCGATCCGAGCTGGACCATGGCGTGGGAGACCATCTTGACCTCTTCCTCGTCCAGCATCTGCCAGATCGGCGCGCCCTCCGTCTCGCCGAGGAGCAGGAGAAGCGCAGCCGCGCGCTGGGCGCCGGTCATGGCGCTCAAGCCCGCCTTGCCGAGATCCTGATCCGCGATGACGCTCAACCCCGAGGCCATGCCTCACTCCTCTTCGCCGTTGCCGTTGCCGCTACCGTTTCGAATGCCGTCGCCGTCCCGCTCAACTGTCGTGGATCCAGTTGCGCAGGACCTCCACCGTCTCGCTCGGGCTGCCTCGGACCATGTCCACCACCCGCTGGACGGTCTCCGCCTGCACCTTGCCGTTCAACTGCGCGAAGTCGACGAGGCGGGCCGTGGGGTTGTCGCGAGCCGGAAGCATCTGATCGGCGCCGGGATCGCCACCGGCCAGTGCCGGTCCCGAGACCAGAATGGCCTGGGTCGGTTCGGCGGTGAGGATGCGGCGCACGAGGGGACGGACCACGGCGAGGAGAACGATCACCGTCAGGAGGAGAAGCACCGACAGTTCGACCATGCGCATCACGTCCTCCTTCGACGGAGCCATGAGCGACTGGATCAGCGAAGGCTCGGTGAACTCGACGGGCGCGGGCGTCTCGGCGAAACGCAGGTTGACCACTTCGACCTGATCGCCACGATCCTTGTCGAAGCCGATGGCGGTGCGAACCAGGGTGGCGATCCGCTCGATGTCGTTGGCCGGGCGCGGCTGATAGACGGGGCGGCCATCCGCTCCCGGGACGTAGGCGCCGTCGACGAGGACCGCCACCGACAGGCGCTTCAGACGTCCGCCTTCCTCGACCACCGTCTTGGTGACGCGGGAGATCTCGTAATTCGTGGTCTCCTCGTCCTTCTTCGAGGAATCCTTCGAATTGGGGTTCGGGTTCGGCTGGTTGGCGCCCGGCAATTCGTTTCCGACGGTCACGGCGCCCTCGTTGCCCCCCGTGAGCGCGCTTTCGCTGCGGGTCTGCGTCGAGCGCACGACCTTGCTCTCCGGATCGAAGGTCTCCGAACGGCTCTCGATGCGGTTCCGGTCGAGTTCCGCCGTGACCTGCACCCGCGAGCGGCCCGCGCCGACGATGCCGGCCACGATCTCCTCGATCTGGGACCGCAGGCGGCGCTCGAGACCGACCTGCTTCTCCTCCATGCCGGCGCCGGTCTCGGCCTCCGCACCCCGAGCCCCGTCCGCCAGCAGGCGGCCACGCTCGTCGACGATGGAGATCCGCTCCGGCTTCAGGCCCTCCACCGCGGAGGCGGCGAGATGGCGGATGGCGCGAACCTGGGAGGGGTCCATGTCACCGACGAGCTTGAGCACGATGGCGGCGCTGGGCAACTCGCGGTCGCGCTCGAACAGGCGGCGCTCCGGAATGACGAGGTGGACGCGCGCGGCCTGGACCCGCCCAATGGCCCGGATGGAGCGCGCGAGTTCCCCCTCCAGGGCGCGCAGGTGATTGACGTTCTGGACGAAGTTGGTGGACGAGAACGCATCGCCCTTGTCGAAGATCTCGTAGCCGACGCCCGAGGCGCTGGGCAGGCCCTTGCCGGCGAGGTCCATCCGCAGGCGGGGCAGGTCGGCGCGAGGCGCCATGATGGTCTGGCCCGCATCGCCGCGCGTCTCGTACTTGATGCCGCGCGCATCGAGGTCCCGGATGACAGCCCCCGAATCCTGCATCGACAGGTCGGCGAAGAGGACGCCCATATCGGGCTTCGACACGCGAAGGATCACGAAGGCGAAGAAGCCGATCAACGTCAGGGTCACGGCCGCCATGGCCGCGAGCCGCGCCGGTCCCAACTTCGTCACCACTTCGAGAACGGACTTCACGACGCGACGTACCCACCCGAACCGGAGCGGCGGAAGGGCCGCGCTCGCTCGGCAAAATTTGCCCAGGTCGTGGTTAGCGTCCGGTTAACGATTTCCTTAACCCAGGAAAAAAGGATGGTCGGCGTTCGTCCGTTTCGAGCCGACCCCGAAACGGAAAGAACCGCGCCCCGTGGAGGGCGCGGTTCTTTTTCAAGGAGATCGTTGCTCGAAGGGGACTTCCGGAACCCGGCCCGGATGCCGACCCTCCTCGATCTCAATGGCGGTAGTGCTGAATACGGGTGGTCCGCAATCCGGCCAGGCCATGCTGGTCGATGGAGAACTGCCAGCTCAGGAATTCCTCGGTGGTAAGGGTATAACGCTGGCAGGCTTCCTCAAGGCTGAGAAGACCGCCGCGGACGGCTGCGACGACTTCGGCCTTGCGGCGGATGACCCATCGTCTGGTCGTGGTCGGCGGAAGATCCGCGATCGTCAGCGGGCTTCCATCTGGCCCGATGACGTATTTGACTCTCGGGCGGCTTGGTTCGGTCATGATACGCTCTACAACTCGACTGACCTGTCGAGGTTGGAAGCTACTTGCGCCCGCTTAAGATATGTTGAAGCGGATCGATTGCATCTGATTCGTTTTTTCCAGGATCATGTGGACAACCCGGATCCGATGTTCTGCACGCCCGATATCGGCAGCCGCGATTTGCCGATCAGCAGCACCGGCTCGCTGCCGCTGAGATCGACGCCGTCGACTTTTCCGGCGACCTGCGTGTCGACGCTAACCTGTGCACCAGTGGCGTCGAAGGCATCGATCTTAATCGAGTAGCTGCCGTTGGCAGAGGTGAAGCCGGAGGTGGATCGTCCGTCCCAGGCGAAGGTCTGCGCCCCGGCGGTCAGGGCCTTCGTCTGTGTGGCCACCACGTTGCCCTTGGCATCGCTGATCGTCATCGTCGCCTGCTTTGCGGCACGCGCGGGCGTCAGGGTCCAGACGGCCGAGCCGTCCTTCAGGTTGGCGACCCGACCGTCCGCCGTCACGCTCTGGCCGATGAAGCCCGTGGCGGCGGCGGCGCTCGATGCCTTCGCGTTGTTGAGGATGGAATCGAGGCGGTCGTTCGACTTCAGCTGCTGCTCGACCCCGGCATATTGCACAAGCTGCTGCGTGAACTGGTTGGTGTCCAGGGGGTCCATCGGGTTCTGGTTCTTGAGCTGCGTCGTCAGCAGGGTCAGGAACTGCTGGAAATTGCCGGCGATCTCCTGGGAAGCGCCGGTGGCCGTGCTCGGGTTCGTGATGGAGGAGCTGCTCGAAGCTCCGGTGATGCCGGCTGTCATGGCGGTCTCCTCAGATTCGGATGTCGATGCCGCCGAGGCCGCGCAGCATACGCAGCGGCACGACGTCGTTGGAAAGGCGCGGGTCCTTCAGGTCGGAACCGGGCGTGCCGGAGCGGCCATCCCGGCCGCCCCCGCCATCCCGCTCGGCGCCGTTGCCCCCATCGGAGCCGGTGTCGCTGCGCAGGGACAGGTTGATGGCGGCCTCACCCGCATCGAAGCCGGCCTGCGACAGAGCTTGTTGCAGGTTGCCGACATCGCGCTGGAGCAGGGCCAGGGTCTCCGGCCGGTCGACCGTGAGATGTGCGGTGACCGTGCCGCTGTCCTTGTCGATATCGAGATTCACGTCGATTCGCCCGAGATCCTTCGGATCGAGGCTGATCTCGAAACGGTTCGACCCGGCCAGCGAACGGAGCCCGATGGTCATCGGCACCGCGCCGAGGGGCACCGGCGCCGCCTGGGCCTGGGGGAAGGCGCCGGCGGGGTCGGGCGCCGGTGCGGGAATGTGGGCTGCCGGCACAGGGCTGAACGTCGCCGTAGGAGCCGAAGCGAGATCGTCGGCGGCCACGGTCGAACCGGGGGCTAGCTCGTCGAAAGCCTTGGCCGACGAGGTCTCGCGCTCGGAGGAGGCCGGGCGATCGGTGCCGGATACGGGTACGGCGACCGGACGACCGGCGGCAGCTTGCGCGCCGCCCGCGCCGGGTGCAACGATTGCGCTCGGTTTCGGAGACGAGGCGGCACCGGCCTGAACCGCCATCGCGGGAGCGTTGGCCGGTGGTGGAGGCGCGAGGAGTTCGGGCGGGGCGAGGGCGGACATTGCCGTCGCGGTGGGGTCCGCAACCGCGCCGTCCGCCGGAACCTCCCCATCGTCGTTCCGCTCTTCGGTCGCCGTGACCGCCTCGGCGGCGATGGCCGCAGACGCGATCGCCTGAACCGGAACGGGTATCGCACTCTGTCCAGCCATCGAGGGCGGCAAGGCATTCCCAGCCTGAGGCGGGGCGGCGGATTGAGGGGTCTCATGTCCTGCCTGCACGGAAGAGGCGGACAATGGTCCGGCGCCGCCGGTCATCGGCAAGCCTGCCTTGCCGGCTGGCTGCGGGAAGCCCGACGCCGCCATGCTCGATGGATCTCCCCCCTGTTGCGGCAGGGTGGGCTGCATGTTCGTGCCCTTCGCCGCCGAAGCGTCACGCTGCACCGGCGAACCTCCGAGACCGGCCTCGTTGGGCGGCGTAGCCTGATCCTCGTCCCTTCGGGCTCGCAGCGGCCGTGTCTCGGCCAAATCTTCTATCTGCCCTGAAACCGGATCCTGTTCCCGCAGCGCCGCTTCGGCCGCGCCCACGCCTCCGGCATCGACCTGGACCGGCCCGCGATAAGCGCTCCGCTGCGAAAGCGCCCCCGGCCGTGCGGCATCGCCCTTCGGCCGCGGCGAGGACGGTTCCGCGGTCGGCGAAGCCACCGACGTCGCGACGCCGGTCTTGGCCGCATCACGCTCGCGGGTGGCCGTCTTCGGCTCCAAGGCCCTGCGTGAGGCCGGCGCCGGATGCGACTCGCCTGCGGGGATGCTGAAACGTTCGAAGCCCGCCGCATCGGTGGCAGGAATCGGGGCGGAACGCGGGGCGACCGCGCTCGCGAACCGCGAGGCCTGGTCTCGGTTGATCGACGTGGTGGCCATTCGGCGTAGTCTCCTCGCCCCCCACCGCGCAAACTTCGAGCCACGCATCGCACCCGACAACCCATTGTTTCGATAGGAAAAATTTTCGTCGCTCGCAAACCGATCCTCCGCGACCCGGCGAAATCGTCCCTGTCCAGGCAGGATTTGCCGGGTCCGGCGCGTCGGCATGCGAGACCTGCTCCCGGCCTGCCTGGAAGTTCCACCTCAGGATCGCTATAGACTCCGCATGTGCGGGCGCTGCGGCCTGCCGGCGAACCCGTGACGTGATGAACTCCCTCGACCTTCCCAAGGCCCCGCACGAGACGCGCGTCGTCGTCGCCATGTCCGGCGGCGTGGATTCCTCCGTGGTGGCCGGGCTGCTCAGCCAGCAGGGCTACGACGTCGTCGGGATCACGCTGCAGCTCTACGACCATGGCGCGGCGGTCCATCGCAAAGGCGCCTGCTGCGCCGGTCAGGACATCCACGATGCGCGCCGCGTCGCCGAGACGCTCGGCATCCCGCATTACGTCCTCGATTACGAGGACCGCTTCCGGGAATCGGTGATCGACCGTTTCGCCGAGAGCTATCTCGCCGGTGAGACGCCGATCCCCTGCGTGGAGTGCAACCGGTCGATCAAGTTCCGCGACCTCCTCGCCACCGCCCGCGACCTCGATGCCGACGTGCTGGCCACCGGCCATTACGTGGCCAGTCGCCCCCTCGAAGCCGGCGGGCGCGGCCTCTATCGCGCCCTCGATCCGGCCCGTGACCAGAGCTACTTCCTCTACGCCACCACGGCCGAGCAGCTCGATTTCCTGCGCTTTCCCTTGGGCGAACTGCCCAAGGGAAAGCGCAGGA
>NZ_NKUG01000022.1 GCF_014845095.1 Methylobacterium bullatum | reverse complement strand
TGTCCGTCGTCAGATGATTTGGGACATTCAGCGGTGTTCAGGAGCGGAGGCTCTGGTCCATCTGGGGTGAGAGGTTAGGCAGCCTGCGCGTGATGGCGCAAGCGGCGATCCATGAGGGTCTGGCGCTTGATGCGTTCCCGCTCGGCCAGGATCCCTTCGCCGCGTCCGAAGTAGACGTCGGCGGGCGTGAGGTTGCTCAGGCTCTCATGGGCTCGGGCATGGTTGTAGTGTTCGACGAAGTCGGCAACCTGCGTCTCCAACTCGCCGGGCAAGTAGGCGTGTTCGAGCAGGATGCGGTTCTTGAGCGTCTGATGCCAACGCTCGATCTTGCCCTGCGTTTGCGGATGGCATGGCGCACCGCGGATGTGGGTCATGCCCCGGCTGCCGAGCCAGTCAGCCAGGTCGCTGGCGACGTAGCTCGGCCCGTTGTCGGAGAGCAGGCGTGGCCGCGGCATCACCCGCGCCTGATCAAGGCCCGCCGCGTTCAACGCCAGATCGAGTGTAGCGGTGACGTCGCTGGCCTGCATCGTCGTGCACAGCTTCCAGGCGACGATGTAGCGTGAGAAGTCGTCTAGGACCGTCGACAGGTAGTACCAGCCCCAGCCAACGACCTTCAGGTAGGTGAAGTCCGTCTGCCAAAGCTGGTTGGGCGCGGTGGTCTTATCGCGGAACTCGTCGGCGGCCTTGATGACGATATAGGCCGGGCTGGTGATCAGGTCCTGAGACTTGAGCAACCGGTAGACGGTCGCTTCCGAGACGAAGTAGCGCCGCTCGTCGGTAAAGCGCACTGCCAGCTCACGCGGACTGAGTTCAGGCTGCTCCAGAGCCAAGGCAACGATCTGCTCGCGGATCTCCGCAGGTAGGCGGTTCCAGACCCGGCTTGGCTGCGAAGGATGGTCATTCAAGGCCTCGGGGCCGCCGCGCTGGTAGGCGTCGTACCAGCGGTAGAACGTCGAGCGGGTGATGCCGAGCTTGTCCAGGGTGGCACGCACCGGCAGGTGGGATTGCTCGACGAGCCGGATGATCTCCAGCTTCTCGGGGGCCGGGTACCTCATGCCTCGTCGCCCCCAGCCCCGCTCATGCTTTTTTTAAGCAGACGGTTCTCCAGGACGAGATCAGCTACGACCTCCTTCAGCGCCCCCGTCTCGCGACGGAGGTCCCGCACCTCATCCGTGGTGGCCGCGCGAGCCGTGTCGCCGGACAGGCGCTTCTTGCCAGCCTCCAGGAACTCCTTGGACCAGCCGTAGTACATCGAGGCGGCGATCCCCTCACGTCGGCAAAGCTCGGCGATGCTGTCCTCGCCACGCAAGCCTTCCAGCACCACGCGGATCTTCTCCTCGGACGAGAACTGCCGACGTGTGGCCCGACGGATGTCCTTGATCACCGCTTCTGCCGGCTTCTTGGCCGGTCCGGATGTCTGCTTCATCTTCGCTCCTCAGGGGCTACGATGAACCAGCCATCCTCCGTTCGTGAAGACCCTCAATCTGTCCCACAGGTGCTGACGTCGGACAATCGACAACTTCCGGGAAGGCATGGACGTGATCCTGAAGCCGCTCGAGGGCGTCCTCACCGGCATAGGCGGCTATTCCGGAACGGCCCTCCTCGGCGACGGCCGCGTCCTCCTGGTCCTCGACCTCAAGGAGCTCCTGTGATGCCGATCCGAATCGCGCGCAACGTCGTCCATCTCGAGGGCCATTGCACGGTGGAGGAAGCGCTCACGCTTCTGGAAGCCCTCCGCAAGCCGCGCCAGCCCAAGATCGTGCTCACCGCATGCCTGGGGATGCACACCGCCCTCCTCCAGGTCCTCGCCGCCGCGCCGCGCGTCACCATCGCGCCGCCCGCCGATCCGACGCTGGCCGGCATCGTCATGCCGTTCCTGCAGGCCTCCCGGGCGGCGTCCTGAAAACCACCCGCGCCCCGCGCGGGCATAGCCTTCACCGATCGGATCGCGGCGCCCCGGCGCCACGATCCGATCCCCCAACGCAAGCATTACACCGAGGAGACTAGGATGGCCGCGACGATCATGATTGTCGACGACTCGCCGACCATGCTGCTGAGCATCGAAGGTATTCTGACCAAGGCCGGCCTCACTGTGGTCAAGGCACCGAGCGGCGAGAAGGCCCTGGATACGTTGAAGTCGGGCACCAAGCCGAACCTGCTCATCACCGACCTCAACATGGGCGAGATGAACGGCATCGACCTGATCCGCAAGGTTCGCAAGCTGCCCGGATTCGCCTTCCTGCCGATCCTGATGTTGACCACCGAGTCGCAGCAGGACAAGCGCAACGAGGCGAAATCCGCGGGTGCCACGGGCTGGATCGTCAAGCCGGTGGATTCCGACGGATTGCTCGGCGTGATCCGCCAGCTCGTTCCCGGAGCGTGACCATGTCGCTTGCGGGTCGAACGCTTTCTCCCAGATGGATCGGCCCGCTCTGCGCAGGGCTCGCTGCCTTGTGCCTCTCCGCCATCGCCGCCGCGGCCTTCGGGCCGGTGCCCGGCGTAGCCCTGATCGCGGTGGCCGGCTTCGTCATGACCTGGAGTTCGACCGCGCTGATGCGCCTGTCGCTGGGTTCGCAACGGACCCCACCCGCGAAGGACGCCCCGGATGCCGGGGCGGCGCCGGAGGCCGACGCGCTGCCGGAACCCGAACCGGTGGTGTCGGAGCCCCGAATCGACCTGACGGGGGCCCTGGCGGACCATTTCACGGCCTATGACCGCCTCTTCGAGCGCGCGTCGCAGGACACCGCGTCGGTGACCGAGGAGACGGAGGCCGCCGCCTTCGACATCATGTCGAGCCTGAAGGCCGTGGACGGCGCGATGACCGATCTTCTGACCTTCCTCGACGTGTCGGGTTCCAACGTCCGGGTGATGGAGATCGTGGATCAGACCGATCAGCAGTTGATCGAGAACCGCCGCCTCATCACCGTATTCCTGGCGCAACGCGACTCCGATATCGAAGAATCCCAGCGGCGTCTCGAAATCCTCGACGACACCACCGAGGAGCTGACCCGCGCCATCGACGGGGTTCAGACGATCGCCCGTCAGACCAACCTGCTCGCCCTGAACGCGACGATCGAGGCGGCCCGCGCGGGCGAAGCCGGTCGCGGCTTCGCGGTAGTGGCCGCCGAGGTCAAGCAACTGTCCCACGCCTCGGCAGCCACCGCGACCCGGATCAGCCAGGGCCTCGCCAGTCTCCGCGAATCGATCCGGGACAACTTCGCCACACTGGTCAGCCAGCGCATCGAAGGGGAGCGGGGCGAGCTCACGAAGATCTCGACGGCCATCTCGGGCCTGACGGAGAACATGGAACGCCTGGTCTCTCACCAGAGGGACACGTTGGTGAAGGTCCAGGAAGAGAGCGCCCGCATCGCCGAACCCGTCGTGCAGCTCATCGGATCGATCCAGTTTCAAGACGTCACGCGACAGCGGCTGCAGCACCTCGAGGGAATCTTCGCGGCGGCCCGCAAGAATCTCGATGCGATGGATCTTTCCAATCCCCGCCCCGAGACATGGCCAGATGCTGTCGCCTTCGCCGAACTGGCCCTGGCGGAAGGCCCGTCTCCGCCCCGGTCGAGATTGAAACGCGGGAACGACATCGAGTTGTTCTGATCGGGTCCGGCAAAACCGGACGCCGGTTTTGTGTAACAAAACCTGCGTCATTTCAACGACCTAAGCGAGGTGAAGCGTTGGCTTGCCAATGCCGCCCCGCTTAGAATCCCGCCGCCCGGTCGCACGGGCAGACGGCGATGAGGTCCACTCATCGCCGTCTCATATCAGCGGATACATGCGGTGAGAGTATCGATCCATGGCCTCGATCCTACTGACCGACGACGTCGCCGTTGTCCGGATGACGATCCGGCGCTTTCTCGAACGGGGCGGTCACACGGTCAGGGACTGTGACTCCGCTGACGCGGCGGAACAGATCCTGTCCAGCCAGTCGTTCGACATCCTCGTCACCGACCTGTGGATGCCCGGCCGGGACGGCCTGACGCTGATCGCCTGGGTGAAAGCCCAGCACCGCGGCATGCCCATCATCGCGGTCACCGGGGGGGCTCCGCGGACGCCGCAGGTCTTCTCCATGGAAGAGGCTGCTCGGGCCGGCGCCGACCGCGTGCTCATGAAACCCGTCGGCATGCAGGAACTCCTGTCCGCCGTCACCGATCTCATCGGATCGCGCATCTGAACAGGTCAGCATTGGCGATGCCAACGCTTCACCTCACTTGGGCCTTTGAAGTGTAACGGGTTTTCAGACACGAAACCCGTGACCACTTTTGCTGAACCTGCTTAGGAAAGCGGAACGCATGCACAGTATCGGACAGATCATCCTCGACAATCGCGGGGCGGTCCTGGATGCATGGCTCGAACGCCTTCCCGGCGGCGCGGCCGGGGCGCGGCCGGCCACGTTCCAGTTGCTCAAGATCGAGCTGGGGATGCTGGTCGACAAGCTCGTCGCCTATTTTAACGCGGGCGACCACGATCTCGGCGGCCCCCTCTTCAAACCCGTCGAAGACCAGGCCGCCACGATCAGCGCCGCGTGTGCCCGCGACGGGCTGACCCCCCTGGAGACCGCGACCCTCATCATGTCGCTGAAGACCATCACGCGGGACCTTCTCGATCGGGAGGTCGGCGGCGACCGGGACGGGATGCGGATCGGGGTGGATGCGGTGGTCGACAGGCTGGCACTCGTCACCTTCGCGGCTTTCGTCGAAACGCGGGAGGACATCATCCAGCGTCAGGGCCGGGCGCTCCTGGACATGGCGACCCCGGCCCTTCCGATCTGGCGTCACATCATCCTGATGCCTTTGGTGGGAATCATTGACACCCAGAGGGCCAGACAGGTGATGGAGTGGCTGCTGGAGGCCCTCGCCCGGGAGGAAGCGCATATCGCGATCCTCGACGTCACGGGGGTGCCGTTGATCGACAGCCGCGTCGCCCTGCACCTGACCAAGACCGTCGAGGCGGCCCGCCTGCTCGGCTCCCAGGTGATCGTCACCGGCATCAGCCCGGACGCGGCGCAGACCCTGGTCAAGCTCGATGTCGATCTGTCCAGCATGATCACCAGGGGCACCCTGCAGGTGGGCCTGGCAGAAGCCTTCCGGCTCCTCGCCCAGCGGAACCAGGGCATGAGCGGGAGCCCCTTCTGATGCGCGTTCCCATTCTCCGGCTCGGTCGGGTCCTTCTGACCTCGCTGCCATCCGATCTCACGGATCAGCAGGTGATGGACCTCCAGATCGACGCCCTGGCGCTGATCCAGGCGGGCAAGGCCGACGGGCTCGTCATCGACATCACCGCGGCGGACGTCGTCGATTCGTACATGGCCCGAATGCTTTCCGAAACGGCGAAGATGGTGACGATCATGGGCGGCATCGCCGTCCTGGCCGGCATGCGGCCCGCCGTGGCTCTGACCCTAGTCGAGATGGGCCAGAACATGATCCACATGGAGACTGCCTTCGATCTCGAGGGCGGGGTCGCGAAAGTCGCCCGGCTGGTAGCGTCCCGCGGAGGTCGCCATGACGAAGTCCCCACGGTCTGACCCGCTCGATGCGGTGACGCGGGACGAAACTGTCTGCGTCATTCCGATCCGGGTCCAGGAAGACATCCTCCGCGCCCGGCAATCGAGCCGCGGCGCGGCTGCGGCGATCGGCTTCGGCACCGTCGACCAGACCCGCCTCGCCACCGTCGTCTCCGAACTGGCGCGCAACATCCTGACCTATGCCGGCACCGGCGAATGCCGCGTGGTGAGCCGCCTGACCCCCGTGGAGCGGAGCATTGTGATCGAGATGGAGGATAGCGGGCCGGGAATCGACGACATCGCCGATGCGATGATGCCCGGATACTCCACGGGAGGGGGACTCGGCCTCGGCCTCCCCGCCGTGCACAAGCTGATGGACCACATGTCGGTGGAGACGCGGCCGGGACGCACCCTGATCCAAGCCTCGATGGCGAGGCGCCGATGAAACCGGAGCCGGACAGGCTCGACGTCAGGGTGACGTCCGAGATGGATGTGGTCGAGGCGCGGCAGAAGGCGCGTCTCCTCGCCCTGCGTCACGGGTTCGGGACCGTGCGGGCGCACGGGATCGCGACTGCGGTCTCCGAGCTCGGCATGAACCTCGTGCTCCACACCGCGCGGGGCGGTCTGATCCACCTCACAGCACAGGGCGAGGCGGGAGCGGCCGTGGTCGAGGTGGTGGCCGAGGACGAGGGGCCGGGCATCCCCGATATCGCCCTCGCCATGCAGGACGGATACTCGACCCGCGGCGGACTGGGCTGCGGGCTGCCCGGGACCCGTCGCCTGATGGACGAGTTCGCGATCACCTCCGAGGTCGGGCGCGGGACGCGCATCGTCTGCGCGATGCGGCGGCCATGAGGCGGCTGTCATGAGGGAATGGCCGAGGATCGCGGCCGCCTCACGGGTCTATCCCGGGGAGACCGTCTGCGGCGATCAGGTCTCCTGGTGGCGCGAGGGGCCGGCGACCCTGGCCTGTATCGCCGATGGGCTCGGCCACGGACCGGACGCCCATCGTGCCGCCCAGACCCTGCTCGCCCTGCTGGAGGGCCAGCCGGAGATCGACCTGGCGCAGCGGCTCGTGACCGGCGACCGGGCCATGCGCCACACCCGCGGCGCCGCCGCGGCCCTCGTCCGGATCGATCCCGGCACGAGGATCGTCACGGTGGCCGCGGTGGGAAACATCCAGGGGGCTCTGTTCGGCGCGCGCACGCGCCGCTTCGACGGAACCCCGGGGATCGTGGGGGCGGGGCTGCGTCACCTCAAACCCCTCGACCTGCCCTTCGCGTGCGACGATCTCCTGATCCTGTGGACCGACGGACTCCGGCCCGTGGATCTCGGGACCGACCCGACGGTGCCGCACGAAGATCCGGAGCGGCTCGCCGCGCAGCTCATGGCCAGTCTCGGACGCCAGAGCGACGATTGCGCCGTCCTGTGCATCACCTTCGGCGAATGAAACGGCATGAAGGCGCTGCTCCAGCGATACACCACGGGCATGGCCAGCCATGTGGCGACCTGCGCCGAGGCATCGCTCCTCGACATCGAAGAGCTCGGTCGCCACGCGATCATGGAGGATTTCGCCCTCGACGAGATCGCCGGTCTGCACGAGGGCGCGGCCCTCGCCCTGGCCGACCAGGGGGTGCCGATCAACGAGCCGGAGATCATCCGGCGCATGTCGGCCTGCCTCAGCGCGCTGATGATCTCGTCGACCATCGCCTATCGCACCAAGATCGACCTGCTCGAGCGGCAGCGGCAGCAGGAGCGGGACAGGACCGAGCGGGACCGCCAGCGCCTCGAAACCCTCGGGCAGCTCATGGCCTCGGTGGCGCACGAGCTCAACAACCTGCTCCAGCCCGTCTGCGGCATGACCGAGATCATGCTCCTCGACCTCGCGAAGAAGCCGCCCGAACGGGCCGATATCGAGATCGTGGAATCCTGCGCCAAGCAGGCGGTCACCGTCATCCAGGGCATCCTCAGCTATGTCCGGCGCGAGACGATCGCGCCGCAGAGCCTGGCGTTCGGTGCCGCCGTGACGACGGCCTGCGACTTCCTACAGCCCGCCCTGCGTCAGCCGCTCGACGTGACGATCCGCGATCATGAATCCCGGGTTCTCGCTTTGCCGGGAGAATTGACCCAGATCCTGCTCAACCTCGTTCAAAATTCGCTGCAGGCCGGAGCGACGCGGATCTCGGTCGAAGTGGATCGCATCTACCGTGACCTGCCGGACGCCTCGGGTGTGCTCGGCGGACAGAGGCCGTGGATGCGGCTCGCGGTCATGGACAACGGCCACGGCATGTCGGCGGACGTGGTCGCACACGCGGCCGATCCGTACTTCACCACGAAAGCGAGCGGTAAAGGCACCGGCCTCGGGCTCGCGATCGTCAAGGGGATCATTCTGGATTGGTCGGCCACGATGCAGATCACTTCGGAACCGGGGCACGGCACGACCGTCTCGATCGAACTCCCGATCTCATCCGGCAGATCTTTTCCCGCAGCCGTGTGAAGCCGCAGGGCAATCGGGTGAGTTTTTCCATTGTGTGACGATGGCTCGGAGGAAGTCGTCGTCCCATGCGGCGACCCTGCGTCTGAGGCGGAGAGAATCCTTGCCTGGCGCGGTTGGCGTGTGAACCGCTCCGGCTTTCCCGGAAGCTCTGCCTCGTGAGAGGATGGAGCCATAACGAAGCGATCCCCGCCCTATTCTCTCGAAGTCCGCGAACGTGCCGTGCGGATGGTTTTCGACCACCAGGGCGAGCATGGCTCGCAATGGCTGGCGATGCAGTCGATCGCGGCCAAGATCGGCGGCTCGGGCGAGGCGTTGCGCAACTGGGCCGAGGGTCTGAACCGAACCAAGATATTGCTGCGGCTGCAGTTTTGTGATTCACGTCCGCGGCTTTCAGCATGGAGGCGATGATGGCGGACCTGTTCTGGCTTTCGGATGAGCCGTGGGCGGTGATCGGGCCGTTCATGCCGGTCAACCAACCCGGCCCCGAGCGCAAGGACGACCGGAAGATCATCTCGGGCATGCTGCATGTGCTCATCTCAGGCTGCCGCTGGCAGGATTGCCCGGCGGAGTACGGTCCGCGCACCACGGTCTACAAATCGCTTCAACCGGTGGTCTCGGCGTGGCTTCTGGCGGGCCTTGCTGGCCGCCATGGCCAAGGCTCGGTGGTTGGGCGAAGCGGCAGCCATCGACAGCACTTACGTCAAAGCGCATCGCTCCGCCCACGGCGGTAAAGGGGGGGGCAAAGCGCAGGCCATCGGCCCGTCGCGTGGGGGCCAGACGACCAAGATCCACGCCCTCACCGATGTCCTCGGACGCCCCGGCGTCCGAGGACATCCGGCAACGCCAGCGACGTCCGTACAGCCCCGGACGCGCTGGCCGAAGCCCCAGGCCGTATCCGCCGCCTGACCGCCGACAAGGGCTACGACGCAGACTGGCTGCGCGCCGATCTGCGGGAGAAGGGCATCACCCCCATCATTCCACGCAAATGCAAGATCCGCCACGACAAGCGCCGCTATCGCGAGCGCTGGCGCGTCGAGGCCACCTTCTGCCACCTCAAAGACTTCCGTCGTATCGCCACCCGATACGACAAGATGGCCCGCAACTATGCCTCCGCCGTCGCACTCGCCGCTGTCATCGCCTTCTGGTGCTGATTGAGTCCAGACCCTAGTATTTCGCCTTCGACACACCGAGCACGCGTGCCATGCCAGCGATCGGGCAGTCGGCCTGATTCGCGTTCATGAACCGGAAGACCCCGACGGCAGACCCCCGGTCTCCCGAGTAGACCAAGCCGTCGCGCGAGAGAGAATATTGTCTCGCAAGCCTTCGGTTCGCGCTCCAGCTTGAATTGTCGGTTCTCGCGCCGTGGCCGGACGAGTTCATCGCACTCGTCCGCTGTCAGGCTGGGGTCGGCAGACGGTGGCTTTGCATCACGCTGTCCTCCGCTGCGCTCAGCCTCGGCAACCCAGTTGCGGATGGCTCGAACTCGCGAGCCAGATCGTTCGGATCATGGCCGGCGCGGACCAACTCGACCATCTGTCGGCGAAACTCGGCGGGGTATGGAGGGCGGCCCTTGGGCCTTGGACAATCACCTCACGCGAAAGCGTTTTTGGTGTTCACAAAAACGGGGCAATCCCACGTCTCCTTTCCGCGAAGTACACGTGAGGGATTGGTTAACCCACTCCCGCTCATGATCCACTCGTCCCTGCAGGGTGGAGGTGGGAATGGATGTGATCTACCGCGGCCTCGAAACGTCTCTTCTCGGCTTGACCCTCGTCCTCGGCATCGCAGCCCTGGCCCTTCCCTCCCTGACGCCCCGGATCCTCGGCGCCCCGGAACTTGCCGTGACCCTGCCGCTGCTCAGTGTCACCGCTGCGCATTGAAGCCACACCACGGGATTTCGGGCGCGCCGTCGGCGGCGGCAGAGAGGCTTCTCGACGCGCAATCACGATCGTGACGGTGTGATGTCACACAAGCAGTGTGGCAAACCCAACTATTCGCGTGTGGCGCTTCATTGCGCCGCAACCGTTTCGCCCCCCCGCGATTTACAGACCAAGCGCTGCGGTAAGTGCAATGGCTTGGGTCTGGATGGTGCTTCGTAAAACGGAGCGCGGGCAGGGTTGCGATGACGAAACGGTTCAGGCTTTTCAGTGCGATGGGCATTGCGCTCGTCGTCGGCGTGTCCTCCTTTTCCGCTGAGGCAATGCCTGGCACTGAGGGATCCTCGACCGGCACTCCTCACCGGGATGCGGAGCTTGGCAAGGTAGCCCTGACGGTCGAGGCCGAGGACGATACTCTCGCTTGCACCAAATCGCGCAAGCGCTTGTTCGTCGATGGCGAGGGCTGGATCGTCCGCCGTGTCACCACTTGCCGCTGAGGCAATGCCTCCGCTTTCGGATGACGGCATGTGGGCGTCGACTTCGATGCCTTGCAGCTACTTAGGGACTGCCGCACCTTACCCCTCGCCCCTACTATCAGACTTCACCTTGGCACGATCATTCTCGTCGTGCCGGTCTATCGAGGTCCGTCTCGATACGACGAGGTTCGTATGTCGGCCACGCTGAGATGGATGATGCCGGGATGCACCCTGGCGCTTGCCCTCGTGGTGACACCAGTAGCTCATGCACAGGACGTGACAGCTTCGGGCTACGGCCATCCCGATACGTTCCGACCGCGGTTCGATGAGAGCTACGCCGGGCCTTATGTCGTCGCAGCCTCTCGTACTGGGTTGTTGCCGCCAATACCCCGCCCAACCGAGCTTGTCCCGAGCGCTTGGGGATATGGAACATACGATGTTCCCACCGCCACCGGCATCCGCCCCGCACCCGTCGGAACGCCCACCCTATACGTGATCGAAACGCCCACCGAGGCGAGACGCAAGGCCCGAAGCCAAGGTCCGAGGATACTGTCTCGGGGAAGACGGAATCCGGTTTCGACATCCATAAATCTGCCGATGCAGGACGGAGCGAGGATTGTGACGGTGGCTATCGGGCGACACGCCTCGCGCTGAGAGCGCGGTGTCAGTATTGCGCGCGCATGATCGATTCGGAGACGAGCTTGATGGGTTTTCCGCGCCCCATCATGATCGCCGCTCGTGATTGCTCCGGATCGGATTCGAACCGTGTCCGCAGCCATGAAACGAGGAACTTCAGGTATTCCGAGCCGATGAGCCTTGCCGTTCCAGGGTGCCGCCACCAGCGATCGGCGTCGAAGCCTTCCGCGATCACGGGGTGGGGCAGAACCCGGTCCTTGCCCATCAACGCGTGGTCGAGCTCCACCAAGGTCCGGGGCATGTGGTAGTTCGAGGTGACCACCGCGACGGTATTGAACCGGTGCTGGCGCATCCAGCGACGGGTTTCGATGGCGTTGCCGATCGTGTTGCGCGCCCGGTAATCGAGATCGACGCAGCACTCGATCCAGTGGCGCTGGGTCGGATTCAGGCGGGCGATCTCGTCGCGGCTCGTTCGCTCGTTGACGCCGGTGATCAGCAGGCGCCGGCCATAACCGCCGGCGAGAAGATCGATTGCGTCGCCGATACGCTGTGCGCCGCCCGTTAGGACCACGATCCCGTCCGCCCGGCCGTCGAGCGTGCGCTCGTCACGGGCGATGGATTCGGCGAAGATCAGGAACCCGGCAACCAGCGCCAGGGTGGCGATGGCACCGAGGCCGAGGGTGACATAGCCGATACGCTGCAGTGTTGGAGACATCACCCTTGCGATCCGTGCGGGAGGCGCCGACAATTCCGCCCGACCGCGTGGCCAGACCCAACCGAACGCCTCCAGCGGGCGAGTGGTGCCGAGTCCTGACATCCGCGTGGCCATTCTCCGAAGGTAGTGCCGAATGCGGCATCCGCGAGGCGATACTTCTGCCCCTAAGGGTTTACGAATAGTTAACGCGATTCCGGGAACTCGGAACCCTGTGCGATGTCATGCAGCAAGGGGGCGAAGAGCCCTGTCCCGCAGTCGAAAACCCAGCTTCAGCGCAGGAATCGTCTGACCGTGAGCCGCGAAACGATACCGGTCACCACGGAGGCGATCACGCCGATGAGCAGGACGGCGGCGTAGCCACGCCAACCGATATGGAAGGCGCCGAACAGCGCCTCGATCTCGTCTCCGGCCGGCCCCGATCGCCAGAGCCGGGCGAGCAGTCCCGCTAGCGCGAAGACCGCAAGTGCCAGGCACGAGCCGATGACGCCTCCGCGTAGGCCGAGGCCGAAGAAGCGGCGTTGGAATGCGCGGGCAATGAAATCGTCGTTCGCGCCGACGAAGTGCAGCACCTCCACCACTTCCCGATTGCCGGCCATGGCGCCGCGCGTGGCGAACACGACCGCGAGCCCGGTGGCGATCAGGACGAGGGCGACGATGCCGACGCCGACACCGACGAAGGTGTTGGCCATGGTCGAGAGCCGCTGAAGCCATAGGGCATGGTCGTCGAGGCTCGCCACCCCCGGCAGGGCTTCGCCGAGCGCGCCCCGGAGTCCTTTCAGATCCGGCGCGGGGGAATCCGCGAGTTTCAGGGTCACGAGCCGCGGAACCGGCAGGTCGGAAAGATCGAGGCCGCTGCCGAGCCAGGGCTCGAGCAGGCGTTCGGCTTCCGCCTTCGAAAAGATCCGCGTCGTGGCGATTCCGGGCGTCGCCTTTGCCAGCGCATCGGCCTTGGCCACATCGGCATCGATATCGCGACCGGCGCTTGGCCTCACCTGAATCGTCACCTCCTGCGCAACGCTGCCCTGCCACTGATCGGCGCTGGAGGCGACGATCTCGGCCGCCCCGGCGCAAAGAGCCGCCAGGAAAGTCAGGATCGCGATGACGGCCGCGAGCGCCCGGCTCGCGGCCGAGTCGGTGGGGACGAGGGGAGCGTTGCGTCGCAGGGTCGCCGGAAGGGCTTCCTGGTCGGTAGCGATGGGCATCGAGGGATGCGGCGGTGGGCTTGCCTGACGACCCATCAGTGTTCGATCTGCAGCCGGCCCTGACCCAGGACGAGCCGGGGGGCGTCGACGAGGTCCATCAGGGCGAAGTCGTGGGTGGCGATCAGGACGGAGGTTCCGAGCCGATTGAGTTCGATGAATAGCCGCAGCAGCCGCCGGCCGAGACCGGGATCGACGTTGCCGGTTGGTTCATCGGCGAGGAGAAGGTCCGGCCGCGCGATGAGCGCCCGGGCGATCGCCGCGCGCTGCTTTTCGCCGCCCGACAGAAGCGGCGGGAGGACGTGCATGCGCTCGCCGAGACCGACCCAACGCAGGAGTTCGACCACCTCGGCACGGTAGCTCGTCTCCGACCTGCCCTGGACGCGCAGCGGCAGGGCGACGTTCTCGTAAGTGGTGAGGTGGTCGAGCAGCCGGAAATCCTGGAATACGATGCCCATCCGCCGGCGCAAACCGGTGAGCGCCTCGTTGGAGATGTCGCTGACTTCCTCTCCGAACACCGAGACCAGCCCGCGCGTCGGCCGGACCGAGAGAAGGATCAGGCGCAGCAGGGTGGTCTTTCCCGCGCCGGAGGGACCGGTGAGAAACTGGAACGAACGCGGGGCGATCTGGAAGCTCACGTCGCTCAGCACTTCCGGCCCGAGGCCGTAGCGCATGCCGACATTTTCGAACTGGACCACGGGCTCCTCGACGCCCGACAGGAGGCTGTCAGCGGTCACGCGAGATGCCCGGATCCGTTGATGCCTGATTCTGCTGACAAGCCTGCGCTCCCATTCTGCCGCTTCACGGAGGATTAACCGCTCTTGGCGATGATGGTGTGAGTCTTTTTCACCGAACCGGCAACCGCCGATCGAGAATTCGAGGCGTCGATTCGCCATGCTGATCGTATGCCCGGCCTGCGCAAGCGAATACGACATCGCCACCGACAGGGTCGGCGTCGAAGGCCGCTCGGTGCGCTGCGCCGCCTGTCGCGAGACTTGGTTCATCTCACCCGATGAGGTCGCTGCTGCTCTCGCCGAGGAGATGGCCGAGATTCAGGCGGCGATGGGCTCGGTGGAGGGGCGCGGGGAAGCGCAGGCCGATCTCGATGCATGGGAAGCGGCACTGGCCGAGGAGGCCCAGGCCGCAGCGGTGGATCCGATGCCGGAGGAGAAGCCGGTCCGCAAGCCCCGCGGGCGCACGCCCCCTCCGAAACGATGGGGCGCTATGTCGCCGGTCGCCGCCTTCGGGCTCGCTTTGCTGGCGGGCATACCCTTGGCGCTACTTGCCCGCAGCACCGTGGTGCGGGCCATGCCCCAGAGCGCTGCACTTTATGCCGGGATCGGCATGCCCGTGAACCTGCGCGGCATCGAGATCCGCGATCTTTCGGCCTTCCAGACCCAGGGCGAGGGCGCCGCGTCCCAACTCGTCGTCGAGGGCGACGTGGTCGGCGTGGCGGGCAACCCCGTCCCGGTGCCGCCGATCGAAGTCGAGGTGCGCGATGCGCAGGACCAGACCATCTACCGCTGGACCGTGGCGCCGCCGCGCTCCAGCCTCGAGGATCGCGAGACGGCCCGGTTCAGGGCAAGCTTGTCGGCGCCGCCGGCGCAGGGGCGCACGATCAAGGTCGGGTTCGCACCGGAGCGCGGTGTGCCGGAGACGGATCTCGGTCATTGACACCGGACGTTGCCTCTCGCGCAGGGCAAAAAACGGTGCCACCCGCGCCCGCTCGTGGTAGAGAGATCGTATGACCAGCCCGACCCGACGCGTGCGCGTCCTCTTCGACGAAACCGCCATCGCGAACCGCAACGAGGAACTGGCCGCGGCCATCGTCGCGGCCAAGCCCGAGAACCTCCTCGTCGTGGCGGTTCTCAAGGGAAGCTTCATGTTCGCAGCCGACCTGCTGAGGGCGCTGCACCGGTCCGGCCTGTCACCGCAGGTGGAGTTCGTCCACCTGTCGAGCTATCGCAGCGGCACGGTTTCCTCGGGACAGGTAGAGATCCTGCGCGACGTCGAGAGTGAGGTTCGCGGCCGCGACGTCCTCCTGGTGGACGATATCCTGGAATCCGGACGCACCGTCGTCTTCGCCAAGGACCTGCTCATGGCGCGTGGCGCCAAGCGGGTCCTGACTGCCGTCCTGCTCGAGAAGCCGGGCAAGCGGGCGGTGACCATCGATGCCGATTTCGTCGGATTCACCTGCCCCGATGTGTTCGTGGTCGGCTACGGGATGGATGTCGCCCACGAATATCGTCAGCTCCCCTTCGTCGGCTTGGTCGACCACGTGAGCAGCGAGCCGGACCTGTTCGGCGGCACCTGAGCCCGTCCTGCAGGCACGCGAAGCTGACGATCAGGCACAGCCGTGGCTTTAGGGCGACAATTGCGCGCGGTCGGGTTACGCAGGACATTTGCATATCATTTGATGCAAAGCGGCCCTTGACATCGAAGCTGAGTAAAAGCGCAGTCTGGACGATCCAGCAGAGACAAAGAGTTGATGGCACGAATCCTCCTCGTTGACGATGAAGAGCCCGTGCGTGGCTTCCTGAAACGGGGCCTGGAAATCGACGGGCATTCCGTCGTGACGGCGTCGGATGGGAGCGACGGGCTCGATCGGCTGATGGAGGCCGATGGCGGGTTCGATCTGTTGCTCACCGATATCCGTATGCCGCTGATGGACGGGATCGCCCTCGCTCTCGCGGCCAAGCGCGATTTTCCCGACCTGACCATCCTCCTGATGACGGGGTTCGCAGACCAGCGCGAGCGGGCCCGTGGCCTCGACGCCATCGTCACCGATGTGCTGACGAAGCCCTTCTCCCTGGCCGACCTGCGCTCGACGGTGAAACGCGCGCTCGCCGCCTGAACGGGCCGCACGTCCGCGAAATTTCGATGAAGCTTGGCCGCCGGTCATTGCGTTGCCGAAGGGAGTGATTCCTCCTTTTCTCGCGACGAGTGCCCCATGACGTTATCGACGACGACCCGCGCCGCCCTGGCCGCGCTGCTTCTCTCCGGCACGATCGCCACCGGGGCCGCTGCGGCTGAAGCCCAGCCGGGTCCCGCCGCCGGCACACTCACCAAGGTCGCCAGCTTCGAGCATCAGGTCACCGGCGTCACCGTCTCCAAGGATGGTCGCGTGTTCGTCAACTTCCCACGCTGGACCGAAGACAGCGCCGTCTCCGTCGCCGAGGTAAAAGACGGCCGGATCACACCTTTTCCCGACGCCGAGTGGAACGCCTGGCGCAATGCGCGCAAGGACGATGTCTCGGCTGGGGACCATTGGATCTGCGTCCAGAGTGTGGTGGCGAGCCCTGACGGTAATCTCTGGGTGCTCGATCCGGCCGCGCCCGGCATGGCGGCGGTGGTGAAGAACGGGCCGAAGCTCGTGGAGATCGACCTCAAGACCAACAGGCCCGCCCGCACCATCGCCTTCGACGAGGCCGTGGCCCCTCAGGGTTCCTACCTCAACGACGTGCGCTTTTCGCCGGATGGAAAGACCGCCTACATCACCGATTCGGGCGCGAGTGGTGCCCTCGTCGTGGTCGATCTCGCCAGCGGCAAGGCCCGCCGCCTCCTCGACGGAGATCCGACGACCCAGCCCGACAAGACGGTGACCGTGACCTACGAGGGCAGGCCCCTTCGGCGGCCCGATGGACGCGGCGTGGAATTCGCCGCCGACGGCATCGCCCTCTCGCCCGATGGCGACACCCTGTACTGGCAGGCGATCAAGGGGCGGACCCTCTACAGCCTGCCGACCTCCTCGCTCACCGGCTGGATGACGTCGTCGCTCGTGCCGGAAGCACTCAGCGACAGGAGCCTGTCGGGCAAGGTGGAGACGGTGGGCGACAACGGCCCTGCGGACGGCCTCATCATCTCGCGCAAGGATGGGCGGATGTACGTCACCTCGCCCCAGGATGACTCGATCAAGGTCCGCGACCTGTCCGCCAAGGGTTCTGCCCTCACGACCCTGATCCAGGACAAGCGCCTGCGCTGGCCCGACACTTTCGCCGAGGGACCGGACGGCACCCTCTACGTGACGACCTCTCGCATCCAGGATTCGGCCTTCTACAAGCCCGATGCACCGGCGGCCCTGCCCACAGACCTGTGGAGCATCAAGCCCCCGGCGAGCGATGCCACCGGATCGACGACGATCCCATCCGCCCGCTGAGACCGAAGGCCCGGTCGGTCGGCGAGACCGGCCGGGCATTCCCGCCCTCCCCTGCGAGCTTTCCCATGCGCCGACGCGACATCCTCTGCGGCCTCGCCGCATCCGGTCTCTGGAGCGGTCACGCCTCGGCGGCTCCGATCCTCCGGTCAGACGATCCCCGGTTCGCCGAACTGGTCGATCCGTCCGCCCGGCCGATGCCCCTCTACCGCGAGGGTCGGTGGTGCGAAGGCTTGTGCTGGGCGCCGCATCTCGGGGGCCTCATCGTCAGCGACGTGCGGTCGAACCGCATGCTGGTGATCAGGGAAAACGGCGAGGTGAAGCCGTTTCGCGATCCCTCCAACAACGCCAACGGCAACATCCTCGATGCGAAGGGGCGCCTCGTCACTTGCGAGCACCGGACCCGTCGCGTCGTCCGCCGCGAACCCGTCGGGACGATGACCGTGCTGGCGGATTCCTACGACGGCAAGCCCCTGAACTCACCCAACGACGCGGCGCTCGCGCCCGACGGAGCGATCTGGTTCACCGATCCCGTCTTCGGCATCACCGTGCCGGATGAAGGCATTCAGGCGGTGCCGGCCCAATCCGCGAGGCGGGTCTACCGGATCGATCCGGCCGGTGAAGTCCAGGGCATGACAGATGCCGTCGGCCAGCCCAACGGCATCGCCTTCGCGCCGGACGGCCACACGCTCTACGTCACGGAGACCAGCGCCGCCCTCGACAATGCGGAGGGCGCGCGCGCCATCCTCGCCTTCCCGGTGAAGGACCGGCGCCTTGGTGAGCCACGGGTGGTCGCCGCGCTCGATGCCGGCGCCCCGGACGGTCTCGCTATCGACGAAGCCGGACGGATCTATGCGGCCTGTGCCGACGGTGTGCGCATCTACCTACCCGACGGGACGCTGCTCGGCCGGATCGCCACGGCGACGCCGGCCTCCAACGTCGAGTTCGGTGGGGCGGACGGGCATCGCCTCTTCATCTCGGCCGGCTCCGTGGTGGCCGCCATCGATCTCAAGGTCCGGGGCGCGGCGAAAGCCAGCTGACCAACGTCATTTCTTCAGGATTGCAGCATCAATGACTTTCGCACGACGTGACATGCTGGCGGCCGGCCTCGCCGGATTTGCCTGCCTGAGCAGCCAGGCCTCTGCAGCTGAGGGAGGCTCTCCCCCTACGGCATCCGGCAAGACGGTCGCCAGCGATCCAGGGGTGCCGGGACTCGAACTCGCCATGGCGGCGGATGCACCCTCGAACCCCACTGGCCTCACTCTGTCGCGGAGCGGCCGCATCTTCGTGATGATGCCGCGCTTCAACGCCAAGGTGCCCTTCACCCTCGGCGAAGTCATGCCGGATGGGAGCGTGACGCCCTATCCCGACGAGACCACCAACCAGCCCGATGCAAAGCACGCCCAGACCCGCCTGCTGCATGTCCCCAATGGGGTGATGGACCGGGACGACACGCTCTGGGTTCTCGATGCCGGGCTGCCGGACGGCGCGGGGCCGCCCATTCCGGGAGGGGCCAAGCTCGTTCAGTTCGATCTGGCGACCAACCGGATCGTTAGAATGGTCCCGCTGGAGGCCGGCGTCACCGCGACCTCCTCGCTCAACGACCTGCGGGTCGATATCCGCGACGGCCGGGCGGTGGCCTTCATCACCGACCAGGGCCAGGACGGGCACGGCGCGATCCTGGCGGTGGATCTCGCCAGCGGCCGCGTCGTCCGGCGCCTCGCCGAGCATGCCAGCACCGAATCCCAGAAGGGCATCGTCAAGATCGTCGAGAACCGCCAGATCCTGCAGCGCAAGGCGGAGGGACCGCCGCGCCCGGTGCAGGGTGGCGCCAACGGCATCGCCCTGAGCCCGGACGGCCGCCGCCTCTACTACGCGCCACTCATGGGCCGGCGGCTCTATGCGGTGGAGACCGCCTCGCTCCTCGACCCGGCGGTGTCCGATGCCGAGGTCGCCGCCGCCGTCGAGGATCTTGGCGAGAAGGGCATGACCGGCGGCCTCATCGCGGATTCCAAGGACCGCGTGTATCTCGCCCTGCAGGAGCACAATGCGGTCGGCCGGCGCGAAACGGACGGCACCGTCACCATCCTCGCCACCGATCCCCGGCTGATCTGGGCCGACACGTTCTGGATCACCCCCGACCGCTGGCTCTACATCACCGCCGCGCAGGTCAATCGGAGCCCGGACTACAACAACGGCCGCGACATGCGGCAGCCGCCCTACGCCATCCTCCGGATGCGTATCGACGCCGACCCGGCCTGATACGGCGCCCCCGCCCGGTCGTATGATCAGGCGAGCATGTGAGTGAGGAGGGCACGCAGCTGCGCCGGCTTGATCGGTTTGTGCATCAATTCGGCGCCGATCATCGCCACGTCCGCCTCGATCCCGGGCGAATGGTCGGCGGTGGTCACGATGACCGGCAGGGCCGAATGGGCCACGCCGCGCAGGTAGCTCGCGACATCGAGGCCGCAGGCGCCGTGATCGAGGTGATAATCCAGGATCAGTACGTCCGGCAGGGGCTGCCCGGCGGCGACGCGCTCCGCCACACCCGCAAGGTCGCGATGGACACTGACCTCCGCGTCCCAGTTCTGCAGCAGACGCCTCAGCGCATCGGCGGTGGCCGGGTCGTTCTCGACAATGAGGACGCGTGCCCCGGTCAACCGCGTGGCGATGGGCGCGGGGCCGGCCATGGTCTCGGTCGGGGAGGCGCCGATGGGGACGGACAGGCTGACCCGGGTGCCGTGGCGGAGCCGCGAATCGAGGACGAGGGCATGGTCGAGGGCCGTGGCCATGCGCTGGACGATGGAGAGTCCGAGGCCAAGTCCCGGCTCGCCCTCGTCACCCGCCCCGCCGCCCCGGTAGAATTCCTCGAAGACGAGATGGCGCTCGCTCTCCGCGATGCCGCAGCCGGTATCGATCACCTCGATGCGGCACAGCCGACCACGCCGGCGCGCGGCGATCAGTACGCCGCCCCGGCCAGTATATCGGATCGCGTTGGAAACGAGGTTCTGCAGGATGCGCCGAAGGAGGACCGGGTCGCTGTCCACCCGAATCTCCGGGTAGCGGACCGCGAGACGCAGGCCCTTGCGCTCGGCCATCGGCATGAAGCTCGCCGCGATCCCGTCGAGCAGATCGCCGAGAGCCACCGGCCGGATGACCGGGCGGACGATGCCGGCATCGAGCTTGGAGATGTCGAGAAGAGTCTTGATCAGGTCCTCGATGGTCTGCAGCCCCCGTTCGACCTGCGCCGACATCGCCAGGGCTTCCGAGCCGAGTGGCATGTCCGATAGGGCGGAGGCCGAGAGGCGCGCTGCGTTCAGCGGCTGCAGCAGGTCGTGCCCGGCGGCGGCGAGGAAACGGGTCTTCGAGCGGTTGGCGGTCTCGGCCTCCTCCTTGGCCGCGACCAACGCGGCGTTGGAGCGCTCCAGGCTGTGCATCAGGCCAGTGAGTTCCTCGGTGCGGGAGCGGACGCGGCCCTCAAGCATGATCGCGGTCTGGAACAGCGAATAGGCGCCCCCCTGCTGGTCCATGGTGCGCTCCACATGCGCCATGAGCGCCGCGTTGATACGCTCCAGCTTGGCGATACGGCGGCTGGCCTCTTCGTCGCCGACGCTGGGAGAGCCGGCTGTCATGAAGCGGCCAGCCGGCCGATGGCGATGCCGGTAAAGGTCTGGTTGAGGTGCATCGCCCGGTACTGCTCGCCATAGGTCTCGAACCCCACCACGTCATAGCGGCGATAGAGGTCGCAGATGCCCTGGCGGACCTGCCGGCTCTCCGCATCGAGACGGCGCAGGATGCAATCGAAGCCGATGATGAGATCGATCCCCCCGAGTGCCGCTTCGAGACGGGTCAGTTCGCTCCGGGTGGTCTCCACGATGTCGCGCGGCTGGGCCAGTGTGAGGACGACGCCCTCGTCGATGGCGCAGAAGAAGCTCAGGGAGCCATCGGCGTTCATGCGCCGGATCGAGCGGCAGAAGTACTCGCCCCCGACCTTCACCGCGAGGGGATAGGCGGCGAAACTCATCGGCGTCAGCGCCTCCGGGTCGAGCCCCACCGCCATGGCGTATTCGCGGGCGGCAGGCTCGGCATTCAACTCGTGGACGATGCGCTGCTCGTCGTCGGAGGCCGTGACCACGAACTTCGTGGTCGTCGGCTCGAAATGATCGCTCTTGAAGATCTGGAACGGATAATCCGTCTCCACCAGGACCACCACCGCCGCCCGGCGATGGATCGAGCCTTGGTGGAGCAGCACCGTCTCGCGGAAATTCAGGTCGTCGCCGGCGGATCCGCCGACCAGGGGGATGCCATCGAGCGCCCATGCGATGGCCGAGACCACCGTCTCCTCCGCATTGGCGAGGCCATCGATGAAGGACAGGGCGAAGCGCCGGTTCGGTGCGGCATCGGGGGATTCCGTCTCCAGGATCCGCCGCAGGGCACGGACGGACGAGGCGGTGCGCGCCACGTCGAGATGGTCGATGGCATCGAGGATCGCGGAGACGACGCGAAAACCCTTTTCGGGGAAAGCGACTACCACGAGGCCGCGCTCCAGCCCGCCCGCCGGGCAGATGCCGCCCGACATGGTGCATCCGGTGATGGGTGTGCCGGGGAAAGCGCCTGCCAGGGCGGTGTTCAGGTCATCGACGACGTAATCGGGGGAGAAGAAGGCCAGCAGATGCGAGAGACGGGATGGACCGATGCCGGCGGCGACGTCCGCCACCGCCTCGGCCGCCGTCGCGGCGACCGTCCAGGCGGTCCTGATCCCGCACAGATGCCCACGCATCCGCGTGCCTTCCTTCACCGTCCCGTCCCCTCGGCGTCATGCGTCGGCTTTGCGCCTCGACGTCATGTCGGAGGAGTATGTCGGTGCGTCAGGCCGGGCGCAATGGCGGCGCTCGCAAGCGCCGCCTTTTGGGCTCAATCCACCGTCTTGAGGTCTTTCACCGACACGTCGCCCTGGCGGGACGAGAAGGTCGGCGCGGAGCCGTTGCTCTGGGAGACGCCGCTGATCTGGTGATCGCCGGTATCGTAGGTCGTGCGCTTGCCGTCCGTGTCGATGACGAGCCGGCGCGAGTCGGGGAAGAAGGCGTAGCGCATCCCGTTCTGGCCACCGCTGGTGGAAGGCTGGCCCAGCTCCTGGGGCCACCAGGCCTCGCCGCCGGACATGGGCTTCATCGGCTCCATGGGCTTCATGGGTTCCATAGGCTTCATCGGTTCCATCGTCGTCGTCCTCGAACGTGGTGAGTCAGACACGGCTACGCCCGAGAGCGGACAAGGTTGCATGGACCGGGCGCCTGCCCCCGGCGGCGGCATGACGGACCCGGCTTCTACTTGCCGATATTGAATTTCCGCACCGCAAGGGTCATATCGCGCACCGTTCGATCCCCGGAGGCAAACCCTTGAGCGATACCCTGGAACGGCACGAATTCGGTGCCGAGGTCGGCCGGCTGTTGGACCTCGTGGTTCACGCCCTCTATTCCGACCGCGAAATCTTTCTGCGCGAATTGGTGGCCAACGCCGCCGATGCCATGGACCGGCGCCGCTTCGAGGCGCTGACGCAATCGGTCTCTGCCCCGCCGGCCGACGCGAAGGTCACGATCACCCCCGACAAGACCGCACGCACGCTGACGATCTCCGATCCCGGCATCGGCATGACCAAGGCCGAACTGGCGCAGAACCTCGGCACCATCGCCCGCTCCGGCACCCGCGCCTTCAGCCAGTCGCTCGGAGACGCGAAGGCCGAGGACAAACCCAGCCTGATCGGCCAGTTCGGCGTCGGCTTCTACTCCGCCTTCATGGTGGCGGACCGTGTCACCGTCACCTCGCGCCGCGCCGGCTCCGATGAATCCTGGACCTGGGCTTCGGACGGACAGGGCAGCTACACCCTGGAACAGGCGACCCGCGACGAGCCGGGCACCGACATCGTCCTCCATCTCAAGGAGGACGCCGACGAGTATCTGGAGAGCTACCGGCTCGACCACGTCGTGCGCAAATGGGCCGACCACATTACCGTGCCGGTGGCCATCGTCGCCGAGGGCAAGACCGAGACCGCGAACCAGGGCACGGCCCTGTGGCGCAAGTCGAAATCCGAGGTCACCCCGGAGCAGTACACCGAGTTCTACCGCCATGTCGGCATGAACTTCGACGAGCCCTGGGCGACCCTGCATTGGCGCGCGGAAGGGGCGCTCGAATTCTCGGCCCTGCTGTTCATTCCTGGCATGAAGCCGTTCCAGGCGGTGGAGGGCGAACGCGCGAGCAAGGTCCGGCTCCACGTCCGGCGCATGTTCATCACCGATGAGGCCGAGTTGCTGCCGACCTGGCTGCGCTTCGTCCAGGGCGTCGTCGACACCGAGGACCTGCCCCTCAACGTGTCTCGCGAGATGCTGCAGGCGACGCCGGTTCTCACCAAGATCCGCCGCGCGGTCACCGGCCGTGTCCTCTCCGAACTCGGCAACCGCGCCAAGGATGCGGAGGGCTACCAGTCCTTCTGGGAGAATTTCGGCCCCGTCCTCAAAGAGGGCATCTACGAGGATTACGAGCGCCGGGGCGAGATCGCTCCGCTCCTACGCTTCCGCTCCTCGGCGGTGGAAGGCTGGACCTCCCTGCCCGATTACGTCTCGCGCATGAAGGACGGCCAGGAGGCGATCTATTACCTCGTGGCCGACGATGCCGACGCCCTGGCCTCCTCGCCGCAGCTCGAGGGTTTCCGCGCCCGCGGCGTCGAGGTGCTGTTGCTCTCCGACCATGTCGACGCGTTCTGGCCGGAGCAGCTCGGCCGGTTCGAGGAGAAGCCCCTGCGTTCGGTGACACAGGGCGGCCTCGACCTCTCGAAAATCGCCGCCACCGAGGAAACCGGCGAGGCACCCGCCTCCGTCGAGTCCCTCGTCACCGCCCTCAAGGCGGCACTGGCCACGGATGTGGCCGACGTGCGCGCCACCGACCGGCTGGTGGAGAGTGCCGTGGTGCTCTCGGCCTCGGGCAGCGGGCCCGACCTGCAGATGCAGCGCCTGTTGCGCCGGGCCGGGCGAGGAGCCGGCGGATTGCCGATCCTCGAGATCAATCCGCGCCACCCGCTGATCGCTTCCCTCGCGGCGAAGGCCGAGGCCGGGGAGGACGTGACGGAGCCCGCCGGCACCCTCGTCGACCTCGCCCGCATTCAGGACGGCGACACTCCACGCGACCCCGTCGCCTTCGCCCGCAAGGTCGCCGCGGCCCTGGCCTCCGGCGGCTGACCCCGCGACGTTCGACGGGAGCGCATTCTTTGTGCGCTCTCGACTTGTGATGTCGACCGAACTCGTGTTAACGAGCCTCCGTCTCATCGAGGCGCCCCGCGGAGAGGTGGCAGAGCGGTTGATTGTACCGCACTCGAAATGCGGCATGGGTGCAAGCCCATCGGGGGTTCGAATCCCCCCCTCTCCGCCATTTGACTAAGACAAACCATTGCAGTTGTTGTTGAATTTGGCCTGACGGCCGGCGACCACCGCCAATTTACCCCACATTTTGTATCGGCTTGTGTCGGCTAAAGCTGGATCGCGCTGGACTTCGTCTCGCGCGCGCGAGGCCGATCGCTTGGGGTGCATGGCGGCCTTTCGATCAACGCGACTTTTTTGCCCAGAGGCACTGATTTCCGGCCAGGAGGTCTCGTTTGAATAGCGGGCAACCGCTCAAGGCACGCGCCTACAACGGATTACTGCCTGTACGAACTCCCTGCAGTCCGGTTTCGAGATAATGGGTGCGTGGCAGCCTAACGAAGCGGCTCGGGGATGGAAGGCGATGCGCGGATGGCGATCAGCAGGATAGACCTCGGGGGAGCGGGCACACCTGAGGCGCTCGTCAAACGCATTCTACAGGCAGAGCCGAACCTTCCGGTGCCCGTGCCGATCCAGGAGCTGTGCGCACGCCTCGGGATCCTCAGGATCGAGGACCTGGACACTGACGGGTTCGAGGGCGGCCTCGTAACCGACGCCATGCGGTCCGAAGGAACCATCCTTGCCAAGCGCGGGGGCGAACCGCGTCGTCGCTTCACCATCTTGCACGAACTCGGCCACTTCCTGATGCCGCATCACTTCCCGGATCAGCCCGGCCGGTTCCTCTGCAAGAGCTCCGACCTATTGCGCGTGTAAGCGAAGGAGGGCGATCAGCGGCAGCGTAGGGAGGTCGAGGCCAACCGCTTCGCCTGCCTCGTGCTGATGCCCCCTCATCTGCTGCGGGGAGCCATGGCGGCCTTTGCCGAACCGAATCTGCAGCACGTTCTCAGGCTCGCACGCGACGTCGCGGTCCGTAGGGAGACGGCGGCTCGGGCCTACGTGCAATACCACCCCGAGCGGATCGCCATCGTCGTGGCGGGCAACGGTCGGGTGCAGCGGTGCTATCGCAGCCTCTCCTTTCCGGCCATCGTCCGCGCGGTGGGCAGCCCGGTCCCAGTGCACTCGCTCTACCATAGCAGTCCGCATCTGCCGAACATCGCGGGCGACATGCAGGGCTCCGAACTCGGGTTAACGGCGGTTTACGGCTTGCGGGAATGCTGACTCTGTGAGGAGAGCGCCGATTGGGAGCCCCCTGATGAGTGTCGTGCCCCTGGACATCCTGCCGCCGTCGCGCCTGAAGGCGCTTCTCGATCATTTTGGGGAGATCGACGACCCGCGGGTCCCCTGGCAGGTGGCGCATCCCCTGCCGGAGGTGCTGCTCTTGGTGGTCTGCGGCACGATCTGCGACTGCGAGGACTACGACCTGATCGCGGAGTGGGGCGAGGCCCACCTGCCGATCCTGCGACGCTATCTGCCCTACCATCACGGCGTGCCGGGCGGTCGCTGGCTGACCATCCTGATGAACCGGATCGATCCGCACCTGTTCGCGTCCGCCTTCACGGCCCGGGTCCGGGCCACCTGGCCGCAGCGGCCCGACTTCGTGGCCATCGACGGCAAGACTTCGCGCCGCAGCCACGACCGCGCCACCGGCAGGCCGCCGCTGCATCTGGTCTCCGCCTTCGCCACCACGGCCCGCCTCATGCTCGGCTAAGAGGCGGTACCCGACAAAGCGAGCGAGACCACTGCCATCCCGATCCTGATCGAGCGGCTGGCCGACAACGACGGCCTCAAGGGCGCCCTCGTCTCCATCGACGCCGTCGCCACCAATCCGGGCATCGCCGCCGCCATCACGGCAGCGGGCGCCGACCACCTGCTCGCCGTCAAAGCCAACCAGCCCACCCTGCGCGCCGAGGTCGAGAGCCTGTTCGAGACCAGCGCCGAAGGAGACACCGAGACCGTCATCGAGCACGACAAGGGACACGGCCGCATCGAAGAGAGGCGCGTCAGCGTCGTGCGGCAGGTCGACTGGCTCGACGGTCCCCGCCACTTCCCCGGTGAGACACGCCTGCCGGGCGTCGCCTGCCTCGTGCGGGTCCGGGCCCGTACCGACCTCAAGGACCGCTGCCGCACCGAGACCCGCGACTACGTCTCCTCGGCAGCCCTCACGGCACAACGCGCCGCAGACGCCGTGCGCGGACACTGGGCCATCGAGAACAGCCTGCACTGGGTCCTCGACGTCGTCTTCGCCGACGACCAATCCCGCCTGCGAAAAGGCCACGGCGCCCGCAACATGGCCGTCGTCCGGCACTTCGCCCTTACCTCGTCCGGGCCGTCTCCGACAAACGTTCGATCAAGCTCAGACGAAAGCGCGCCGGATGGGACCCAACCTACCTCGCAGAAATCCTGGGCGAACTCGCCCGTTAATCCGGATCCGAAGCCCTGGGCTGCACTCGTCGTTGGGCTACGCTACCCCGGCAGCGTTCGCTGCCGAGCTCGAACAGCAACGAGTGGGGTCAACCACGCCCGTTGCTTCACCTGCGCTCAAGCCCGACAACACTGACCCTGACCCACCAAACTGGTCCGCGCTGAGCGCAAGTTTTTCGGGCATCCTGAACCCTGAAGGAGGGTGGATGCCAGGCCTCGCAAACGCTTCACGAACGAACAGATCGCCTTCGCCCTGCGGCAGGCGGAGAGCGGCGCGACGGTGGACGAGGTCTGCCGGAAGATGGGCGTATCCGAGCCGACCTTTTATCGCTTGAAGAAGCAGTTCGTCGGCATGAGCGCACGCTACCTTGCGACGATCACTACGAGCGAAGGATCGGCCGCGCTGACGCGATGCTCGGTGCCTTTCGGGATAACGGAGCAGTCGCCGGGTTGGAGGTTTTTGCAGGACCCATCTACCTGAACCACGATGGCTCCAGAGAGCACGACAACCAGTTCGTCGGTCTCGGCCACATGGGCCGCAAGCTCCCCATGCAAAGTGCCACGCACAATCGTCATCGTTCCAACGGTGCCTATGACAGTGCCGCGGAAGCCGGGTACGTCGATCACACCGGACATATAGCCTCCGGACGTCGCGCTGCAGGATGCTTGGCCTTTTCGAAGATCTGGAGATACCCGCTCTTCGGCACCGGTTCGATCCGGATCGTTCGCAAGCCGGCCTCCGCTGCCCAGCCGGACAGGGTCTCCGGCTCATGGCAGCGCATCCGCCTGACCAGGGGACGGACGAGCCAGTTCGCATCGCTCGCCCATTGCTTCGCCGTCGTCAGGATGGCGACGGAGCCTCCCGCCCGGGTCACCCGCGCCATCTCGGCGATCGCGGCCGCGGGCTCGGAAAAAAAGAAGAAAGCATTCAAACAGAAGACCTTGTCGAAGCTGGCCTCTTGGAACGGCAAGGCACCGGCATCGCCTTCGGCGAGAGTGAGTCGCTCCTCGCGAATCGCCGCAGCGTTCACGCTCGCGGCTGTTGCGAGCATATCCGGACTGTGATCAAGGCCTGTCGCCGTACAGCCCGTTCGAAGCGCTTCGCGTAGGAAAACGCCGCCGCCGCAGCCGACATCCAAGACGACATCGGAGGCGCTTGTGGGCGCAAGCTTCAGGGCGAGCTCGAAGCCGGTGAGATGTGCGAAAGGGTATCGGAACAGTAGCTTGCCGAGAAGGCCCGAAGGTTTGCGGGCGATGGCGTCCGTAATGCGGTCGCCATGGGAACGTGATCGTACGGTCATCGTATCATTTCGCTCCCTCAAGCACCACAGACGGTACCGACTCCCTGCACCACAGCACGATCGCAAAAACCACAGCGGTCGCGGCCGTAGCTCCGATAAGGGCGTTCGCGTAGCCCATGGACGAGGCCAGCCACATCGCGGTGCTCGCGATCATCATCTCGCCGAGCACATTGGCGCTCTGCAGCACTGCGACATCCGTTCCGGCTTGATTACCCTGTGCGCCAAAGCGCATGGCGAGGGTCGACGCGGCGACGGAGATCAGACCCGCGGCGGTTCCGAGCAGAACCGTGGCCGCACCCGCCAGAACCCACGATGGCGAGGCAGGGCCGGAGGCCGCCCACCACCATGCGATCAACGGAGCGAGAGCGACGAAAAGGCCGGCCAGCATGGTGTGCCAGAGCCCGAACCGCCTGATCGCGAAGGCAGCGAGGGGCGACCCGATCAACATCACCGTGGCGCTCGACAGAACGGCGATGGCCCCGATCTGCGAGACCATCCACCCTTTCTCGAGGAGGACCAACTTCGAAAGCCCGAAGCCGCCTGCATTTGCCACGCCGTAGCAGAGCGACAGCAACAAGATGGGCCCGAACCCTCTGCGCCGGATGATCGTTGGGAGGCGCGCCTTCCGCCGTGTACGGTCCGCCGGCCGGATGGATTCTCGCCAGGATAGTACAGGCAGGAGGCTCAGGAGGGCCACGGCCGCGAGCACGAGGAGTGCGGCCTGTACGCCCCATAAATCATGCAAAATGAGCGAGCCCCCTCCGCCGAGCATGGCGCCTGCCACGATCCCTCCGATCTGCAGCGCGTTCGCCACCCCAAGCGCTTCGTGCGGTAGAGCCTCCGCCGCAAAACCATCGGTCACGATGTTCTGGGTCGCGCCAGCGCAAGATCCGAGCAGCAGAAGGGCAGCGGTGATCGGCATGTTGCTGATGCCGAGCGGGACGAAGGCGAGCCCGACAAGCGAGATGACGAGCACCGCTTGCGTGGGGATCATCCAGCTCCTTCTGCGTCCAAGCCGCTTCGTCCACGTATTATCGACCAACGGACTCCATAGGAACTTGAGAATCCAAGGCAACGCCACGATCGGCGTGAGCGCAATGGTATCGAGTCCGATTCCTGCCTGACGCAGGAGTATCGGCAGAGCTTCGAAGGCGAACCCGATCGGTAAGCCCTGGGAGACGTAGAGCCCGGCGATCATGAGAAACGCCGAGCGGGATGCTTTATTCGCCATCGCCGGGGGGCCATCGGTCGCGCCGGATCGCATCATCGAAGGAGTGCCTACCATCGAGCCGCTACGATCAAGCCGAGCGTACGTCCCTGCGCGGCGACGCCGATGTTGGTTCCGCTGTAGTTAAAGTATTGCCGGAGGTAACGCTGGTCGAGCAGGTTCTTCGTCCAAAGCGTGGCGCTCCAGGTCCGGCCTTCGACGCCAAGCCGCGCATCGACGATGTGGGTGTCGGGTTGGCGGTAGCCGTTTTCAGGGGTGAATGAGTAAGTTGTCCGGTAGGCATACTTTACGGTGCCGACAAAATTCATGTCGTCCGTGATGGCGCTGACCCATCTCAAGCCGCCCTCGATGCTGGTTCGTGGCGCATAGGGGAGGGGGTTGCCGGAGTAAGTCTTGCCGAGCACCGTATCCACGAACGTGTCGTATCGCGCGTCGAGGTAGCCGTAACCCGCCGTCACCGTGAGATTGTCGGTCAGGCGCACCCCTCCTTCGACCTCGACGCCTTTGGAGGTCGCCGCCGCCGCGTTGCGGATCACACGCGTGAAGGGGGTCGTGTATAGGGAAGTCTGTAGGTCACTCCAGTCGATGTAGAAGAGTGAGCCGTTCAGGGTATAGCGACCGCCGTGCCACGAGTTCTTGGTGCCGATCTCGTACGAGGTCGTCGTCTCGGGCTGGTAGCGATTGGCGGTGCCGTCGGCCTCGATGTAAGGGCTGACTCCGCCTGCCTTGAAGCCGCGGCTGACCTTGGCGAAGACCTGCTTGTCCTCGGAGAGATGGTAGACCGCCGTCGCTTCCGGCGAGAGGTTGTCGAAGGCACTGTCGGCCGCGATCCGTCCAGGGGAGCCGAACGCGAAGGTTCCGCTCGGGCTCGAGATCTCGGATGTCGTGCTCTTCGTTTCGTGGGTATAGCGCAGGCCTCCGATCAGTTCGAAGCCATTGTCGAAGCGGTAAGCAATCTCTCCGAAGGCGGAGTAGGTATCGGTGTCCTGCTTGAAGACATCGCGGCTCCACAGTTCGCGCGGTACTGTTGCCATGTCGAAGAACTGTGCGGCGTTGAACCGCTCATGCATGTAGAACAGGCCGCCGGTCCAACGGAAGGGACCGGGCAGCGTGGAGGTGAAGCGAAGATCCTGGCTGAATTGCCTCTGCTCCTCCGTCTGTGCCTGCCCGTATAGCGGGGCTGCAGTAAAGTCACCGTCGAGCATCGTGTTGAGGCTGTGCCCACGAAGAGCCGTGATCGACGTGATCCGGAACGCGTCGAAGTCGTGGTCGACGCGGGCGGTGATGCCTCCGATATCGAGTTTGTTGTCGGGTTTGAAGTCGTGCATCGCCTTGAAGCGTTGGGCGAGAGGCAGCGGGGCGTACCAAAGTCCGCCATCGTCACGATTGCGGGAATAATCGAAAGACAGCCTGAGTTTCGTTGCCTCGCCAAGCGGCCCGGCGATGACGAACCGTGTCGCGAGGGCGTTGACGTCGCTGACATCCTCGCCGTTCGTCAGGTTCCGGATGTACCCATTCTGGCCGGTCCACGCTACGAAACCACGCGCGTTGAAGGCAGACGATCCCACATGCGTATCGAAGCCGGCCTGGAGCCGGCCGCTCGGGTAGCTACCGATCCCCGCCTCTGCCTCGACCCCTGGAACGGTTCCCGGATCCCGTAGGATGATGTTGACGGCACCTCCGATCGTATTCTTGCCGAAGAGTGTCGCCTGAGATCCGCGGATAACCTCGACGTTGCTGACGTCCGTGAGGAACGTCGGGTATCCAAACGGCCGCGCGATGTAGACATTATCTAGAAAGACGCCGACCGAAGGCTGTCTGTCGACACCAGCGTCCAGTCCCGGGGATCCGATGCCGCGGATCGTGAACGGACCGCCCTGTGAACTGAAGATGGCGTTGACGCTACGTTGCGCAACATCGTCCAGGGTATTGACTTTGCCGTATCCAAGATCGCGACTCGCTATGACGGTCGTCGCCGCAGGGAGCTTCTCGATTGCATCCGTCCGCTGATCCGAGGTGACCGTAATCGGATCCAGCGCGACCGAGGCTGTGTCATTTATTCTTGCGTTTTGAGCCGTCGCGTCTTGAGCGGCACAGATGCCAAGAGATACACTGCCGAACATTATAATACTTTTAAGATCGGTTCGCATCTTATGCTCCAGCTTGTCTTTTGCTCCTAGATTGCGTGGCTGGCCTCGACAAGGCTGCGGATGTTCGGGCTTCGGAGTCCTTTGTTCGGGAACCGGATCATTCGCGCGCGATGGGCAAACGGTGAGTGCGGCGCGTCGGTAGGCGCATTGCCTCAGTGCATATCGAACCTGAACGTTCGTCCAGGCTGCGGTGCCGCCGTGACGCGCGTTGGAATGCTGAATGGCCGGTAACGGAGGAGGGATCAGCCAACCCCGGAATCGTGGCGACGATGGAGGCCCCTCATTGACGCCAGAGAAGTAGAACAAGTTCGCCTGCACTGAAGGATGGGGCTCCCTCGTAATTGGTTTGCCGGGATGCTGCTGCCATTGGGGAAATGCACAATTCCTGATAGCATAAATCTCGTATCGGTTAGATTTTATCAAATCTAATTATAATTTTTTGACCGCGAGGAGCCTATAATTGAGGTCGTATCTGCCGGCGGCATCGAGGTGTTTCTTGGTGATCTGAGCGTTTCACGAGATGCGATCTGGGAAAGCGATCTCGGTCGAGGTTACTGGCTCGGCTCCATCCTCGATGGCACGGTGTCGGTCGAGCAGACCCGTTTCGGTCGTACATGCTGGGAGCCGGGTAGCGCCGTGGCCTTCTACACGAGCGAGGCGATCCAGGTGCAGCACCGTGCCTTGAAGGATGGAAATCTCTCGGCCGTTTTCGTGCGGATCCCGGATGCCAGCATCGATGACCTTCTCGGCGAGGACGGTCGTCGCCTCCTTGAGAGTGATCATTCCTGCCGCTCGGATCCGTGCCCGGGTGTCATCAGTGCCATCGCCTGGCAGATGCGCGCCTCCACCCTTACAGGAATAGCACGTCGCTGTTTTCTCGTGGCCAAGGCCCTGGAATGCGTCTCGCAGTCGATCCAGCAAACGCAGAACCGCTGTCCGCTCCGCTCCATCGCCCCACGGGCCTACGCTTGGTCAGCGCGCGACATCGAGCGGTTCTACGAAGCGCGGGCCATCCTGCTCGATGCGCTCGCCTCGCCACCGCCCGTCGCCGAACTGGCTCGCAGTGTCGGTGTGAATGCGCGGAAGCTGTCGGACGGGTTCCGCGATCTCTTCGGGGAGCCGATCTACGCCTTCGTCAAAAACCGCCGCTTCGAAGAGGCGAAACGTATGATCGAGGCCGGCGAGCATTCCATCGGCCATGTCGCGCGAACCATGGGGTATCAGCAGCAACATTTCTCCACTGAGTTCCGGCACCGCTATGGCGTCGCTCCCAAGTCGTTGCGCGCCAAGCAGTCACGCCACACCGAAGATTGATCTTAAACGCAAACAACCGATACCCGATCGCGAACATCCAGGTCGTTGAGGTAAGCAATTTTAGAATATAGTTAGTTCTTATGAAGGCTTCGAAAAAAAGCAAAATTTTTATCTGAGAGGTAAATACAATTCTCATATGATAGTTATATTTTAAAGTATAACCATAACAGTTAAGATTAGCTTCGGCAAATCGGATCTTCAAGCGAGTTGCAAGTGCAGACTGCTGGACACGCATGACCAGCCAACGGTGATCGCCCAGCGGCTACCCGCCCGATGACCACCAAGTCATGGAAATCGACATGATATGATGATCGCTTCCGAGCAGACTTTCCTTCAACCGCCAGAGGTTGTGGAGGCCTACCAGCGACGCGGCTATTGGCAGAAGGAGACGCTGGGCGAATCCCTGCGTCGCTGGTCCGAGGCTTATAAAGACCACGTTGCCTTGACAGATCACCGGGGCGAAATGAGCTTTGCCGCGCTTGATCGGCGCGCTGATCGCCTTGCCGGCGGCCTGCACGAACTCGGCATCACGGCGGGAGACCGCGTGTTGCTTCAACTGCCGAACGGAGCAAACTTCGTCGCGCTCAGCTTCGCTCTGTTCCGGCTCGGCGCACTTCTAATCTTCGTGCTGCCGGCCCAACGCATCAATGATCTCGACGGCTTGCGCCGGAACGCGCAGCCGGTCGCCTATGTCTGCAAGGACCGGTTCCTCGGCTTCGACTACTGCGCGATGGGGGTGGAGTTGGTGGCGCGTCACGCCTGTCTGCGTAACATCATCGTTGACGGCGAAGCTCGCCAGTGTTGCAATCTCGATGGACTCGACGGCGATCCCCCGACGGGTGTTGCTCCGCGTCCCACCGAAATCGCCTGCCTACTGCTGTCCGGCGGCACCACGGGGACACCCAAGCTGATCCCGCGCAGCCATGCCGACTACGCCTACAACGCCCGCGCCTCGGTAGAGCTCTGCGGCTTCTCGTCTGACACAGTCTATCTCACGGCGCTGCCGGCGGCACACAACTTCACCCTGGCATGCCCTGGCATCCTCGGCACGCTGTCCTGCGGCGGCCGGATCGTGATGGCGCGGACTCCGGGCGGGGATGAAACCTTCCCGGTGATCGCTCGGCAGAAGGTAACGGTGACCTCCCTCGTCGCAGCCTTGGTCTCGTTGTGGCTGCAGCAGCGCGAATGGGACGACAGCGATCTATCGAGCCTGCGGCTTCTTCAAGTCGGCGGCGCGCGCCTTTCCCCGGAGGTCGCCCGGCAGATCGGCCCGGCATTAGCACTACTTTGGCAGAGTGACGGAACGATGTAGGATTCTTGCGGATTCGCATGCCACGACGATGTTCGCGGGTGATCGCGATGTCCGGTGCTGGCGGGTGGCGTGACGATCTGGAGCGGTGGCTGCAGCCGTTCCTGGCGGGACTGTCGCATCCGGCACGCCGGGCGATGTGCCCGCTCTACGTGGCCGGGCTGATCGGCTTGGGCGACCGCAAGAGCGTCCAGCCGATGGCGGCGCGGGCTGATGGGGTTCCCTACGATCGGTTGCACCACTTCATCGCGGCCGGGATCTGGGATGAAGCGCCGCTGCAGCAGGCGCTTCTCTGCGAGGCCGATCGCCTGGCCGGCGGTTCGGATGCGATCCTCGTCGTCGACGACACCGCCTTGCCGATGAAGGGGAATCGCTCTGTCGGGGTTGCGCCGCAATACGCCACGACGCTGGGCAAGACCGCCAACTGCCAGACGCTGGTCTCGCTTACGCTGGCGCGTGGCGAGGTGCCCGTGGCTGTGGGACTGCGACTGTTCCTGCCCGAGATCTGGACGGGGGACCCGGACCGGATGGCCCGGGCCGGCGTGCCCGAGGACCAGCGCGCGGCCCGCAGCAAGCTGGAGATCGCGGTTGCGGAGATCGACCGGGTCCGAGCGGGTGGCGTGCGCTTCGGCTGCGTGCTGGCGGATGCGGGTTACGGCTGCTCCGCCCCGTTCCGGCAAGCCCTGAGCGAGTGTGGCTTGAGATGGGCCGTCGGGATCACGGGACGCAACAAGGTCTACCCGGCCGACGTGGCGATGATTTTCCCCGTCGCAGGGCGGGGGCGACCCCGCCAGCGTCACGTGCCGGATCAGGTCTCGGTCTCGGCCAAGACGATCCTGGGGGACATGACCGGCCGATCCGTGACGTGGCGAGACGGCACCAAAGGGCGGCTGCGAGCTCGCTTCTGTGGGCTGCGCGTCCGGATGGCCGATGGTCCGACGCAGCGGATCGGCACAAACGGCAACCAGCACCTGCCCGGGGAGGCTGTCTGGCTGGTGCGTGAGAAGCGTGGCTCGGGCGAGCGCAAGTTCTACCTCTCGAACCTGCCGGCCGATGCGACCCTCAAGCAGCTCGCCGCTACGATCAAGGCGCGCTGGATCTGCGAGCAGGCGCATCAGCAGATGAAGGACGAGCTCGGCCTCGACCACTTCGAGGGCGGCTCGTGGACCGGGCTGCATCGACACGCCCTGATGACGATGATCGCCTACGCCTTCCTTCAGTCCCTACGTCTCGCAGCGGCGGGGCGGAAAAGAGAATCGCCCGCCCACCACCCCAGCCCTCGATGCCGGCGACCCGACAGGCCATCCTGGATCACCTCAGCCGGCCACCACCGCGGCGATGCCCGCACTGTGATGCCGTACTCCACCGGCCTCCCTGAAATCAGTCTGCCAAAGTAGTGCTAGTCAAGGGATACGCCGATTCGCGTATCTTGCTTCCGCATCGCTTCCACAGACCCACAAGGGCCTCGGTAAAAGTCAGCTAAGTCATTGAATTTATTGGCGCACCCGACACGATTCGAACGTGTGACCTTTGCCTTCGGAGGGCAACGCTCTATCCAGCTGAGCTACGGGTGCTGACCGTGGACGACACCTAACCCAAGCCGTGGCTGCGCGCAACAATGTCGTTGGCCATGGGACATTCGAAGCGATGCCCGGGCGGCCAGGGGATGTCGCCAAGCTGCCGATGTTCGGCAACGATACGGGGCTCGGCGGCAATCAATACCGGCATGAGCAGGCTTCCCCTCCTGTCCGGCCATCCCGTCGACGCGGTCATCGCGGGCGGGCGTGGCCGGGCGCATCGGCTGGCGCAGACTCGCCTGCCGGGACGACGCGGCAGGCCGCCATCGCCCGCACGCACAGGCAGCCATTCCCGCCTTATCCTCTTTGAGCGAGGGCATCCGGCCCTCCGTCGTCTCGACGATCAAGAGCCGGATCACTCTGGTCTTCGTGGAGCAGTACCGCAAATCTGCGCTCCGGCTCGCCGATTGCTTCGTCGTGCTCTCACGCGGCTTGGTCGAACGGGGCATGCGGGAGAGCTTGGACCACGCCGCCCTCGCCCGGCACATCGCCGTCTGACCATCAGATCTCCGAAAGGCTCCCTCATGCCGACGCATTACGAGATTCCCGCGACACCCGACACGATGGTGCTCGGCTATTTCGACGCCGCTCTGCCGCCGGTCCTGGAGATCGAGTCCGGCGATACCGTCACGCTCCACTCGTTTCCGGCCGGCGGCAAGGAATCGCTCCATCCCGATCCGGCCAGGGTGCCGGCCGATTATCTCGCGGCCCTCGACACGCTGGCCTCCGGCCCCGGACCGCATTTCGTGACCGGCCCGGTCCATGTCCGCGGGGCCGAACCCGGCGACGTGCTCCAGGTCGACATCCTCGATCTGAAATTCCGCATGGATTGGGGCTTCGTGGCGATCCTGCCTCTGCTCGGCACCCTGCCGGACGAGTTCACCGACTACGAGACGATCCATCCCGACATCGACGTCGCCCGCGGCGTCGCGATCCTGCCCTGGGGCGCCGAGCTGCCCCTCGATCCGTTCTTCGGGATCATGGGCACGGCGCCTCCCGCCGCCTGGGGGAGGGTCGGCTCTCCGGTCCCTCGCGCCTTCGGCGGAAACATGGACAACAAGGAGCTCAAGGTCGGCACGTCGCTCTATCTGCCCGTCTTCAATCCCGGCGCCGGATTCTATGCCGGGGACGGCCACGGCGTGCAGGGCGACGGCGAGGTCTGCATCACCGCCCTCGAGACGGGGCTTTCGGGCACCTTCCGGCTCACCGTGCGCAAGGATCTCGGCTATGCGTGGCCCTTCGCCGAGACGCCCACCGATCTCATGACGATCGGCCTGCATGAGAGCCTCGACGAAGCCATGCGCCAGGCGGTGCGCGAGATGGTCCGTCACGTCTGCGCACGCAGCGGACTGACCCGCAATCAGGCCTACATGCTGTGCTCGTTGGCCGGCAATCTGCGCATCACGCAGACGGTCGACGGCAACAAGGGCGTCCACATGCTGCTGCCGAAAAGCGCCTTGTCCGCGCCGGGCTGAGCCGCAGATGAGCGCGCCCCTCGAGGTCGGTTCACCGGTCGGGATGTCGCCGCCGGCGCGCTCCCGTCGCAGAGCCGACGGGAGGAGCCGCGCGCCTACCCCTTCCCCTCCACCACGTCCGATTTGTGCGGGCGCAGTTCCGGCGCGCCCTGGTCGATCTCGGCCTCCACGGGGGCCGAGCGGCTTTCCACGCGGGTGCTGTCGACGAAGATGCGCGCTTCGCCCTCCTTCAGCCCAAGGCTGCGCAGGGCGTAGAGCGTCATCCCGTAGGCGAGTTCGCGCTCGGCCATGAGGACGAGGCCGACGCGCTGCTCCTCGAAATAGTGGCGCTCGCCATCGTTGTGGGTGCGCACCAGCGTGTCGATGCCGGGATTGGCCTCGCGGGCGAGTTCGACGAGGCGCCGCGCCGTATGCGGTTCGGGCGACGCGATCACGATGAGCTTCGCCTGTCCGATATCGGCGGCTTCGAGGATGCCGGGCGCGGTGGCGTCCCCGAACACCGCCTCGACGCCGTCCTTGCGCAGGTCGAGGACGCGGCGGCGGTCGCGGTCGATCACGAGGTAGGGCATGTCCCAGGTGGCGAAGGCGTTGGCGATGGTGCTGCCGACACGGCCGTAGCCGATGACGATGGCGTGGCCGCGATGGGGTTTGGCCTCCTCGGTGACGGCCATCGCCGCAGCACCTCGCCGCTCGAACCGGGCCGCGAGGTCCGGCCGCTCGGCGAAGAAGCGCGTCGCCCGGTCGGCCAGCACGAAGAACAGCGGGTTGAGGGTGATGGAGAGGATGGCGCCGCCGAGAATGAGATCGCGCCCCTCGGTAGGGAGCAGCTTCAGCGAGAGCCCGAGGCTGACGAGGATGAACGAGAACTCGCCGATCTGCGCCAGACTTGCCGCGATGGTGAGGGCCGTGCCGATGGGATGCTTGAAGGCCAGCACGATGGCCACGGCGGCAAGCGATTTGCCGAGGAGGATGATGCCGAGGACGGCGAGGACCGAGAGCGGTTCGCGCAGGAGGATGCCGGGGTCGAACAGCATGCCCACGGAGACGAAGAACAGAACCGCGAAGGCATCCTGCAGCGGCAGGGAATCGGCGGCCGCCTGATGGCTGAGGTCGGATTCGGCCAGCACCATGCCGGCGAAGAAGGCGCCCAGCGCGAAGGAGACCCCGAAGAGCTCGGCCGATCCGAAGGCGATGCCCAGCGCCAAGGCGAGGACCGCCAGGGTGAAGAGCTCACGCGAGCCGGTGCGGGCCGCCTGATCGAGGAGCCAGGGCACCACGCGGCGCCCGCCCACCAGCATCACCAGGGCGAACACCGCGACCTTGGCCAGCGTCAGCGCCAGGGTGAGCCAGATGTTGCCGTCGGCGACATGGTGGGCCGCGCCGTCGCCGGTTCCCCCGAGGGACGGCGCGAGGGCGGGGAGCAGAACCAAGGCGAGGACCATGGCGAGATCCTCGACGATGAGCCACCCCACCGCGATGCGGCCCTTGTCGCTGTCGAGGAGCCGACGCTCCTCCAGCGCCCGCAGCAGCACCACGGTACTCGCCACCGACAAGGCGAGGCCGAAGACGAGGCCGGCACCGATCCCCCAGCCCCAGAGATGCGCCAGCAGGCCGCCCATGGCGGTAGCGGCCACTATCTGCACGATGGCCCCCGGCAGGGCGATGGTGCGCACCGCCATCAGGTCCTTGATCGAGAAGTGCAGGCCAACGCCGAACATCAGCAGGATCACGCCGATCTCCGCGAGCTGGCTCGCGAGTTGGCTGTTGCCGACGAAGCCGGGCGTGTACGGCCCCACGAGCACGCCCGCGAGGAGATAACCGACCAGGGGAGGCAGCCGCAGGCGTTGGGCCAACATCCCGCAGGCGAAGGCCAACACGAGACCGAGGGCGATGATGGCAATCAGCTCTGTCGCGTGCGGCACGGGGCGGTCGTGTCCTCGTTTGGGAAATTTCGCGAAAACGGTGAGGGCAACGGCGGCCGAGGGCAAGCGCCGAATGGCGGCTCGTAACCGCAGACGGGTTGACAGTCCGTGCCCGGGAGCACGCACCGTGCCGAACGGCGCCCCGGCGGTTCCCCCGCGGTCTTCTCTGTACACTGCAAGACCGTTCTATGCCCTGACGGACCGTCGGGGGCGCTGCATGAAACCCTCCGCCTGCCGGAAGGTTGTCGAAGCGAATTGTATTCACTTTCCGCTCCACAGGACGAACCGCCGATGGCCGAACCACATCACGAACCGGCGGGAGCGGCGGGCTCTGCACAAGCGGGCTCCACCCTATGGACGCTGGGGCTCGTGACCGCGCTCGTCGGTCTCGTCGTCCTGCCGAAGAAGGGCACACGGCCATCCTCGTCCGGGTCATTGTCGGACCCGTCTCCATCCGCCCCGCGCACGAGCGAGCCCTCCCCCTCCCATGAGGGGAGGGACGCCAAGCATGTCGCCAGGACCGAGACCGAACGGGGGCGGCAGGCATCCAAGCCCTCGGAAATCCCGGCCAAGGGCTGGAAGGACATCGGCCTGCGGGTCTTCCACGATGTCGGCGAGAACAACCTCGTCTCCGTGGCCGCCGGTGTGACCTTCTACGTTCTGCTAGCGATCTTCCCGGCCATTGCGGCCCTGGTCGCCTGCTACGGGCTGGTGGCGGATGTCGCGACCATCAACGACCACCTCCAGAACCTCCAGGGAGTCATCCCGTCCGGTGCTCTCGACATCGTCGGCGAACAGGTGAAGCGCATTGCGGAGAAGGGTGACACTACCCTGGGCCTGACGTTCTTCACCGGTCTGGCCTTGTCGATCTGGAGCGCCAATGGCGGGATGAAGGCGGTCTTCCAGGCCCTCAACATCGTCTACGAGGAGCGCGAGACCCGGAACTTCTTCTGGCTCAACCTGCGCTCCCTCACCTTCACGGCGGGCGCCCTGCTGTTCATCGTGCTGGCCCTGGTGGGCATCGTCGTGGTGCCGGCGGTGATCAACGTCGTCGGCCTTAGCGCGGAGGCCTGGTACATCTCGCTCCTGCGCTGGCCGGTGCTGCTGATGGCGGTGCTCGCCGGTCTCGCCCTGCTCTACCGCTACGGTCCGAGCCGGGATGCGCCGCGCTGGCGCTGGGTCACCTGGGGCAGCGCCATCGCCGGCGTGCTCTGGCTCGTGGGCTCGCTGGGCTTCTCATGGTACGTCTCCAATTTCGGCAAGTACAACGAGACCTATGGCTCCCTCGGTGCCGTCGTCGGCTTCATGACCTGGATCTGGATCTCGACCACGATCGTGCTGCTCGGCGCCGAGATCAACGCCGAGATGGAGCACCAGACCGAGATCGACACCACGGTGGGACGCGAACAGCCGCTCGGAACGCGCGACGCCCGCATGGCCGACACGGTGGGCGCCGCGCGCTGAGCGGCACCACCGTGTCCCCTCGCCCGGATCAGCCCTTGTAGCTGATCCGGTAGACGATCCCGTGCTGGTCGTCGCCAAGGAAAAGGCTTCCATCCTTGGCCACCGCCAGACCGAACGGCCGGGCGAAGCGCGACCAGCCGCTCGGGCCGCCCTCGGTGAGGAAGCCCGACACGAACGGGGTGATCGACGTCGGACGCCCCTTCTCGAAATGCACGCGCAGAACCTCGTAGCCGCTCGGCGGCTTGCGGTTCCAAGAGCCGTGCATGGTGACGAAGGCGTCGCCCTTGTATTCGGCCGGGAACTGCGCGCCGTCGTAGAAGGCGAACTGCATCGAGGAGGCGTGCGCCGTCCAGGTGAGCACCGGCCGTTCGCTGTCCTTGTCCCACTGCTCAAGGGAGCTTTTGGGGACCTCGCGATAGAGGTTCTTGATGCCGGCGCCGAAGATGTAGGGCCAGCCGTATTTCTTGCCCGGCTCGATCCGGTTCAGCTCCTCCGGCGTCTCGTCGTCGCCGAGCCAGTCGACGCCGTCGTCCCAGCCGTAGAGGGCCTTCGTCCCGGGCTCCCAGGCAAAACCGATGGTGTTGCGGAGTCCCGAGGCGACGATTTCCCGGCCCGACCCGTCCGGCTTCATCCGCACCATCGTGGCGTTCTCGGGGTTGCGCTCCTCGCATTCGTTGCAGGTGGAACCGAGGCTGGCATAGAGCCAGCCGTCCGGCCCGAAGCCGATGGTGCGGTTCGGGTGCTGGCCGGCATCGGGCAAGTCGGAGACGAGCCTCGTCTCGGGGCCCAGGCTGCCGTCCGCCTTCATCGGCGCGGAGAAGATCTCCTTCACCGTCACGTAGAACAGGGTGCCGTCATGGATGGCGAGGCCGTGCACGTCCGGCTTCTTCAGGACGACCTGCCGCTTTGACGCGTCTGCCGCATCGATCCGGGTGACCGTGCCGGCATCGCGGTCGCTGACGTAGAGCGCCCCGTCGGGGGACACGACGATGACGCGCGGCGCGCCGAGATCGCGGGCGAAGGCCTCGATTCTGAACCCTGCGGGGAGCTTCAGGCCCGCGATCCGTTCCGGTGTCGCCTCGAGCGGCGCGGCCTTCACCACATGGGCCTCGATCGTCGCGGTGCCGGGATTCTGGAGCGCCTGAGCGAGGACCGGCAGAGGGGCGGCGGAGAGGGCGAGGGTCAGGGCGAGATGCGCCGGGCGGCGGATCTGAATCATGTGGGACACTATCCGGGGCTAGGAGGGATGCATCGGGAACGCGGACCCGGAATCGGCTGTTCCGGCACGCGACACTTGCACTCGTTCTCTCGCGCGACCGCTCGCAGCCTCTTCAGCAAAGCCCGGTCTTGCGCTATCGTCGCCGCATGGATTCTAGGACGGCCATCGATATCCTTCGTGCACATGAAGGCGAGTTGCAGCGGCGCGGCGTTCGTCACGCCGCTCTATTCGGCTCTGTCGCGCGCGGCGAGAGCCATGCCGGAAGCGATATCGATGTGATGATCGAAATCGACGAGACGACGATCCGCAGCGTTTACGATTATGTCGGCGTGATCGACTTCATCGGCGAGCTTTTCCCGATCTCCGTCGACGTGTCCAACAAGGACATGCTCAAGCCGCATGTTCGCCCTGCGGCGGAACGCGACGCCATCCATGCTTTCTGAGCGCGGCCGACGCGCGCTTCTCGGGATCGTGGAGAACATCGAGGCGGCACAGGATTTCGTCGTCGGATTACGCCTCGATGAGTTTTCGACCGACCGGCGTAATCTTTATGCCGTCTCGCGCTGTCTGGAGATCGTCTCCGAGGCGAGCCGCCGCGTCGATGCGGGGACGCGAGAACGGCATCCGCACATCGCTTGGCGGCAGATCGCCAACGCAGGCAATGTTTATCGCCACGAATACGATATCGTATCGCCCGGCATGATCTGGCGGACCGTCCAGGAGGACCTTCCGGACCTCCTGATCGTCTGCAGGGCCGAGCTGACGCGATCGCCCGGCAGGTGATGACGGGTCCGGCGACCACCTTCCCTTTCTCCGACACGATTGCGCAATGACCAGCACGCCGACTTCTCCCTCCGCCCCCGTCGGCCCCGGCGATCAGATCATCCTGGTGGACGGGTCGTCCTTCATCTTCCGGGCCTACTTCCAGTCGATCAACCAGGACCAGAAGTACAACACCCGCCCCTCGGACGGGCTGCCCACGGGGGCGGTCCGGCTGTTCTGCACCAAGATCGCCCAGTTCGTTCAGGACGGGGCGGCGGGGATCAAGCCGACGCATCTGGCCATCGTGTTCGACAAGTCCGAGGGCTCGTTCCGCAAGGAGCTCTTCCCCGACTACAAGGGCCACCGCCCCGACGCGCCCGACGACCTCAAGCGCCAGATGCCGCTGATGCGCGAGGCGGTGCGCGCCTTCGGCCTTCAACCCATCGAGTTGGAGCGCTACGAGGCCGACGACCTCATCGCCACCTATTCGCGCCAGGCCGAAGCGCGGGGCGCCGGCGTCATCATCGTGTCCTCCGACAAGGACCTGATGCAGCTCGTCGGGCCGCTGGTGCGGTTCTACGATTTCGAATCCGGCGTGAAGGGCAAGCCCGGCCACCGGCCCGAGCGCAACCTCGACCTCGACGCCATCATCGCCAAGTGGGAAGGCCTGCAGCCGAACCAGATCGGCGACGCCCTGGCACTCATCGGCGACACGTCCGACAACGTGCCCGGCGTGCCCGGCATCGGACTCAAGACGGCCGCCGCGCTCATCAAAGAATACGGCAGCCTCGACGCGCTGCTGGAACGGGCGGGCGAGATCAAGCAGCCCAAGCGCCGCGAGACGCTTCTGGCCAGTATCGACCAGGCGAAGCTCTCGCGCCGGCTGGTGGCGCTGGAAGAGAACGTACCTCTCCCCATCGCCCTCGACGACCTGCGCCTGCCGGCCCCCGACCCGCAAAAGCTCGTCGGCTTCCTCAAGGCGATGGAGTTCAACCCCCTCCCCCGCCGCATCGCCTCGATGCTGCATGTGGACCCCGAGAAGGTGAAGCCCGACCCCGCCCTGC
>NZ_NKUG01000219.1 GCF_014845095.1 Methylobacterium bullatum | reverse complement strand
CCATCCCATCCCAGGGGTCCTCGGGGAGAAGCGGTTCTGGCCATGCCAAACCAACGCTGAAAGCAACGTTCGGTGCCGTTCTGTTAGGCGCTCTTAGAGTGCTCACAAAACTCCCGATCACGGTCGGTTCTCGCTGCGAGCATGACGGCGCAGCGGGAGTTTTGTGAGAGACACTCAGCGCCGACCGAGAGGGAGCCGTCCCGTCAGGCCTTGATGTCGGCGAAGGCCCCGACGATTTTCTCCCGGCCTTGCTTCACCAGTTCCTCGATCTTCTCCTTAATCGCATCGTTGATCTTTTCGAGTTCCTTCTGCGGCATCCCGGCCAACGCTTCCTCCGTGAGGCCCATCTTCTTGAGGATCTGTTCGCGGATCTTCTCGGCGGGCGTCATCTTGGCATATTTCAGGAAGTCGTCCTTCGCCGACGCCTCCGTCGATCCGGACGATGTCGCGCGGACGGGGTAGCTCGCTCCCGGAGCGGATATTCCGTTGAGACCGATGGACATGGCGGCACGATTTTCCCAGCGATACACGCCTGCATTGCAAGAGCGACGCCGCCGGTCGCGACGGAAAATCCTGTTTTATGTCAGGGCTTAGAGAAACCCCATCGCCGCTGGGGCATCCTGCGCGGTAAATTCTGCCCGGCCATCGATGCCGAGCGACGACGGCGGCATGGGGGTACTCTCCGATCTAAGGGCGTCGTTGATCGGGTTCATGGGTCGACGACCCGGGGAGTATGGACCATCCCAACCAACCCCCTCATCATCCTGAGGCGCCGCAGCGCAGCGGAGGCCTCGAAGGAGGGCTCCAGTTCGCTCGGCGCGTCCTGGAGGGCTCCTTCGAGGCCGCTCACGCGGCGCCTCAGGATGAGGTCACGTTTCGGTCAGGCAAGCGGCGGGTCGAGGGCGAACGAGAACAGCAGGGCTGCACTCAGGGACGCCAAACCGCAGCCGATCGGAAGCCACGACGCGGTCGTCTTCGTCTCCGTCGCTGCCCCCAGCCCGGAATGCCGATACAGTGGTGGCGAATGCGAATCGCAGCGGAGCCAGGGCACGGTCATGCTTCAAGCGCTCATAGTCGGGGCCGGCCCGGTCGGCCTCACCCTCGCCGCCGAACTCGCCCGATACGGCATCGGCCTCCGCCTGATCGACAAGAGCCCGCAGCCGACGCAGACCTCGAAGGCCCTCGTGGTCTGGGCGCGCACCCTCGAACTCATGGACCGGATGGGGTGCAGGCAGGCCTTCCTCGATGCCGGCCTGCGCGCCCACGGGGCGACCCTGCGCAGCGCCGGCAGCATCCTCGGCCACGCCCGGTTCGACGCGATCGACAGCGCCTACAACTTCGCCCTCATGATCCCGCAGCGGGAGACCGAGCGCCTGCTGATCGAGCATCTCGCCACCTTCGGCGTAGCAGTGGAGCGCGAGGTGGAACTCGTGAGCTTCGTGACGGGCGACGGCCACGTCGAGGCGACGCTGCGCCACGCGGACGGCGCCGAGGAGACAATATCGACATCCTGGCTCATCGGCTGCGACGGCGCGCACAGCAAAGTGCGGCACGGGCTCGATCTCGCCTTCGCGGGCGAAGCGCAGGGGGACGATTGGCTTCTGGCCGACATTCGCCTGGAGGGCGACGGCGCACCGCCCGGCGACGAGATCGCGACCTATCTCCACCGGGACGGGCCGCTCGTCGTCTTCCCGATCCCCGGCGGCCGCGCGCGGGTGATCGCGCAGGTCGGCAAGACCGATCCGGCGCATCCGCGTCCGGACCCGACCCTCGACGCGGTACAGGCCCTGACGGACCGGCGCGCGGGCGGCTTCCGTGTCGTCGATCCGGTCTGGCTCACGCATTTCCGCATCAACGAGCGCAAGGTCTCGCAATATGCGCAGGGGCGCGCGGTCCTGGCCGGCGACGCGGCGCATATCCACAGCCCGGCCGGTGGCCAGGGCATGAATACCGGGATGCAGGACGCCATCAACCTCGCCTGGAAACTGGCGATGGTGGAGCGGGAGCAGGCCGCGCCCTCGCTCCTCGACAGCTACAGCCCCGAGCGCAACGCCGTCGGCGACTTGGTTTTGCGCAATGCCGGCCGGCTCACCGACATGGCGACCCTGTCGAACCCCGTGGCGCAGGGACTGCGCAACCTCGCGCTCCGGTTCATGCTCGGTTTCCACGCCGTGCAGGACAAGATGGCGGCGACGATGAGCGAGGTGGAAATCGCCTATCCCGACAGCCCGCTGTCGCGCGGCCCGCAGGCCGGGATGCGCTGGGCACCGGCGCAGGATGACGGAAAGCCCCCCGGCTCCGGATCGGTGCCGCTCTTCGTCCTCTATGCGGCGGATTCGGAACGCGGCGCCACCTTCGCCGCGCGGTTTCCCGCCCTGCTCGAACCGACGCCGCGACGCCCGCCCGACGGCGACAGGCTGATCCTCGTGCGGCCCGACGGCTATGTCGGCTTTTCCGGCACGGCCGAGTCCTGGGAGGAAGCCGGGGACTATCTCGCGCGGCTGAGCCCGGACCGGCCCTGAACCCTCACGCCGCGATCAGCAGGGCGCAGCCGGCCACCACCGACAGGACGAGCCGCAGACGCCCGAGCCAGCTCGGAACGAGTCCGCGCCGGACGAGGTCGAGATCGACGATGCCCCAGCCGAGGACGAGGAGGCCGAGCACCCGCAGGTCCCACGGAACGGGACAGGCGAGCGCCGCCCAGGCGATGAGGGAGGGCAGGATGGCGATGACGTAGTCGCGCCCGCCCGCACCGCCGGAAGCGGCAGCCCCCCAGCGGATGCCGCCGAGGAACGAGGCGATGACCGCGCCGTAGGTGGAGAGGATGGTGCGCGGGGCCAGGCCGACATTGCCGAGGCCGCCATCGCTGCCGCTGAGGGAAAGAACCGCGAAACCCAGAAAGGGAATGAGGCCGGCGACGCCGAGAACGAGGGCTGACGTCGGTATGGGCGTCACACGCGCCATCAAATCTCCGGCTCCGTTATCCGCGATCCGGGAGGCTGGATCGCATCGATCTCGATCATATACACGGTTGCGACGGCCCGGAACGCCGACCGGACGCCACGCCGCCAACGGGCTGGCGCCTCGCCAAAACCCGCACAAGCTGTTGTTACGAAACGCCGTTTCGCTGCGGCGCCGCGTTCTTAGCGGCCATGCGCGTCGCTATCACGCGCGGTCCCTGTCATGCGCGGTCCCTGTCATGCGCCCGTGCTGCGGCGCGGCGCCGGCACCGGCGCGGCGGGGGGCGGAGCGCCGATCAGGCTCATCGATCCGTCCACCCCGGTTCCGGTCGGCGCGGGGGGCTCGTTCACGGCCGGGAGCGCCGCCTTCGGTTTGAAGGCGGCGCTCAGGCTCTGCGCCGTGACGAGATCCTTCGGCGAGAGCTTCGCGGCGACGTCGTCGCGCTTCCGGCCCGCATCGTCGTCGCCCTGGGCCGCGGCGGCGGAGAACCAGAGGTAGGACTGGACGAGATCCTGCTGCACACCGAGGCCGCGCGCGTACAGGACGGCGAGGTTGTACTGGCTGTCGCGCATGCCGTATTCGGCGCCGCGCCGGAACCATTGCGAGGCCGTGGTGTAGTCCGGCTTGCCGTTCGCGGCGGGGTTCTCGGCATAGACCACGGCGAGGTTGTGCATGGAGCGGGCATGGCCCTGCTCCGCCGCACGCCCGTACCAGAGCTTGGCCTGGGAGAGGTCGCGCACCACCCCGGAGCCCTTCTCGTAGAGGCCGCCGAGCTTGTACTGCGCCGGGGCGTAGCCGGCACCGGCCAGGGCCTCGAACAGCTTTGCCGCCACGGCGAAATCGCGCGGCATGCCGCGCCCTTCGAGGGCGCGGGCGGCGAGGTCGTAGACGGAGGCGCCGTCGCCGTCGAGGGCGGCCTTGCGAAGCTGTGCCAGACCGGTGGGCACGGCGCCGAGATCGCCGGCAAGGTCGTGCAGCGCGGCGACCTTCGGCACGGCGCGCTGGAGCGGCCGAGATGCGGCTTCGGCCGGAGCCGTCGCCGGGGCGGTCGGTGGCGGCGCGACGTCGGAAATCGACTGGGTGGTCTCGGGGTCGGGCCGAGCGGTCGTTTCCGCGCCGGCCGGAGAAGCGCTGGCCGGAGAGGTGCCGGCCGTCGCGGCGGTGGAGGCCTTGGCCGGGCTCTCGGACGGTTCGGCCGGAGCCGCCGTCGTGGCGGCGAGCTGCGGCGCGGACGCGTCGGCGCCGCCACGGCGGGTGTTGATGGCCTGCAGCGCTCCGAGTGCCAGGACGATGGCGGCGAGGCCGAGGAGCAGCGGCTTGCGGCGCTTGTCGAGTTCGGCGCGCAGCCGCGCGCCCCTCCCGGGGACGGGGGCTTCCGCCGCGTTGTCGGGTGAAGACCGACCGCGCATCCCGGGCGAGCGGGCAGCCTCGGCCGCCTCGTTCTGCGCCGCCTGCGCTGCGCGCCGGGCGGCGGCGATGAAGCTCGTCTTGATGTCGCTCTCGGTCGGCGCGGCGGCGTCCGTCGCGGCGTCGGCGGGACGATCCGGGTTCGGGCGCCGGGTGCCGGGCTCCAGCGGCAGGTCCGTCACATGGCCGAGTTCGAAGGATTGCGTCGTGGGGCTCACCCGCAGGGCTTCGGGGCGCCGAACGCCGATTCCGCTCTGCATCGGCGCACGCTCGTCCACGCGGCCGGTGGCGACCGCGAGGCGCTCGGCGAGGTCATGGGTCGACCAGGCGTGGTTGGTGGGAAGCGCTCCGCCCTCCGCCAGGGCGCCGAGCTGGCCGACGAGCTTGTGCAGGGTCGAATGGACACCGTCGAGGGTCGCCTGCATCCGCTGCTCGGAGGCGGCCTGGTGCATGCGAAGGTCGGCGAGGCTGGCCTTGAGTAGTTCGAGTTCGCCGGTATCGCCGGTGGTCCCGATGCTCTCGGCGACGGCGTTGCGCGCCGCCCGCTCCACGGCGGCCTCGATCGGTGCTTCGTCGCGCAGGGCCGAGACCTGGGCCAGGAGGTCGGACATCGTCCGCTCGAGCCCCGCGAGGGCCGGGTCGGCGTCCCGCGTGTCGATGCGGCTGGCGAGCGCCAGGACCTGCTTTTCCAGGGCATCCAGCCCCTCGGCGCGCGGCCCGACGGGGCCGCCCACACGGTCGAGCTTCTCGGCGAGGTCGTGGAGCATGCCGTGGATCGAGGCGAGGTCGCCGCCGGGAATCACCGGCCGGCGCAGGGTCTCGCCCAGGTCTTCGAGGCGGCCGATCAGGTCGCCGACGGGATTGACGCTGGCCCGCTCGACCTTGTCGGCCAGGGCGTCGATGCGCACGATGATCGCGTCCGAATTGCCGCCGCCGACGGAGGCACCGTCACGCAGGGCGTCGAGCTTGGCGCCCATCGCCTGGATCTGTTCCTCGATCCCCCCCGATTGCGGGGTCCGCAATCCGGTGCGGATCTCTTCGAGCAGGGGCCGCAGCTCGGCCATGTTGGAGCCGTCGCCGCCGACGCCGCCCTGCAGCTCGGTGATCTGGGCGCTGATGGCCTGGAGACCCTGCGCGAGGCTCTGGATCCGCTCCGGCCCGGCCAGGGCGGCGATCAGGCGGCGGATCTCGTCGAGCTCGCGGAATAGGTTGCCGAGCTCGTCGCGGTCGGCGAAGCCCGGCGTGCTGTTGCTGAGCGCGCCGTCGACCTTCGCCGCGAGGCGCTCCACGTCATTGGCGACGCGGGCATGGACGTTCTCGGCCACGTCGTCGGCGAGACGGGTGACCTGAACGCGGATCAACTCGATGGGGGCCGCGATGGCGGCGAGGTCGGCCGGCTCCTGGGCGCGCTGGACCCCGGTGACGAGGGAGCGCATGGCCTGTTCGAGGGCGCCGACGTCGCGACCCGTGGCGAGGCCGCCGATCGATTCGCGCAGGCGGCTCGTCTCGGCCTGCAATTCGGAAATGGCGGGAGACGGCATCCGGAGAGCGGCACCGCTCGCCTTGCCCTGGGCGGGCGTCCCGTCGGAATCGAGTTCGCGCTGGCGCTGGCGGATCTCGGCGACGGCGTCGCGGATCTCGGCCTCCGCCGGACGGCCGCGCCGGCCGATCGGCCGCGGGGACGCCAGCTGCTCGCCGAGCTCGACCATGCGGCGCTCGATCTGGCCCAGGCGCTCGGCCATCTGCGCGGCCGGGGACAGGCCGGCATCGAGCACGGTGCTGATCCGGGCCTCGATCTCCTCGATCGTCCGGCTCGCCGCCTGTTGCGAGGCCTGCTGGTCCTGACCGATCTTGTGGTCGATCCGGTCGAGACGCCGCATCATCTCGGCGATCGAGTTCGTGAACGGCTCGACCGGGTCCGATGCGACGGCCGCGACTTCGGTGGGTGCAGCGACTTCGGCGGGCGCAGCGACTTCGGTGGGGACAGCGACTTCGGCGGGGGCAGTAACTTCGGCGGGGGCAGTAACTT
>NZ_NKUG01000218.1 GCF_014845095.1 Methylobacterium bullatum | reverse complement strand
AACTTCTCTTTGGCCATCGTCACATTCCTAAAACAAAGTCACATGAGCGGTCGCCCAGGGCGGCGCTCGAGGTGTCGAGCCGGGCGAAAGACGCCGCCCGGATAGAGGCTCGGCGTCAGATGATCAAGGGATGATGATTGTAGAGGCCGAATCGAGCCTGCGGCGTGGTCGTCCGGCCGAGACCCGGCTCCCGTCTTCGATGCGGGGTCAAACCGTCCCGCAGGCCAGGAACTGCGCGCCGAGCGGCATCCGGCCGATGGCCTTCTCGACACCGGGCACCCATCCCCGCCGGAACGGGAAGGCCAGGAAGTATCGGCTGCGAATGTCCCGCAGCCCTCGTTCCGCGAGGAGCGCCCGGGTCTCGCGGGCACCGAGCAGGACGGCGTCGTGATCGAAGGGACAGCGCGACACCGCGAGGCGCGTCAGCGGGTTCCACGGGTTGTGCTCGATGATCGCCACGAGCCCGCCCGGGCGGGTGACGCGCCGCATGTCGGCCAGCAGGCCGGAACGCTCCGCGACGGGGACGTGATGGAAGACGCAGACGGCCAGCGTCGCGTCGAACGCTCGGTCCTCGAAGGGCAAGGTGCCGCCCTCCTGGAGGCGGTAGCGGTTGCCGGGGTTCTCGCTCTCCGCACGGGCCACGGATTCCGGCGAAGGATCGGTGCCGGCCATCCCCGAGACGATGCCGGCAAGGCGGCGATGGAGGAGGCCGACGCCGCAGCCGACATCGAGGAGCGACGGGCGGGAGGTCCCGAAATGCCGGCCGAATACGTCCGCGAGCAGATCGGCCTTCGCGTCCAGGAAGAAGCCGTGTTCGAGCCCGGAAAAGGCGATGGAATCCTGGACCACCGCATCGTAGCTCGTGCGGTACGCGTCGAAGGCGCTGGTCATGCCGCAATCCTCGATGTCGCGTCCTGCTCGTCCTCCGGGAACCCCACCGCCCGGCCGACCACGTAGAGGGGGCGCTTCTTCACCTCGGTATGGATGCGTCCGACATAGAGGCCGACGATGCCGGTCATCAGCAGGTTCATGCCGGCCAGGAACGAGACGAGGACGACGATGGAGGCCCATCCACTGACCAGGGCCGGGTCGTAGAGGGCGCGCACGGCGATGTAGAATCCATAAGCCAGCGCGAAGAGGGACACCCCCGTGCCGGCCCAGAGGGCGAAGCGGAGAGGGATGTCGGAGAAGCCGACGATGCCGTCGAAGGCGAGCCGCAGCATCTTCGACCAGCCGTATTTGGTCTGGCCCAGGGTCCGCGAGAGACGGTGGAACGGCACGGCGGTCTGGCGGAAGCCCATCCAGCTGAACATGCCGCGCACGAAGCGGTCGCGTTCGGGCATGGCGAGGAAGGCGTCGAGGGCCTTGCGGTCGACGAGGCGGAAATCGCCCACGTCGGCCGGGATGTCGATGGCGGTGAGCGCCCGGATGAGGCGGTAGAACAGGCCGGCGGTCCAGCGCTTGAAGCGGCTCTCGCCCTCCCGGCTCAGGCGCCTCGCATAGACGATCTCGTAGCCCTCGCGCCATTTGGCGGCGAGCTCGAGGACGACCTCCGGCGGGTCCTGAAGATCGGCATCCATCACCACGACGGCGGCGCCCGCGGCGCGCTCCATCCCGGCGGTGATGGCGACCTGATGGCCGAAATTCCGCGACAGGGCGAGATAGCGATAGCGCGGATCGTCCTTGGCGCGGCCGGCGGCGACGATGCCCGTCATGTCGGTGCTGCCGTCATCGACGATGATCACCTCCGCCGGCCCGTCGAGCTTGGCGAGGAGCTGGTCGAGGCGGTGCAGCAGCACCGGCAGTACGACCTCCTCGTTGAAGACGGGAACGACGAGGCTGTAGGTCGGCGTGCCGATCTGCGCCGAGGGAGATGTCACGGTCATGCGTGTCGCCGGCGGACGGAAGGTCCGGTCGGCGGAAGTGTAGCGCCGCATGATTAAGGCCATTCTAACCGGGCGGCGCGAGACGCCTCCTGCCCGCCTACGGATCGGTATCCACGGCCGTGGCGGCGGAGCGTCGGTCGGTCGTTCCCTCGAGGAAGCGGCCGCCGAAGAGCCCGTTGAGGCCGACCACGATGAGGACGGCCACGAGATGCACGGCGAGATCCGTCGCGGTGGCGTCGTGAGGATGGAACGGCACCAGAAGCGCCGCCGCGGCCGCCGCGACCGCGAGCCCCCCCAAGGCCGCCGTGAGTCCGGGGTTCAACGGGCAGGCCCGGCGCAGCATCGTCACCAGCAGGACCGAGAGCGGCAGCGAGACGCCAATCAGAAAGACGAAGCAGCCGCGCATCTCCCCGGCTTCGGCGAGATTCGAAGCCGGAGCGAGCCAGGCGCGCAGGCAGCCGAGCCCGCTGACGCCGAGCCACAGGACGAGGGGCGGGATCGGCAGCAGGGCCCAGGCCCGGCTGCGGCCCGGCACGCTGCTCTGGAAGGCGGCGAAGGCCGCAGCCACGCTCGTCAGGATCGCGCCGAGCGCGGCATAGCGAAGATCCGGAACGCCGAGACGCGCTTGCATGGCGGCGGCATCCGACAGGGGCAGAAGGACAATACCCAGGCCGAGCACGGCGGAGATCCAGGCGAAGGCCCGCCATCCCGGCCCGGAAAGCGGGCGGATCGGCGCGAGCGACCGGGCCAGCTCCTCGACGAGACGTTCGTGTCTGGCGGGATCAGACATCCGAACCCTCCTTGCTGGATGAGAGAGAGGCACGCAGCGCCTTGAGGGCTCGATGGAAGTTGACCTTCAGCGCCGTCTTGGTCCTCCCGGTGAGGAGGGAGGCCTCGTCGAGCGAGAGCTCGTGCAGGGCGATGTGCTCGATCGCTTCGCGCTGCCCCGGGGGAAGATGGGCGACGGCCTGGACCACGGCCCGGCGACGGTCGCGGTCCTCCAGATCGTGCCCCGGCAGGGGGCCATCGTCGGCGCGTGTCTCGTAGGCGATCGGGTCGTCGACCTCGCGCGGCCGGCGGCTGCCCTGGCGTAGGGCATCGATGGCGCGCCGGTGGGCGATGGCACGGAGCCAGGGCAGGAAAGGCCGGGCGGGGTCGTAGCTGGCCCGCGCCCGGTGGATCGTCAACAGGGTCTCCTGAACCACGTCGTCGATGCCCGTGCCCTGGACACCCTTGGACCTCGCCATCGCGGAAACGACGGGAACGCAGTCGCGCAGGAGCGCACGGTAGGCTGCGGCATCGCCGTTCTGAGCCGCCTGCATCGCGGCCGACAGCGAGGCCTCGCCGGACGATGCCATCGATCGTGCGGGCATGGTCGCGATGCTTCCGGAATCCGCAGGCCGAGCCTGCAGGACGGACAGGCGGCCCGAATGCGCCGCCTGCGCCAGGCTCACGGACGAGATCCTAAGTCGTCGCCGTGGGCTTGGCCACACCGCCCTTCGCCCGCGAGTCCGCGCCCGTGGCATCGGCGGCAAGGGACGACGGAGACGGTGTGGGCGAGAAAGCTCATGGGACGCGGTCCTTCGTCGTGACACCGGGTTCTGCGGCGGCCATGAGAAGGATTTCGGTGATCGCCCTCCCCCGGTTACGCGTCCCGGACCGGAATCCGATCATTGGGCCGACGCACCTCCGAAATCCGACGGGAGCGATGGGTTTGTCAGGTCGAGGAAAGACGAGGGGACGACCGGTTCTTCGATGCCTGTCCGCCGATGCGTCTCTTCGACGAGACTGCTCCGATGCGAAAATACAAATGTCGATCTTTGCAAGAGTAGACAGGCCTCCGGCGCACCAAGGGTGCCCCTTGAATGGGTACTTCCCTGTCCGCTCCATGACAGTCCTGTGGACCACTCAGATATACCAGGCTCTTCCCGAGTGAACCTGGAACTGACCGCCCACGCATTGGTTGAAGGCTGGGCCGTGGCCCGGTCCATGAAGCTATTGGAGCCACAGTGACACTCGGCGTCGACAGGTACGAACTCCGGCAGATCATCGCCGGCCTCAGCGAGGGCGTGATCCTGGTCGAGCCGGACCAGACCATCGCCTATGCCAACGAAGCGGCCCTGGCGATGCACGGGGCGGAATCCGTGAGCGAGCTCGGAGAGACCGTCGACATCTATCGCGAGCGCTTCTCCCTGCGCTACCGCAACAACCGCACGCCCAATCAATACCCGATCGAGCGCGTCGTTGCCGGTGAGACGTTCCACGACGTGGTCGTGGAGGTCACGCGCACCGACGAGCCGGACGTCACCTTCGTCCATTCCTTGCGCAGCCTCGTGGCCACCGATCGCGACGGCAATCCCAGTTGCCTCGCATTGATTCTCAAGGACGTCTCGGATCAGTTCGAGGCCGAGGACCGCTTCGAGAAGACGTTCAACGCGAATCCGGCCCCGGCGGTGATCTGCCGGCTCGCGGACCTGCGACACGTCAAGGTGAATCTCGGCTTCCTCGAGATGACGGGGTACACCCGCGATGCCGTCATCGGCCGCAGCGTCTACGAGGTCGATGTCTTGGCGGGCGCCCGCAGCCGGGATCTGGCCATCTCGCGTCTGAACGAAGGCGGCACCATCCCGCAGATGGAAGCCTGTCTCGACCTTCCCGATGGCGGCGTGCGCCACGTCATCGTCGCCGGCCAGCCGATGGAGTTCGGCGAAGAGCCGTGCATGCTCTTCACCTTCGCCGATCTCGAATTGCGTCGGAAGGCCGAGATGGCCTTGCGTCAGAGCGAGGAGCGCTTCGCGAAGGCCTTCAGCCTCACCCCCGTGCCGACGGTGCTCGCGCGGGCGAACTCTTTCGCCATCACCGGGGTGAACGAGGCCTTCACCCGGGTCTTCGGCCATTCCGCCGAGACTGTCGCCGGGCGCTCACCGGCGGAACTCGGGCTCTGGGTCCACGATGCGGCCCGCGAGAAGTTCGAGAGTGCCGTGGCCATGACCGGCTACGTCCTCGGGCTCGAAGTCTGCCTGCAGCACGAGGATGGGACCAGCCTGGATTGTCTCGTCTCCGCCGAGCGGGTCGAGATCGGGGACGACATCTACGCACTCCTCGTCCTGCAGGACATCACCGAGCGCAAGCGCGGCGAGCGTGACCTGTTCGAGGCCATCGAGACCGTCATGGCCGATACCTCTTGGTTCAGCCGGGGGCTCATCGACAAGCTCGCCAACCTGCGTCGGCCGGGTGGCGAGCACAAGGATTCCGTCTCGCCGAACATGACGGTCCGCGAGCGGCAGATTCTCGATCTCATCTGTTCGGGGCTCGGTGACGATGCCATCGCCAAGCGCCTGACCCTGTCGCGCAACACGGTCCGGAATCATGCCGCCGCCCTCTACCGGAAACTGGGCGTGCACAAGCGATCCGAGGCGATCGTCTGGGGGCGCAACAATGGCTTTCCTGCGGGCTCTGCCGGTTAAATAAAATCGCTCTACCAGTACGAATGCATCATTGATCGGTGGTCGGCAGGCGCCAACTGAGGTGCTGAGCCGCAAGACATCAAGACATGTTGTCAGGCCGATCCGGTATTCGAATCGATTCATGAGCGTTTCCAAGTCCGCAATCGCGGCTGAAACACTCAATGGCTCGGTATAAGAAGCCGTCGGCAAGCTGATCGGTGATCAAAACGCGGTGAGCGAAGGATGATCTCAGCAAAAACTACCGAAGTCCACAGTGAAACCCAAGAGCGTTTCCGAGACTTAGGGTGAGGCTGACGGCGCCGGACATCGTCCGGTCGAGATTTTACAGACACAGGAGTGAACATCATGGTCGATACCAATCGGATTACCGGGGCCGCGAAAGAACTCGGCGGCAAGATCCAGGGCGCGGTCGGCGACATGACCGGTTCGAACCGCAACTCGGTCGAGGGCCGGGCGCGCGAAGTCCAGGGCACGGCCGAGAACCTCTATGGTCAGGCGAAGGACGCCGTCGGCGACGCCGCAGACTACGCCGCTGACGCTGCCCGCGATGTCGGCGGACGCATCCGCGACGCCGTCGACGATGTCGCCGGGTCCGACGGACGCGAGATCAAGGCCCGCGCACGCCAGGCGCAGGACGCGGCGGGCGACACCTATGAGCGCGCGGAGCGATCCGTCCGCAATGCCGGCCGCGAGGCTTACGACTACGCCGATGACGCCTACGAGAACGGTGGCCGGTATCTGCGCCAGGGTGGCCGCGAGGTGACCCATCAGGTCGCCGAGCACCCGGTGGCCGCCCTGCTCGTGGCTGGCCTCCTCGGCTACGGCATCGGTCTTCTCATCCACGGCCGCGACTGAACGTCCGCCGCGCCACCCCTCCCCCTTCATCTTCCCCCGCTCGGACTACCGAATTCTTCGGACTACCGACGACCCCGGAGCTCTGCCACGTGTCTTCTTCCTCCAGCATCCCGACGTCGCCGATCGTCGCCGGTGATACCCGCACCGTCCTGCT
>NZ_NKUG01000217.1 GCF_014845095.1 Methylobacterium bullatum | reverse complement strand
GCGCGGTTGTAGCCGATCTGAAGGCGGCGTTGGATGTAGCTGGTGGAGGCCTTCTTGTCCCGCATGACCACCTGCACCGCCTGGGCGTAGAGATCGCCGCCGCTCTCGCCGAAGCTGCCCTGGTCGAAGACCGCGCCGTCGACCTCGATCTCGTCGATCGCGCCCTTGGCCGATTTCCCACCGCTCTTCGAGCCCTTGTCGTCGTCCTCACCATCGTCGGCGGTGACGGCCTCGAGATAGGACGGCCTGCCCTGGCGCTTCAGGTGGGCGACCACGCTCTCGACTTCCGAATCCGAGCAGAACGGGCCGTGGACGCGGGTGGTGCGCCCGCCGCCGGCCATGAACAGCATGTCGCCCTGGCCCAGCAGCTGCTCGGCGCCCATCTCGCCGAGGATCGTGCGGCTGTCGATCTTGGACGTGACCTGGAAGGAGATCCGGGTCGGGAAGTTCGCCTTGATCGTGCCGGTGATGACATCCACCGACGGGCGCTGCGTCGCCATGATGAGGTGGATGCCGGCGGCACGGGCCATCTGCGCCAGACGCTGGATCGCCCCTTCGATGTCCTTGCCGGCCACCATCATCAGGTCGGCCATCTCGTCGACCACGATGACGATGTAGGGGAGCGGATTGAGGTCCATCTCCTCGGTCTCGTAGACCGCCTCGCCGGTTTCGCGATCGAATCCGGTCTGGACCGTGCGGGTCAGGACCTCGCCGCGCCCACGGGCCTCGGCGAGGCGCGCGTTGAACCCGTCGATGTTGCGGACCGCGATCTTGGACATCTTCTTGTAGCGCTCCTCCATCTCGCGCACGGCCCATTTGAGGGCGATGACCGCCTTCTTCGGGTCGGTGACGACGGGGGAGAGCAGGTGCGGGATGCCGTCATAGACGGAGAGTTCCAGCATCTTGGGATCGACCATGATCAGGCGGCACTCTTCCGGCTTCATCCGGTAGAGGAGCGACAGGATCATCGTGTTGATCGCCACCGACTTACCCGAGCCGGTGGTGCCGGCCACCAGCAGGTGGGGCATCTTGGCGAGATCGGCGATGATCGGCTCGCCGCCGATATTCTTGCCGAGGCACAAAGCGAGGCTCTGCTTCGTCTCGACGAAATCCGCCGAGGCGAGGAGTTCGCGCAGATACACGGTCTCGCGCCTGGCATTGGGCAATTCGATGCCGATGGCGTTGCGGCCGGGGACGACGGCCACACGGGCCGAGACCGCCGACATGGAGCGGGCGATATCGTCCGAGAGGGAGATCACGCGGCTCGACTTGGTGCCCGGCGCCGGCTCCAGTTCGTAGAGCGTGACCACCGGGCCGGGGCGCACGGCGAGGATGTCGCGGCGTACGCCGAAATCG
>NZ_NKUG01000216.1 GCF_014845095.1 Methylobacterium bullatum | reverse complement strand
GCGCGGTTGTAGCCGATCTGCAGGCGGCGCTGGATGTAGCTGGTGGAGGCCTTGCGGTCCCGCATCACCACCTGCACCGCCTGGTCGTAGAGGTCGGCACCCGCATCGATCCCGCCGCCCGCATAGGCCCCGGCATCGAAGATCGGCGCGTCGATCTCTTCGGCCTCGGCGGCCGCCGCCTTGTCGGCCTTGGAGGCCTTGGCCGGCTTCTCCTCGGGCGGGTTCTCGTCCACGGTGACGGCTTCAAGATAGGACGGCCGGCCCTGGCGCTTGAGATGGGCGACCACGCTCTCGACTTCCGAATCCGAGCAGAACGGGCCGTGGACGCGGGTGGTGCGCCCGCCGCCGGCCATGAACAGCATGTCGCCCTGGCCCAGCAGCTGCTCGGCGCCCATCTCTCCCAGAATCGTGCGGCTGTCGATCTTGGACGTGACCTGGAAGGAGATCCGGGTCGGGAAGTTCGCCTTGATCGTGCCGGTGATCACGTCCACCGAGGGACGCTGCGTCGCCATGATGAGGTGGATGCCGGCCGCGCGCGCCATCTGCGCCAGACGCTGGATCGCACCTTCGATGTCCTTGCCGGCCACCATCATCAGGTCGGCCATCTCGTCGACCACGATGACGATATAGGGCAGGGCCGAGAGGTCCATCTCCTCCGTCTCGAACACGGCCTGGCCGGTCTCGCGGTTGAAGCCGGTATGGATCTCGCGGGTGATGATCTCGCCCTTGGCCCGCGCTTCCGCCATCCGGGCATTGTAGCCGTCGATGTTGCGGACCGCGATCTTGGACATCTTCTTGTAGCGCTCCTCCATCTCGCGCACGGCCCATTTGAGGGCGATGACCGCCTTCTTCGGGTCGGTGACGACGGGGGAGAGCAGGTGCGGGATGCCGTCATAGACGGAGAGTTCCAGCATCTTGGGATCGACCATGATCAGGCGGCACTCTTCCGGCTTCATCCGGTAAAGCAGCGACAGGATCATCGTGTTGATGGCCACCGACTTGCCCGAACCGGTGGTGCCGGCAACGAGCAGATGGGGCATCTTGGCGAGATCGGCGATGATCGGCTCGCCGCCGATGTTCTTGCCGAGGCACAAAGCGAGCTTGTGCTTGCTGATGCAGAAATCGGCCGAGGACAGCAATTCGCGCAGGTAGACGGTCTCGCGGGTCTCGTTGGGCAGTTCGATGCCGATGACGTTGCGGCCGGGCACCACCGCCACGCGGGCCGAGACCGCCGACATGGAGCGGGCGATGTCGTCCGAGAGGCCGATGACGCGGCTCGACTTGGTGCC
>NZ_NKUG01000215.1 GCF_014845095.1 Methylobacterium bullatum | reverse complement strand
CCTGCATCAACGGCGCCAGTGCCATGGTTCCCGAAACCGGTGGACCCGCGGGCGTGCGGCATCCGGGGCACTCCGCCGGCCCGCCGCGCCTGGACCGCGCCGGGGCGACGATACCGTCAACACCAACGTTGTCGAGATCGGCGACCGCGCCTTCGCGGTGGTCGAGGCCGGCAGCTATCCCGTCGCGCTGTCGGAGGACATGGAGACGCAGCGCTACGATCGGTTCGACGGCACGCTCGCCGGCTCCTTCAGCGGGCACCCGCACCGCGACCCGGAGACCGGGGAGACACATGCCGTCGCCTATGACGGCCGCGTCTGGGACCGCGTGCGCCACGTCGTCCTCTCGCCCGCGGGCCGGGTCGTGCGCGACGTGTCGATCCCGGTCGAGCACGGCCCGTGCATCCACGATTGCGCGATCACGGCACGTTTCGTCGTCGTGCTGGACCTGCCGGTCACCTTCTCAATGCGGGCGGTGCTGGCCGGGCACCGCTTCCCTTTCCGTTGGAACCCTGCCCACCGCGCCCGCGTCGGCCTGCTTCCCCGGCACGGCACGGCCGCCGACATCACGTGGTGCGCGGTCGAGCCGTGCTTCGTCTTCCACGTCGCCAATGCCTACGACGATGCGGATGGGCGGGTGGTCGTCGACGTCGTCGCCTACGAGCGGGTGTTCGCCTCGGCCGGCGGCGGCCTCGACACGCCGGGCCGGCTGGAGCGCTGGACCGCCGACCCCGCGACGGGGCGGGTCGACCGGCGGGTGATCGACCCCGAGGCCCAGGAGTTCCCCCGGATCGACGAGCGCCGCTTCGGGCGGCCCCACCGCTACGTCTACACGGGCTCGGTCCCCGCCGACGGTAACACGCAACTCGTGGGCGCGACGCAGATCTACAAGCACGACCTTGAGACGGGGGAGCGGCGCGTGCACGAGTTCGGTGCCGACCGTGTTCCGGGGGAGTTCGTGTTCGTGCCGGCGGGGCCAGAGGCGGGCGAGGACGAGGGGTGGCTCGTCGGGCTCGTCATCGACACGGCGAGCGACACCACGGACTTCACAATCCTCGACGCACGCGCGTTCGAGGCGCCCCCCGTCGCCAGGGTCCGTCTCGGGCACCGGATCCCGCCGGGCTTCCACGGGAACTGGTTTCCGAATTATAGGGCCGAATGACGATCGTGGGGTGACGCGGACGCCGACGCGCGCGTTCACGTGCCGCAGAACGTGCGGTAGTCCGCCCTGCCGCCCTGGGGCGCCTCGGCGTAGCGGGCATGGGCGGGCTGGTCGTCGTAGGGCCGCGACAGCACCGCCAACAGCTCTTCGAACGGGCCGAAATCGCCTTGCTCGACCGCTGCCGCGATCATCGCCTCGACGTGGTGGTTGCGCGGGATGAAGGCCGGGTTGACGGTGCGCATCGCTGAGGCCGTCGCCGCGGGGTTCCGTCCCTCTTCATCCAACAGCTTCCGCCAGCCTACGGCCCAGGCGTCGTACTCTGTCGGGTCGACGAACAGGTCGCGCACCCCGGCGTCCGCCTCCGGCCGCTCGGCCGCGTCGCACAGGCGGCGGAAGGTCAGGGTAAAATCGGCCCGGTTCTCCGCCATCCGCGCCAGCAAGTCGTCCGCGAGCGCGACGGTTCCGTCCCGATCCGCGGACAGCCCGAGCTTGTGCGCCAGGCCATCGTGATACGCTTTCTCGAAGCGCGGGCCGAACCCGGCGAGCAGCGCCTCGGCCGTTTCGACCGCCGCCGCCTCGTCGTCGGCCAGCAGCGGCAGCAAGGCCTCGGCCAGACGGGTGAGGTTCCAAAGGGCGATCCCGGGCTGCTGGCCGTAGGCGTAGCGCCCGTGCGCGTCGATTGAGCTGAAGCTCGTGCGCGGATCGTAGGCGTCGAGGAAGGCGCAGGGACCGTAGTCGATCGTCTCGCCGGCCACCGACATGTTGTCTGTGTTCATCACCCCGTGGACGAAGCCGACCAGCAGCCAGCCCGCCACGAGCTCGGCTTGGCGGGCCACGACGCCGTCGAGCAGCGCCCGGTAGGGATGTTCCGCGGAGGATGCCTCGGGATAGTGCCGGGCGAGGACATGGTCGGCGAGCGCCCGCACCGCCTCGGCGTCGCCCCGGGCGGCGAAGTATTGGAAGGTGCCAACCCGGATGTGGCTAGCCGCCACGCGGGCGAGCACCGCCCCGGGCAGCCGGGTCTCACGCACGACCAACTCGCCGGTGGCAACCGCCGCCAGCGCCCGTGTGGTGGGGATGCCGAGCGCGGCCATGGCCTCGCTCACGAGGTACTCGCGCAGCACCGGCCCAAGCGCCGCCCGGCCGTCGCCACGGCGGGAGAACGGGGTCGGGCCCGCGCCCTTGAGCTGGATGTCGTGGCGCTGCCCGTCACGGTCGACGACCTCGCCGAGCAGGACGGCGCGCCCGTCACCGAGCTGCGGCACGAAGTTGCCGAACTGGTGCCCGGCGTAAGCCGTCGCGATCGGCTCGGCGCCTTCAGGGACGCTGTTCCCCGCGAGCATCCCCACCCCGGCGGGGCCGGCGAGCCAATCCGGGTCCATGCCGAGGTTCGCCGCCAGCGCGCGGTTCATACGGATTAGGCGTGGGGCTGCGACGGGTGTCGGGGCCCGGCGGACGAAGAAGCGGTCCGGCAAGCGGACGTAGCTGTTGTCGAACGGGATCGTAGTCATGGTCGAGAGCTATGAGCGATTGCGCCGGCGGACAAGCACCTTCCGGGGACCGGTCGGCCATCCGGGTGATGTAGCGGGGTGAGCGCATACAAAACTACGTGCGCTGGTTTAGATGCAGCTTCGAAGGCCCACCGTGTCGGGCACCACCGCCCCGCGCCCCCACCTTAGACGACGTGGTCGGGTTCGAGCGCGCAGTTCGCGTTCGCGCTGGTCTCGACCTGCAGGGTGGTGTGCCCGATTCCAAACTTCAGCTTCATCTCGTCGGCCGTCCGCATCAGGAAGTCGTCGCCGGGATGGCCTTCCGGGATGACGAGGTGGGCGGTCAGCGCGGTCTCGGTGGTGCTCATCGGCCAGATATGGAGGTCGTGCAGGCCGACGACCCCCGGCATGCCCCGGAGGTGTCCGTCCACAGCCACGGGGTCGATGCCGGGCGGAACGGCGGCGAGGGCCATCACGACGCTGTCGCGCAGGAGTCCCCAGGTGCTCCAGACGATGACGGCCACGATGGAGAGGCTGATGACCGGGTCGATCCATTCCCAGCCGGTGAACAGGATCGCGAGGCCGGCCAGGACCACGCCGGCCGACACGGCGGCGTCCGCGGCCATGTGCAGGAAGGCGCCCTTCAGGTTGATGTCGCCCTTGGCCCCGGCGACGAACAGCCAGGCCGTCACGCCGTTCACGATGATGCCGATGGTGGCGACCACCATCACGGTCGTTCCAGCCACCGGCACCGGCTGGCCGAACCTCTGGACCGCCTCCCACGCGATGGCGCCCGCAGCGACCAGCAGGAACACCCCGTTGAACAGGGCGGCGAGGATCGAGGAGCCCTTCAGCCCGTAGGTATAGCGCGAGGTCGGGGCACGCTTCACCAGTACGCTGGCGCTCCATGCGACCAGCAGGCCAAGTACGTCCGACAGATTGTGTCCGGCATCCGCCAGCAGCGCCACCGAGTTGGCGAGCACGCCGTAGGTGGCCTCGACGGCGACGAAGCCCATGTTGAGGGCGATGCCGATTGCGAACGCCTTACCGAAATTTGCGGGTGCGTGAGTGTGGCCGGATCCATGAGCATGCTCAGCGTGGCTGTGACCCGCATGTGCATCGTGATCGAGCGCATTCTGACCATGGCCGGCATTTTCATCGTGCGAGGTCATCATAGTCCCGTTCCGTTCTTCGTTACTAAGTAACTGGTTCCGGGCAAGTGGCGACGGTCGATGCGGCGCCTTCCCATGAGGCCAAATCGAACCTACAACCTCTAGTGACTAGAGGTGCAAGCCAAAAGATTTCGGCCATTCTCATGAGAGAATTGTTACCTCGGTACACCTGAAACGTGCTGACTATTTGCTGTCACGAGCCGGTAGGGCTGATGCCTAGACCGAACGCCCGTCTCAAACTTGAGCTCGAGATTAGGACTATAATCTTATAATATGATGGTCGCTGCGGGCCTTTTCGCAGCCGAATGGATGC
>NZ_NKUG01000214.1 GCF_014845095.1 Methylobacterium bullatum | reverse complement strand
CGTGACGTCCGTACCGGCACGATCGTGAGCGACGGGGCGGGCGGCTACACCGTCACCCCGGCCGCCGACTACAACGGTCCGCTCGTCATCAGCTACAGTGTCGGCGACGGCACGACGTCGATCCCCGCCACCCTGAGCACCACCCTCACGGCCGTGAACGACGCGCCGTCGTTCTTCGGCGCCGGGACCGGCAAGGTGCTCACCCCGGTCGGCGCCGACGGATCGTCAGACACCGGCCGAAGCGTCACGGTTCAGCCGGACGGCAAGATCCTCGTCGCGGGCTATGGCGACGGGACCGGCGGCACCGACTTCGCGCTGGTGCGCTACAACGCGGACGGTAGCCTCGACACCGGCTTCGGCCCGGACGGGACCGGCAAGATCCTCACCCCCGCCGCCCCCGGCACGGCGTCAGACTATGGCCAGAGCGTCGCGCTCCAGACAGACGGCAAGATCGTCGTCGCGGGGTATGGCGTAGGTGCCGGCAACCGTTACGACTTCGCGCTGGTGCGCTACGACGCGGACGGCAGCCTCGACACCACCTTCGGCACGGGCGGAAAGGTCCTCACCCCGGTCGGCACCGGCCTGTCGAGCGACCAGGGCAACAGCGTCACGCTCCAGGCGGACGGCAAGATCCTCGTCGCGGGTTACGGCGAGGGCAGCGAAGGCCAAGACTTCGCGCTGCTGCGCTACAACGCGGACGGTAGTCTCGACACCGGCTTCGGCCCGGACGGAACCGGCAAGATCCTCACTCCGATCAGCGCGGGCACGGCGTCAGACCAGGGCAACAGCGTCACGCTCCAGGCGGACGGTAAGATCGTCGTCGTGGGTTCCGGCTGGGGCAACGGCCAAGACTTTGCTGCGGTGCGCTACAACACGGATGGCAGCCTCGACACCGGCTTCGGCCCGGACGGCACCGGCAAGATCCTCACCCCGGTCGGCGCCGGCATGTCGAACGACGCCGGCTACAGCGTCACTGTGCAGGCGGACGGCAAGATCGTCGTCGCGGGCTACGGCCAGGGCAGCGGGACCGGCTACGACTTCGCACTGGTGCGCTACAACGCGGACGGTACCCTCGATACTGGCTTCGGCCCGGACGGGACCGGCAAGATCCTCACC
>NZ_NKUG01000213.1 GCF_014845095.1 Methylobacterium bullatum | reverse complement strand
GGCAAGATCGTCGTCGCGGGGTACGGCACCGGCTTCTACAGCGGCACAGACTTCGCGATGGTGCGCTACAACGCGAACGGCAGCCTCGATACCACCTTCGGCTCGAGTGGCAAGATCCTCACCCCGATCAGCATGGGCCCGTCGGCAGACTATGCCTACAGCGTCACGGTTCAGGCGGACGGCAAAATCGTCGTCGCGGGCCAAGGTTTCAGCGCCGGTACCAGCAACGACTTCGCGGTGGTGCGCTACAACGCGGACGGCAGCCTCGACACCGGCTTCGGCACGGGCGGCAAGATCCTCACCTCGGTCGGCACCGGCTCGGACACTGGTCAGAGCGTCACCGTCCAAGCGGACGGCAAGATCGTCGTCGCGGGCTATGGCCAGGGTAGCGGCACCGGTTACGACTTCGCGGTGGTGCGCTACAACGCGGACGGCAGTCTCGACACCTCGTTCAACCTGCAGAGCTCGCTCGGCGGCACGGTCGCTTTCACAGAGAACGGCAACAGCGTTCGCCTCGACACAGACGTCACCCTCTCCGATGTCGACCTCGACGCGCTGAACGGCGGTCTGGGCGACTATGCCGGCGCCACGCTGACGCTGGCCCGCCAAGGCGGGGCGGACGCGCAGGA
>NZ_NKUG01000212.1 GCF_014845095.1 Methylobacterium bullatum | reverse complement strand
CCCGTCTTGCCAAAAGTTTTCTTGCCAAAAGTTTTCTTGCCCGAGGCGTTCTTGCCCGAGGCGTTCTTGCCCGAGGCGTTCTTGCCGGCTCCTTGGCCCTCGGCGGCATGGGCGCCGCACCGGCTTTCGCCCAGGCGCCCGATCGTCCGGTGGCGCGGATCGCTACCCCGAAACCAGCGCCATCCCCCAAGGCTTTCGTGCGTGACGCGCTGGCCAGTGACGCGGTCCGTCTCGAAGCGACGGTGAGGGCGGATTCTGCCACGTCGGGCCTGACCAGACCGGCAGCCAAGCTGCGCGCCGAGGGCGAGGCCCTGGTGCAGGCGGAGAAGCCGGCCGATGCCCTCAAGCCCCTCGCCGGGGCCATTGCCGCCGATGCGGGCGACCCGCTGAACTGGCTTGCCTATGCCCGCGCCGCGAGCACGGTGGGCAATGATAACGAAACCGGGGACTACTCCTTCCGCCAGCGCCTGCGCGGCCAGGCTCGGGCCGCCGCCTATCAGGCTTACTTGAAGGCGCGCGGCGCCGCCGCCGAGGCCGAGGCCCTGGCGGTGCTGGGCGAGGTCTATGCCGATCAATCCGAATGGCGGCCCTCGCTCGAGGCCTACCGCGCCAGCCTCGCGCTCGCCGACGACGCCACGGTGCGCGAGACCTATGAGGGTCTGCGCGCCGAGCACGGCTTCCGCATCCTCGACTACAAGGTCGATTCCGACGCCGCCGCCCCGCGCGTCTGCTTCCAGTTCTCCGAGAGCCTGGCCCCGAAGACCGATTTCACGCCCTACGTCGCCGTCTCGGGCGCCGCCAATGCCGCCGTCACCGGCAGCGGCCAGCAGATCTGCGTGGACGGGCTGAAGCACGGCGAGCGCTACGCCTTCGTGCTGCGCTCGGGCATCCCGTCCTCCGTGGGCGAGGCCCTGCTGAAATCGGCCGATTACGAAGTCTATGTGCGGGACCGCTCGCCCCAGGTGCGTTTCACCGGGCGCAACTACGTCCTGCCGCGCACCGGACAGGCCGGCGTGCCGCTGGTCTCGGTCAACGCGCCGAAGATCGACGTGGAGGTGCTGCGCGTCGGCGACCGTGGCCTGCTGCCGTCCCTGCGCTCTGAGGAGTTCCTCGGTCAGCTCAGCGGCATGACCGCGAAGACCATCGCCGACCAGAAGGGCACCCGCGTTTGGAAGGGCACCCTCGACACGGCCAAGGCCGAGCTGAACCACGAGGCGGTCACGGCCTTCCCGGTGCTGCAGGCGGTCGGCAAGCTGGAGCCCGGCATCTACATCATGCTGGCCCAGGCCAGCGGCGTCGCCACGAATGTCGATGAGGACGGCGGCTACGAGGCCCAGGCGACGCAATGGTTCGTCGTCTCGGATCTCGGCCTCACCGCTTTCAAGGGCCGCGACGGCATCCACGTCTTCGCCCGCTCGCTCGCCAGCGCGAAGACGGTGCCCGGCGCCGAGATCCGCCTCGTGGCCCGCAACAACGAGGTGCTGGCGACGAAGAAGACCGACGGCCAGGGCCACGCCGCCTTCGATCCGGGCCTCGCACGGGGCGAAGGCGGAATCGCCCCCGGCCTCGTCGTCGCCCAGCTCGGCGACGATTACGGCTTCCTCGACTTCTCCCAGAGCGCTTTCGACCTCACCGACCGGGGCGTGAAGGGCCGGCCGCAGCCGAGCGCGGTGGAGGCCTACGTCTTCCCCGAGCGCGGGGTCTACCGCTCCGGCGAGACCGTTCAGGTCACGGCCCTGCTGCGCGACGCCGCCGGCATCGCCGTGCCGAACCTTCCCCTCACCCTGGTGGTGAAGCGTCCGGACGGGGTCGAGTATCGCCGCGTCCAGGTCGCCGATGCCGGCCTCGGCGGCCGCGCCCTGCCCCTCGCCCTGATGCCGGGCGCGATGCACGGTACATGGCGGATCGCCGCCTATACCGATGCGAAGGCGCCGCCCGTGGGCGAGGCCACGTTCCTCGTCGAGGATTATGTGCCCGAGCGCCTGGAGGTCACTCTCACCCCCAAGAGCCCGACCCTGACGAAGGGCGAGCCCGCGACCATCGACGTCGCCGCGCGCTATCTCTACGGCGCGCCGGGCTCGGGCCTCGACGTGTCGGGCTCGGTCCTGGTCCAGGCCGCCGCGACGAGCGGGATCAAGGGGCTCGACGGCTTCTCCATCGGCCTCGACGACGAGAAGGTGGAGGCGACCTCGGCCGAGATCGAGGCCAAGGCCACCACGGACGCCAAGGGATCGGCGACCGTGACGGTGCCGGTCCAGGCGCTCAGCGCCCCGCGCCCCACCGAGGCGAAGATCACGCTGCAGGTCGGCGAGCCGGGCGGGCGGGCGCTGAGCCGAAGCGTCACCCTGCCGATCCTGCCCTCCGGCCCCGTCCTCGCCATCCGCAAGAATTTTTCGGGCGACCTCACGGAGGCCAGTGTCGCCACGTTCGACGTGGTCATGGCGAGCCCCGACGGTCGGAAAATCCCGCAGAACGGCGTCGTCTGGACCCTGTCCAAGGTCGACCGGAACTACCAATGGTACCGCGAAGGCGGGCGCTGGTCGTTCGAGCCGGTGACCTCGACGCGGCGCATCGCCGACGGACGGCTCGATCTCGCCGCCGACGCGCCGGGCCGGGTCAGTTCCACCGTCGGCTTCGGCACCTACCGCCTCGAAGCCCTGGTCGCCGGCCGGCCCGAGGCCACCGTCAGCGTCACCTTCACCGTGGGCTGGGGCGGCTCCGAGACCGCGGACGTGCCCGACCTCCTCGATCTCAAGCTCAACAAGCCGAGCTATGCCGCCGGTGAGACCCTGCGGGCGCGCCTCCAGCCGCGCTTCAGGGGCACGGCCACCCTCGCGGTGGTGAGCGACAAGGTCCACGACATCCTCGACGTCACGGTGTCGGAGGCCGGCACCAACGTGGACATTCCCGTGAAGGCGGAATGGGGGTCGGGCGCCTATCTCGTGGCCACCGCCTACCGGCCCCTCGACCAGGCGGCCAAGCGCCTGCCGGGCCGGGCGCTCGGCCTTGCCTGGTTCTCGGTGGATACCGACAAGCGCAGCCTCGCCGTGACCGTCGGGGCGCCCGCGACCACGCGGCCCCGCGAGACCCTGACCCTGCCGATCCAGCTCGCCGGCCTGTCCTCCGGCGAGGAGGCGCAGGTGAGCGTGGCCCTGGTCGATGTCGGCATCCTCAACCTCACCCGCTACGAATCGCCCAATCCCTTCGGCTATTTCTTCGGCCAGAAGGCCTTGGGACCGGAGATCCGCGACCTCTACGGATACCTGATCGACGGCATGCAGGGCACGCTCGGCGCGATCCGCTCGGGCGGTGACGGCGGTGCGGCGGAACTCTCCGATTCGCCCCCGACCCAGGCGCCGCTGGCGCTCTATTCCGGCGTGGTCCGCGTCGGCCCCGATGGGCGCGCCAGCGTCGATTTCCCCCTGCCCGCCTTCAACGGCACCGGCCGGGTGATGGTGACCGCCTGGAGCAAGGCGAAGGTCGGCTCGGCCCAGGCCGATGTGATCATCCGCGATCCCGTCGTGCTCACCGGCACCCTGCCGCGCTTCCTCAATGTCGGCGACCGCTCGCGCTTCTTCATCGCCATCGACAATGTCGAGGGGCAGGCCGGCGACTACACCGTGGATCTCGACCTCACCGGCCCGGTCCTGGTCTCGGCTGGCGCGGTTCACAGCACCATGAAACTGGAACGCGGGGCGAAGACCTCGCTCGTCATCCCGATCACCGCCGCCGGCCCCGGCCTGTCGCGGCTCGACGTGAACCTGTCCGGCCCCGGCATCGCCGGCACCGTGGGCCAGAGCTTCTCGCTCAACATCGGCCCCGGCACCGGCGCCCTGGTCCGTCGCTCAGTGAGTTCCCTCGAACCCGGCGCCAGCCTGCAGGTGACGGGCGACCTCCTGGCCGACATCCTCCCCGGCACCGGGTCGGTCTCGGTGACGGCCTCCTCGCTCGCCGCCCTCGACGTGCCCGCCCTGCTCCAGGCGCTGGACCGCTATCCCTATGGCTGCTCGGAACAGACCGTGAGCCGGGCGATGCCGCTCCTCTACGTCAACAAGCTCGCCTCCCTCGACAGGCTCGGCATCGACGACAAGGTGGACGAACGGGTGCGCGAGGCCATCGACCGCGTGCTCTCGCGCCAGGACGCCTCGGGCGATTTCGGCCTGTGGAGCGTCGGCGGGTCGAGCGACGTCTGGCTCAACGCCTACGTCACCGACTTCCTGACCCGCGCCCGCGAACGCGGATTCGCCGTGCCGCAGACCGCCTTCTCCAATGCCCTGGACCGCCTGCGCAACACGGTCGCCAACACCACGGAGGTGCGCGACGGCGGCATGGACATCGCCTATGCGGCCTATGTACTGGCCCGGAACGGGCGGCCGGTGATGGGCGATCTGCGCTACCTCGCCGACACCAAGCTCGGTGAGTTCGCGACCCCCCTCGGACGCGGCCAGATCGCGGCGGCTCTCGCCCTTCTCGGCGACCGGGGCCGCGCGGCCAAGGCGTTCGAGTCGGCGGTGACCGCGCTCGGATCCGCGCGCGACACCTCGACCTACCGCGCCGATTACGGCTCGCGCCTGCGCGACGGGGCCGGCCTTCTCGCCCTCGCCGCCGAGACGGGCCTCGCCCGCGACACGATCCGGCCGTTGGGTCAGGTCATCACCCAGGAGCGGGCCAGCGGACGCCTCACCAGCACCCAGGAGAATGCCTGGATGGTGCTCGCCGCCGAGGGGCTCGCCAAGGAGGCGGAAGCGTTGAGCTTCAGCGTCGACGGCACCCGGCAATCGGGCCCGGTCTCGCGGCTCTACCGCGCCCCCGCCCTCGACGCGAGGCCCGTCACCATCACCAATGACGGGACGGGCGCCGCCCAGACCGTGGTGAGCGTGTCTGGCAATCCCATCGCCCCGGAGCCGGCGGAATCACGGGGTTACTCCATCGAGCGGACCTATCACCGCCTCGACGGCACGGTGGTGGATCTCGCTCAGGGGGTTCGCCAGAACGACCGCCTCGTGGTGGTGCTCAAGGTGACCGAGGCGAAGGCCAGCGCCGGGCGCCTCCTGCTGGTGGACCGCCTGCCCGCCGGCCTCGAGATCGACAATCCTAAGCTCCTCGATTCCGATGCCCTGGCGGGGCTCGCCTTCGCCAAGTCGGACGTGCAGCCGGTGAGCACCGAGTTCCGCGACGACCGTTTCGTGGCGGCCTACGAGCGCACCCCCGGTCAATCCGCCTTCTTCACGGTGGCCTATACCGTGCGGGCGGTCTCGCCCGGCACCTACGTCCATCCCGGGGCTACCATCGAGGACATGTACCGCCCCGAACGCTTCGGCCGCACCGCCTTCGGTTCGGTCGAGGTGAGCGCGAAGTAGGGCAATGGTTCGTGCGCGGAGGCGCTTCCCCTCCCCCTTGTGGGGAGGGGTCAGGGG
>NZ_NKUG01000211.1 GCF_014845095.1 Methylobacterium bullatum | reverse complement strand
GTCCAGGCGGCGCTGCTGGCGCAGGAGATTGTGGCGGGCGCGGCGGCGGCTTTGCGGCAGGGTCCGGCGGGTCCGCTGCTGGTGGCCTACGTTGTCACTGCGGCCGGGGCGGAGCTCGACGCGAGCGCGCTCCGGGCCGACCTTGCCCGGCGGTTGCCGGACTACATGGTGCCGAGCCGGATCGTGGCGCTGGATCGCTTGCCGCTGACGCCCAACGGCAAGCTCGACCGGGCGGCGCTGCCGGAGCCCGCGCCGCTGGTCGAGGCGACGGGCGGTCCCTCGCGTCCGCTCACCCCCACCGAGACCGTGGTGGCCGAGATCTGGGCCAAGGCCCTCGGCCTCCCCGCCATCCCGCCCGACCGGAACTTCTTCGAGGCCGGGGCGAACTCGCTCACCGCCTTGCGCGTGCTCACCGCCCTCGGCGCGGCCTTCCCGGAGCGCAGCCCGACCATCGCCGACATCTTCAACAACCAGAGCGTCGAGACCCTGGCTGCGGCGCTCACCGCCGACGCCGTCGGCACCGCGCAGGTGGTGCGCCTGCGGGCGACGGGCGACCGCCCGATGCTCTATTGCTTCCCCGGCCTGATGGTGAACACCCGCGAATACGCGCCCCTAGTCCGCCGCCTCGGGCCGGACCAGCCTGTCACCGGCTTCGTCTGTTACTCCCTCACCGATGCGCGCAAGAGCGTGGTCTCGGTGGAAGACATCGCCGCGCGCTATGCGGAGATCATCGAGAAGGAGAGCGCCGGACGCCCCTGCACCATGCTCGGCTGGTCCTGGGGCGGCGTCCTCGCCTACGAGGCGGCGCGGATGCTGGGCTCGCGAATCGATCTCTCCTTCGTCGGCATGCTCGACGTCTGCGACATCGATGTGAGCTTCGCCGTCGGCGCCCTGCCGGTGCTAACGCCGGAGCAGCGCCGCCGCCTCCAGGAAAATGTCGCGTCCTGGCTGGAGCGCTCGCCGATGCGGGCCGATTGGGAGGACCTGTTCCGGCGCATGGACCCGGAACTCCACGAGCAGTTCCTCGCCTATGTGGCAGCCGCCCCCGATCCGCTGCCCCTTGATGGCCCAGGCGTCGGCAGCAAGGAATACGAACTCTGGACCTTCGTCGACAACACGCTGCTCTATCGCCGCTACCGGGCGGACAGGTTCGATTGCCCGATCCGCGTCTGGCTCGCCGGCAAGTCGGTAGAGCGCGGGCTGAACCATGTGGATTGGGGCCGCTACTCCAACCGGGTGGAACAGGTGACCGTGATCCCCGACGTCACCCACCGGGAGATCGTGGATTCCACGATGTTCCACGACAGTTTCGCGGCCTCGCTGTGACCGCACAAGGTCATTCGGCGTGCCTGCCGTCTCCGCGTGGGGGGCTACTGGATTCACACACCTGCTCTTTCAAGCAGACCGCGTCCCTCTCCCCCTTGTGGGACTACGATGTTCATACATCTCGCAGGATGCGCGGGTCCCCTCTCCTGGAAGGAGAGGGACAGGGAGAGGTGTGTGAGTTTTCCGGGGATGGACCACACCTCACCCCAGCCCTCTTCTTCCAGGAGAGGGAGCCCGTCGTGCCTCTGGTCGAACCCTCTTGGGAAGCGGGAACGTCCGCCGGGCGGAGGCGTGAATCCAGGAGCTTGTGGGCAGAGGTTAGGGGTGTGGATTGTACCGCCAGCCTCCGCAAACGGAGTGTCACCCGACCACCCCCACCTCCAACTCCTCCCCACAAGCTCGACGGATCTCGGGCAGGCCCGAGATCCGCCGGGGAGGCGTGTCGTCTATCGTTGCGAGCCGGCGCCCGGCGCGAACACCATCAGCGTCGGGCTCGCCGCCACGGTGAAGCCGAGGTCGGCATAGAGCCGTTCCACATGGCCGCCGGCCACGCATTGGAGCATCACCGTCTCCGCGCCGGCCTGCCGGGCGCTCGCCATCGCCGCCCGGGTGACCAGGGCGCCGAGGCCGTGCCCGCGCCGCGTCGCGAGGCTGCCGACATTGTAGAGTCCGGCAAGGCGGCCCGCCCGGTAGACCGAGGCGCAGGCCACCGGAACGTCATCTGCGCTCACGGTGAGGTGGCGCGTCTCGACCCCCTCGACGGGCCGGGCGCCACGCAGCACCGGCAGGAAGACCGCCTCGGCGATCGCATTCACGCCCACGTCGTCGTAGAGGCCGCCGCAGACCGACAGGTAGCCCTCGCCGGGAGCCGCCGCCACCTCCGTCGCGAGGGTCAGCCCCTCCGGCATGACTGGCGCCTGCACGTCCCGGCAATCGCCCAGCATCCAGCGGGTCGGGAAGGCGGCCTGCAGGTCCGGATGGGCGCTAAGCGCGTCCCCGCCCTCGGTGACGAGGAGGGCCGGGAGCCGGCCGCGCCGCGCGGAGGTCGCCCGGACCCAGGCGAGGTCGGTGGTCTCGACGCCGACGTTGAAACCCGGCTCCGGAATCGCGTTCGACCAGAGATAGCGCCCGCCATCCGGCGCGGTTTCGATGTCCGAGACGTAGCAGCCCGCCTGCATCAGGCAATGGGCATCGAGCATCTCGCGAAAATCGACATCGTTCATGCATTCTCCCGTTTCGGTTCGATGGCGGCAAGACCTGGCCCGTCCTGTTCCTGGCCAGTGTCAGGTGCCGGTCGAGTACCGATATGGGAGATCGCCCAGTTTTGTCGACATTGTGTCGATCAATATTTTGTCTTTGACAATATAACGATAAAAAGTGGGGTCGAATTTCTCTTTAGACGGAGCGTGTTCGTGCCTGTGCTGGCGGCGGGTAAAATTCTTAGCCTGCCTGTTGCGGGCGTCGCGATCACGGAGGCGGGATCGAGACATCGAATCGGTTCTTTGCCGGGTTGCGAAGACACGGCGACAAAAGCGCGGAAAGCATTCTCGATGATGGTCGTTTTTCTATCAACTATAAATAATCGATCCGGTGCGCTTCGATGAAATCAGTCACCTTGTTTTGCGTTGTGTGTCCGTCCGTCCTCGTTTACAGCCACCAGCCGATCCGCGGCCAGACTTCGCGCCGTCCCGCCATCGTGGAGAACACCCCGTGACAGCCATGGCTTCCGAAGCCCAGGTGCGCCTCGCCGATGCCGGGCGATACATCGCGGACCTGTGCGAGCATTTCCTCGAACACGACATCCCCGTGCTCCACGAGCCGGGACGCGGGCGGGTCGATTTCGATGTCGGCACCGGCACCCTCGTCGCCGCCGAGGGCCTGCTCGCCCTGAAGGCGGAGGCGACCGACGAGACCTCCCTCGCCGTCGTCAAGTTCATGCTCGCCTCGCATCTCCAGGAGCTTCCCGGCGCCACGGACGCATCCATCGTCTGGACCGGAGACGGCTGCGCCGACGAGACCATTCCGAGCCTGCGCGAAGTGCATGTGCGCCGCGTGGTCGATCTCACGCCGCATATGCGCCGGATCACCTTCGTCGGCACGGATCTGGCGCGCTACGACGCGTTCGACATGCATGTGCACGTCATCATCCCGCCCGAGGGCCACGCGCCGCAATGGCCCGTGCCGGGGATCGACGGCATCCCGGTCTGGCCGCAGGGGGAGGGCGCGCCCTCCATGCGGACCTACACGATCCGCCGCATCGACGTGGCTGCGGGCGAGATCGACATCGACTTCGTCATGCATCACGACGCCGGCCCCGGCGCCTCCTTCGCCAAGCGCGCCAAGGCCGGGGACGTGGTCGGCCTGCTCGGCCCCGGCGGCCGCAGCGCTGGCGCGGCGGAGTGGTATTGTCTCGCCGCCGACGAGACCGGCCTGCCGGCCATCGGCCGCATCCTCGGGCGGCTGCCCCGCCATGTCGGCGGGGTCGCGGTGATCGAGGTCGATGGGCCGGCCGACGAACAGGCGCTCGACCGGCCGGAGGGGGTGGAGTTGCGCTGGCTCCACCGCAACGGCGCACCGCCCGGCACGACCACGCTCCTGGCGGATGCGGTCCGGGCGATCCCGTTCCCGGAGGATCGCACGGTCTTCGCCTGGGCCGGCTCGGAATTCGACGCGTTCAAGGCCCTGCGGGCGCATTGGCGCAAGACCTGTGGCCTCACCCGTGACCAGCATCTCGCGGTCGCCTATTGGCGGCGCGGCGCCGACGAAGACGCCAAGGACGAGGATTGAAGCGTGATGTCAAAGAGCGTCATCCGAGGCGGCATGGCACCATGATGCTCGACCTGTCTCCCCTGCGGGCGAGCCGCGGGTTCCAGCTGCTCTATGCGGCGCGCGCCGCCTCGTTCCTCGCCTTCGGGGTGCTCGGCGTCGCCGTGAGCCTGCAGATGTACGCGCTCACCGCCTCGTCGCTGCAGGTGGCGTTCCTCAACGCCGCCGTCGCGGGATCGATGGCGCTGGCGCTCATCGTGGGCGGCTGGCTCGCCGACAGCTACGACCGCCGCGCGGTCATGGTCTGGTCGCGCACGGCCCATCTCCTCACCATCCTGATCCTCATGGCCAACGCCGCCCTCGCGGCCCCGATGGTCTGGCCGATCTACGCCGCGGCGGTGGTCGGCGGCTCGACCTTCGGCTTCGGCATGCCGGCGATCATGGCCGCCACCCCGGCGCTGGTCGGGCGCGAGCACCTGTCGGGCGCCGCCGCGCTCACGGCCGTCGCGGCGCAGGCGGGCGCCATCGCCGGGCCGTTCCTCGCCGGGGCGATCACCGCCGGCGCGGGGCTCGTCGCGTGCTACGGCGTCGTCGCGCTCATCTCCGGCATCACGCCGATCGTGCTCGGGTTCCTGCCCCCCTTGCCGCCGCTCGCCGGCCCCTCCGCCGGAGCGCCCCTTCCCGTTCTCGCCGCCGACGAGGCCGGCTTCATGGGGGGGCTGCGCTACATCGCCCGCTCGCCCCTGGTGCTGAGCCTGCTCCTCGTCGATCTCGTCGCCCTGGTCTTCGCCGTGCCCTACGTGCTGCTGCCCGAACTCGCGACGCACGGGCTCGGCGGAGGGCCGGACAGCATCGGCCTGCTCTATGCCGCCCCTTCGGTCGGCGCGCTCTTCGGCGCCCTGGCCTCGGGCCGGGCCGGCGCGAGCCCGTTCGCCGGGCGCTGGCTCGTCGCCTGCGTGGCGGTCTGGGCCTGTGCCTGCATCGCGCTGGGCTTCAGCGAGGGCATGGCTCCCGCCCTGTTCTGCCTTGCCACCCTCGGCGCGGCCGCGAGCCTCGCCGGCATCCTGCGCGCGGCCCTGATCCAGCGCGCGACGCCGGACGCGATGCTCGGCCGGGTGTCGAGCCTGTGGGTGCTGGAGGAGACGATCGGCCCGGCGCTCGGCGGCATGCAGGCGGGCACCACGGCCCATCTCGCCTCGGCGCGGATCGCCATGGCGGCGGGGGGCGGCCTGTGCCTCGCCGCCACCGCCGCCATCGCGGCGTTCACGCCCGCCCTGCGGGATGCGAGCCTCGCCCCGGAGGCGAAAAGGAAGGCCGACGATCTCGCCCTGGCTGCCGTCGATGCGCGCTAGACGGGCCGTTGTCGGTCTGGCGGCCTGCCTCCTCGTGCTGGCCTGTCTGCCCGCGCGCGCGGAGAAAAAGATGCCCGCCCAGCCGCGCGTCGCGGCCCTGGACTGGAGCGCCGTGGAACTGCTCCTCGGCCTCGGCATCGTGCCGGTCGCGGTGACGCAGCCAGAGAACTACAACCGCACCGTGGTGGCGCCGGCGCTCCCCGAGGGCGTGGTCGATCTCGGCCTCGTGGTGGAGCCCAATCTCGAAGTGCTGGCGAGCCTGAAGCCGGACCTCATCCTCGCCAACCCGATCCAGGTGGCGACGCAAGGGAGCTTCCTGTCGCGCATCGCCCCGACGGAGGCGGTCTCCATCGCCAATGCCGGGGGCGATCCCTACGCGCGGGCGAAGGCGGAGACCATGCGCATCGCCCTGCGTCTCGGCCGCGTCGATGAAGCCAAGGCCCTGGAAGCACGCACCGAGGCGATTCTCGACGCGGCGGCGGCGAGCGCCTGCCCGGCCGAGAGGCACCCGACCTACCTCGTCTGGATCGTCGACCACCGCAACATCGTCGTCTACGGCCGCACCAGCCTATTCCAGACCGTGCTCGACCGCCTTCGGATCCCGAATGCCTGGACCGGCGCCAGCAACGCCTCCGGCTTCACGGCGGTGGGGATCGAACAGCTCGCCACCGGCCCGGCCGATGCCCGCATCGTCCATATCGGGCCGATTCAATCCGACGCCGCCAGGGCGCTGGCCGGCAGCCGGCTCTGGCAGACGTTGCCGCCGGTGCGCGAGCATCATGTCGACGTGGTGGCCCCGGTCTGGTTCTATGGCGGCCTGCCGGCCATCGCGCGTTTCGCCGAGCTGATGACCGGTCTCGCCAAGCGGGATTGCCCCCGTGGCTGAGGTGGATCTGGCCGAGCCCCGCCTCGATGCCCTCGCGCCGCCCCGGTCGCGGATCGGCGGGACGATGCTCCTCATCGGCGCGGTGGCCCTCGTGGCCGGGCTCCTCACCCTGCGCACGCTCACCGCCGACATGGCCCTCGGCCCGGCGCTGAAGGCCCTGTGGAGTCCCGACTGGACCGACATCGCCCAGGTGATCCTGCATGAGAGCGTGCTGCCGCGGATCGTCACCGCCTGGCTGGCCGGCGGCGCCCTCGCTCTGTCGGGGGTGGTGCTGCAGCAGGTGCTGCGCAATCCCCTCGCCTCGCCCTCGACGCTGGGCATCTCGGCCGGGGCGCAGCTCGCTCTGGCCCTGGCCTCCCTGTTCGCGCCCGGCCTCTTCTCGCAAGGGCGGGAGGCGGTGGCGCTCTCGGGCTCGGCCCTGGCGGTGCTCGCGGTCTTCGCCCTCGGCCGCGCCAAGGGCTTCGCCCCCCTCGCGCTGCTGCTGGCCGGCCTCGTGATCGAGCTCTATTGCGGGGCGATCCAGACCCTCCTCGTGATCCTGCATCAGGAGCGGCTGTTCGGCCTGTTCGTCTGGGGCGCGGGCTCCCTCGCCATGAACGACTGGAGCGCCCCGGCCTATCTCGCGCCCCGCCTCGCGGTGGCCGCCATGCTGGTCGCGCTGATGGTGCGGCCCCTGTCCGTGCTGGATCTCGACGAGGCGAACGCGAAGAGCCTCGGGCTCTCCCTCGGCCGGGTCCGGTTCCTCGCCGTGGCCGTGGCGGTGGCGCTGGGCGGCTTCGTGGTGGCGGGGGTGGGCGTCATCGGCTTCGTGGGTTTCGCCGCGCCGATCCTCGTTCGGCTCACCGGCACGCGCGCCTTGCGCGACCGCCTCGTCGCCGCGCCCCTGCTCGGGGCGGCCCTGATCTGGCTCACCGATTCCGTGGTCCTGGCGCTCGCCCCCATCGCACAGGTGCCGACGGGGGCGCTGGCCTCCCTCGTCGGCGTGCCGATGCTGCTCTGGCTGCTGCCGCGCCTGCGTGGCGTCGGCGCGCTGCATCGTCCGGACGGCGGCGCCTCGGCCCGGATCGCGCGACCCTGGCGCCTGGTCCTCGTGGGAGCGGCGTCGCTGGTCCTCCTCGTCTTCGTCGCGCTGACCCTCGGCCGCGATCCCGCCGGCTGGCACTGGAGCCTCGGGGCCGGGCTCGACGCGGTGCTTCCCTGGCGCCTGCCCCGGATCGCCGCCTCGCTCGCGGCCGGCGCGATGCTGGCTATCGCCGGCACCCTGCTGCAGCGGCTCACCGGCAATCCCCTGGCGAGTCCCGAAGTGCTCGGGATCAGCTCCGGGGCCGCCCTCGGTCTCGTCGCGGTCACGATCGTCCTCGGAACGCCGGACCGGACGGCGTTGCTGGGCGCCGGCAGCCTCGGGGCGCTCGCGACCCTCCTGGCGATCCTGAGCCTCGGCCGCCGTGCAGACACCGCGCCCGAGCAGATGCTGCTGGCCGGCATCGGCCTCACCACCGGGTTCGGCGCCCTCCTCACCATCCTGATGATCAGCGGCGACCCTTCCGTGGTCATGCTGCTCGGGTGGACGGCGGGCTCCACGGCGCGGGTGGCGCCGGAGGATGCCGTGGCCGCCCTCGCCATCCTCGCCCTCGGGGCAGCATGCCTTCCCGCCCTGACCCGCTGGCTCGATCTGCTACCTCTCGGCGCTCCCACCGGCCGCTCGCTCGGGCTCGACCTTCGCCGCAGCCGCCTCGCCATCCTCGTCCTGGCGGCGATCCTCACCACCGCGGCGACCCTGGTGGCGGGGCCGTTGAGCTTCGTCGGCCTCGTGGCGCCTCAGGTGGCGCGGTTGACCGGCCTCACCCGCGCGGCGCCGCAGCTCGCGGGTGCGGCGATCGTCGGCGCGCTCATCATGGTCGCGGCGGATTTCGTCGGGCGGATGGCGTTCTTCCCTTACCAGCTGCCCGCCGGATTGGTGGCGACCCTGGTCGGCGGGCCGTTCCTGATGTGGCTCCTGGCCCGGCGCTGAGGGCGCCTCTCACAACTCTCGGTCACGGGCGGCCCTCCCTCGGAGCACGACGGCGCGGCTGGCGCTTCGTGAGAGCCGCCGAGTATTCCCGAGCGCGTTTATCCAGGCTCTAGACTCGAATTATTCCAAAGTATGAATGTGCTTCCTAGGCAACGCAGTCACAACTTCGCTCGCCGAACCGCAACTTCGCCTTGCTGTCAAAGACGCCGTATGGATTTGTCTTGCCGAGGCGCGAGCTTTGTTTTTGAATCGTTCTACGCGATGCATCGACAGAGACATCTCGCTCAGTCACGATCGAGCCCGTGCTGTATTTTCGACGATCAAGGTCTTCTGTATGTCTGATGGCATGTTGCTCTCCTCCGGCACGTTTTCTCACAAAGCCGTGAGTGGCCTGCGCTGTCTGGCCGGCGTCTCCACCGTGGCGATGCTCGCCATGGCCCCCGCCCTGTGGAGTGGGGAGGCCTTCGCCCAAGCCGCGTCGGGCGGCACGGCGGCGGTGCAGCTCGACACCTTGTCGGTGCAGGGCTCCGGCGCCGGTGTCGGCAGCGGCAGCACCAACGACAGCATCGTCGCGGCGAATTCCTACGTCGTGTCGCGCAGCTCGTCCGGCACCAAGACCAACGCCAGCCTGCGCGAAATCCCGCAATCGATCTCGGTGGTGACGCAGAAGCAACTCGAGGATCGCGGCGCACAGAACCTCGCCGACGCCCTCGCTTACACGGCCGGCGTCTTTTCTTCGCCCCAGGGCGAGGACGGCCGGTTCGACCAGCTCATCATCCGCGGCTTCGATCAGACCATCCGCGGCGTCTACCGCGACGGCATGCGCCTGCCCGTCACGAGCTTCTCCGGCTTCCCGCAGGAGCCCTACGGCGTCGAACGTATCGACGTCCTGCGCGGGCCGACTTCGGGCCTCTACGGCCTGAACGATCCGGGCGGTCTCGTGAACTTCGTCAGCAAGAAGCCCCTCGACGTGCCCCTGCGCGAGATCTACGGCTCTTACGGCACCTACAACCGCAAGCAGTTCGGCTTCGACCTGAGCGGCCCGGCCAACCCCGAGAAGACCATCCTCTACCGGATCACCGGCTTCCTGCGGAACGGCGGCACCCAGGCCGATTATGTCGACCTCGACCGGGTGTACATCGCGCCGGCCGTGACGTTCCGGCCATCTGCCGATACCAGCCTGACGCTTCTGGGCAATTACCAGAAGGATGTCTCGGGCGATAAGTACCGCCTGATCCCGCAATACTACACCAACGGGTCGAACCCGCTGAAGGCCAACCTGCGCGACCGTTTCCTCGGCGAGTCCAATTTCAGCCGTTTCAGGTCCGAGCGCGCCATGGCGGGCTACGAGTTCTCGCACCGCTTCGACAACGAATGGACCGTGCGCCAGAACCTGCGCTACGCCCATGCCAGCACCGACTACAACAGCATCTACCCGACCGGGCTGAACACCACGCTCGTCAACGGCGTCCCGACGGTGACGTCGCCCTCGCTCATCGACCGCTCGGCCCAGACCTGGCTCGAGGATTACGGTGTCTTCACCGTCGACACCCAGATCCAACACGAGCACGTGTTCGACTGGTTCAAGAATACCGCCCTGCTCGGCATCGACTACAGCAACATCAAGCATAAGAGCGATCAGAGAGGCGGCCCGACCCAGGCCTTCTTCGATCCCAACTTCCTCTTCGGCGCTCCGGCGCCAGCGCTCGTCGGCCCGATCGACGTCCTCAACCCGACCTATGGCTCGGCTGTCGCACCTCTCCAGCGGACGCTGCTGAGCCGTCTGTCGCAGGAACAGACCGGCATCTACGCGCAGGATCAGGTGAAGTTCGGCAACGGCTTCCTGTTCAGCGCCAACGCCCGCTACGATTGGGTGAAGACGAAGACCGATGTGCAGAATCCGGCGATCGACGCAGTGCGAACCTTCCTGGACGCCAACGGCATCGCCAACGGGATCCCGACCAATTTCGGGGTGAACCAGAATGCGCAATCGTACAGCGGTCGAGTGGGTCTCTCTTACCTTTTCGATAACGGCCTGACGCCGTACGTCGCTGCCGCCCGCTCGTTCAATGTCCTGCCGTTCTACATTCAGACGAGCGCACCGAGTGCCCTCGGTCCCACCATACCTGGCGCCTACTCCATTACGCCTGCAAAGCCCGAGATTGGCGAGACCATCGAGGGCGGCGTGAAGTATCAGGCGCCGGGGTCCAATAGTACCCTGCTGCTCTCGGTGTTCGACACCAAGAAGACCAATGCCCTGACCTTCGACCCGACCGATCCGCTGCAGCAGGCCTATTACCAGACCGGCGAAATCGCGGTGAAGGGCATCGAGGCCGAGGCCACGATCGAGCTCGCGGAAGGATTCCGTTTGATCAGCTCCGCCACCGCCCTCAATGCCCGAGTGACGAAGGACACGCCTCCGTCCCCTCTGATTGCCAGCGCCGTCGGAAACCGGCCGATCATGGTTCCCCAATACGTCGTCTCCAACTGGGCCGACTACACCGTACAGACCGGCCTGTTCCGTGGTCTCGGCTTCGGCTTCGGCGTCCGCTACATCGGCGACACCTTCGGCGATGCCGCCAACACGATCCGCGTGCCGGATTACTTCCTGATGGATGCGTCGATCCGCTATTCCTTCGACAACTGGCGCTTCCAGGTGGCCGCCAACAACCTCGCCGACCGGGTCTATGTCGGCACCTGCGCCCAGCTCGGCGGATATGTCGGCTGCAATTACGGCGACGGCCGCCGCATCACCGGCTCCGTCACCTACCGCTGGTAGACGACGCGCATCCGAGATGATCGGCCCCGGATCGAAAGATCCGGGGCTTTTCTTTTGGGCTGTTGCCGTGACGTCGTTGACGCGGTCTCCCGGCCTCGACTAGCTTGAGCATGACGGTTCCTCTTCGGGGGATCAAAAGGGAACGCGGTGAGGACCTTGTGTCCGATGCCGCGGCTGCCCCCGCAACTGTAAGCGGCGAGTCCTTCATCAACACGTCACTGGGTGATCACCTGGGAAGACGATGAGAGGGCGGCGACCCGCGAGCCAGGAGACCTGCCGTCAGTCGTGGTCACACGCGAAACGCATCGGGCGGGGTGTCCTGGTGGGGTGTCGGGGCGTTCGCATGTCGCGAACGCATCGGCTTCGTTCGCGGTGACGTGCCACTGCGCTGAGCTGCGCCTGCCGTCTGCCTGCGATGCCCGATCGTTCCCGTTCCTTCCGTTACAGAATCGCTCCACAGCGTGCCTTCGGCGAGACCGTCCGGTCCCGCACGCAGGCATTTTGCCCGGTTCGCTATATTGTAACGTTATAACATACGATTTAGCAGAGGGGGCGCGGCATTCGGCCAGCGATCACTCCGGTTTGCCAAAACGAACATGCCCAGACAGGTCACCCACCGCGCCCCCGGGCGGACATCCCCGGCCCGCGCCACCGCTTTCCTCGCGTCGCTCCTCGGCTCGACCCTCCTCGCCGGTCAGGTCCGGGCACAGGATTCCATCAGCCAGAATGCCGTCACCCTCGACCAGCTCACCGTGGAGGGGAGCGGGGTCGGCCTCACCCGCGCCAACCCGGTCGGGCTCAACCTCACGACATCCTCCCGCGGCGCCAGTCGCCTCGGCCTGACGCCGCTGGAGACGCCCGCCAGCATCGACGTCATCAGCGGCGAGACCGCCCGCATCCGGGGCCAGAACACGGTGGTCGAGGCGGTGACGCAGAACGCCACCGGCATCACCACCATCGCGTCGCCCGGCAACGGCAACGGCGCCTTCTCCAGCCGGGGCTTCGCCGGGCCGAATTCGATCCAGCAGCTGTATGACGGCACCCGCCTGTTCGTGGGCGCCGGCACCGTGACCTTCCCGTTCGACACCTGGAACGTGGAGCGGATCGAGGTGCTGCGCGGCCCGGCCTCCGTGCTCTACGGCGACGGCGCCATCGGCGGCGTGGTCAACGTGGTCTCGAAAAAGCCGAGCTTCACGCCGATCCATGCCGCCCGCGCCGCAACCGGGTCGGATGGGCTCGCGCGCCTCGCCGTCGATCTCGGCGGTCCCATCGGCGATGCGGTCGCCTACCGCCTCAATGTCAGCGGCAACCGCGACGGCGGCTGGACCAGCCCGAACGGGGATTTCCGCAACCTCGCGGTCTCGGGCGCGCTGCTGTTCCAGCTGAACCCCGATCTCGCGGTGACCCTCAGCCACGATCTCGGCTACCAGGAGCCCGCCCGCTACTGGGGCACGCCGCTGGTCGATGGCCGGATCGTCCAGTCCCTGCGCAACAACAACTACAATGTCGACGGCGCGAAGGTCATCTGGTCCGACAACTGGACCCAGCTCAAGACCGAGTGGACGCCGAGCGCCGACATCACCATCCGCAACACCGCCTACCGGCTGCAGAGCCGTCGCCACTGGCTCGATGTCGAGCAATACAGCTTCAATCGCGGCACGGGCCTCATCGACCGGTCCAGCTATACCGAAATCTACCACCAACAGGAGCAGGTCGGGAACCGCTTCGACGCGGCCTTCAAGGGCAACGTGTTCGGCTTCCGCAACGAGTTCGCCATCGGATTCGACGTCAACCACGTGGATTTCCGCCACACCAACAACTTCTCCAGCGCGGGCAGCAACCTCGTCACCAGCGTCGATCCGTTCAATTACGATCCCGGACAGTTTCCGGCCAATGGCCGCGCGAGCCCGGCCTATGCCACCAGCACCAACCAGGCCTCGGTCTTCGCCGAGAACCGGCTGATCCTCAGCGACCAGCTCTCCTTCCTCACCGGCGTGCGTTTCGACGCGCCGACCCTGGACCGGCGCAACCTGCAGACCGGCGACACCTTCGCGCGCTCGTTCGAGGCCCTGAGCTACCGCTTCGGCCTCGTCTACAACCCGACGCCGGATTCGGCCCTCTACGTGCAATACGCCACCGCCACCGACCCGGTGGGGAGCCTCATCAGCCTGTCGCAAGCGAACGCCAATTTCGACCTCTCCACCGGCGAGCAGATCGAGGTCGGTGCCAAGGGCCTCGCGCTGAACGGCGCCCTCGAATGGACGCTCGCCGGCTACCGCATCGTCAAGGACAAGCTGATCTCGGCGGTGCCGGGCCAGCCCAATGTCTCGACCCAGGTCGGCCGGCAATCCTCGCACGGGGTGGAGGGGGCGCTCGCCCTGCGCCTGCCCGATGGCTGGCGCATCGACGCCAACCTCGCTCTGCTCCACGCGCAATATGACGAGTTCCGGGAGGGGGCGGTGTCCTATGCGGGCAACCAGCCCATCGACGTGCCCGAGCGCGTCGCCAATGTCTGGCTCAATTGGGCCTTCGCCCGTGACTGGGAGGCCAGGATCGGGCTCCAGAATGTCGGCCGGGTCTTCAGCGACTTCTCCAATACCGCGCCACGGCCCGACTACACCCTCGCCCATCTCGGCCTCGACCATCAGGTCACCCCGGCCTCGCGCCTGAGCCTTCGCGTCTACAACCTGTTCGACACAACCTACGCCATCAGCGGCAACGCCGTGGACGGGATCGGCACCAACTGGATCCTCGGGCGACCGCGCTCGTTCGAGGTGGCCTACAGCGTCGCGTGGTGAGCCCGCTGAAACGAGGGAAGCGGTGGCTGGTCCTCGGCCATCGCTGGCTCGGCATCGCCACCGGGCTGCTCTTCGCCCTGTGGATCGGCTCCGGGCTGGTGATGCTCTACGTGCCGTTCCCGAGCCTCACGGAGACCGAGCGTCTCGCGCGTCTTCGCCCGATGGCGTGGGAGGCCGTCGCGGTGTCGCCGGACGAGGCCCTGGCCGCCGCCGGGCTGCACGGCATGCCCCGCAGCCTCGATCTGGAGATGCGCGGGGACGAGCCTTTCTACCGGATGTCGGCCAGCGACGGCCGCCGCATCACCCTCTCGGCGCGAACCGGCGCACCGGCCGGGCCGGTCGATGGCGAGGCGGCCCGGCGCCTCACCGGGGCCGGTCCCGCCGGCGCGTCCGTGGAGGAGGTCGAGCGCGACCAATGGACGGTGACGGCGCGCTACGATCCCCTGCGACCCTTCCACAAGGTCGCGTTGAACGACGCGGCCGGCACGGAGCTGTACGTCTCGGAAAGGACGGGCGAGATCGTGCTCGACACGACGCGGTTCGAGCGCGGCTGGAACTGGGTCGGCGCCGTCACCCACTGGGTCTATCTCACGCCGCTGCGCGCCCGCGCCGAGCTGTGGCGCGACGTGGTGCTGTGGCTCTCCGGAATCGCCGCGTTCACGGCGCTCAGCGGCCTCGTCCTCGGGATCTGGCGCCTGCGCTTGAGGCGGCGCTACGCGCGAGGACGCGTCACGCCCTATCGCGGGATGGCGCGATGGCACCACCTCGCCGGGCTCATCGGCGGGATCGGGCTCACCACCTTCATCCTCAGCGGCTGGCTCTCCATGAACCCGAACCGCTGGTTCACCTCCCTCGCGCCGCCCGCCCACCTGCGCGAGGCCTATGCCGGGGCGGACAGCCCAATCGGCCTCACGACCGCGAGCCTGCGGGCGATGGCCGCCCATGCGCCCCTCGGCCTGCATCTCGCGCGGATCGGCGGGCACTGGGTCGCGACGGGGCTCGACCGCACCGGCGGCCGGGTGATCGGAGACGCACCCTCGACCGCCCGGATCGCGGCGGCGGCCGGCTTCGCGATGGAGGGTGCGAGGCTGGAGAGCGTCGAGCGCCTCGACACCCACGATCTCTACTGGTCGCCGCTCACGAGCGGGACGCTCCCCATCCTGCGCCTGCGCTTCGCCGACCCGGCCGCCACCTGGCTTCACGTCGATCCGGCCAGCGGCGAGATTCTCAACCGGCTCGACCGTTCGGGCCGCGTCAACCGCTGGCTGTTCACGGCGGTCCACCGCCTCGACCTGCCAATCCTCGTCGGCCACCCGCCGGCGAGAGATGCGGCGCAATGGCTGCTGAACCTGCTCGCCGGAGCCCTCGTGACGACGGGGCTCGTCATCGGATGGCGGCGGATCGGACCGAAGGCCGGCGCGCATTCCCCTCTCCCCGCGCGCGGCGAGGCGGCAGCCGAGGGTGAGGGGGCGCGGCCGAAGGAGCCCTACCCGGAGAGACCCCCTCACCCTCGCCCTGGCGGGCTCACGTCGCCTCCCGGCAAGGGGAGGACAACGTCATCTCCCCGCCTAGCGGGGAGAGGGGGACCAGCCTCTTTTGAATAGGGACGTGACCTCAGACTGTTGGACCCGAAGGCCGGCGCGCATTCCCCTCTCCCCACGCGCGGGGAGAGGGCCGCGACGACCCCGTCGTCGGCGCGGCAAGGCGGCAGCCGACGGTGAGAGGGCGCGGCCGAAGGAGCCCTACCCGGAGAGCCCCCCTCACCCTCGCCCTGGCGGGCTCACGTCGCCTCCCGGTAAGGGGAGGACGACGTCCTCTCCCCGCCCGGCGGGGAGAGGGGAAGGGCGTGTGCCTTACTGCTGCTGGGCCTGCTGCGATTGGCGCATGAAGGTGTCGGGCGTGCCGGTGCCGTCCGAGACGAAGCGGATGTCGCGCGGTTCGCGGCGGGGCGTATCGACGGAGAGGAACACCATCGGCTCCTCCAGGATCTCCGGCACGGAATGCACCACGCCGCGCTGGAACATCACCAGCTTGCCCGGCCCGACCTCGACGGCGGGCTCGTCGGCGAACTTCATCATGCAGCGGCCGGAGAGCACGTAGAGATACTCGTCGCAGGAGGCGTGGCTGTGCGGCGGGGTGGGGGAATAGACCCGGAACACCCGGGCGCTCGCCGCCGGCTGATCGACGAACCGATGGTCGGCCACCATGGTGGAACAGGCCTCGGGCAGGGTCGCCACGGCGGCGGCGACGTCGAACACCGCATGGGCCGCGGTGCTGGAATGTGTCGGGTCCTTGTCCATCGCGCGTCCTGGGCTGTCCGTCTGATTGCCGGCGCAGAATACCCGCTTTTCGCGCCCGCCCCAACGACGATGCCGAGATGCGGGCCCAGGACGACGGGCCCGCCCCCTCAGGCGGCCCGCACGGTCGCGAGAAAGCGGGCGACGTCGGTGCCGAGGCGGTCCGACTGGCGGGACAGTTCGGCGGCGGCCGAAAGCACCTGGCTCGCCGCCGCGCCGGTCTCCTCGGAGGCCTGGGAGACGCCGCCGATGTTCGCGGTCACCTCGCTCGTTCCGCTCGAGGCTTCCGCGACGTTGCGGACGATCTCCTGGGTCGCCGCGCCCTGCTGCTCCACCGCCGCCGCGATGCTGGTCGCCACGACGTCGATTTCGCGGATGCGGGCGGTGATGTCGCCGATGGCGCTGACCGCCTCGCCGGTCGCCCCCTGGATCAGGCCGATCTGCCGGCTGATCTCGTCGGTGGCCCGCGCGGTCTGGTTGGCGAGTTCCTTGACCTCCGCGGCGACCACCGCGAAGCCGCGACCGGCCTCGCCGGCCCGCGCCGCCTCGATCGTGGCGTTGAGCGCCAGAAGATTGGTCTGGCCGGCGATCTGCGAGATCAGGACGACCACGTCGCCGATGCGGGAGACCGAGCCGTCGAGCGCCTGGACGAGGTCGGCCGTCCGGTTCGCCTCGCCGACCGCCCGGCGGGCGAGGTCGGCCGAGCCGTCGACCTGCCGGCTGATCTCGCTCACCGAGGCGCCGAGTTCCTCGGCCGCCGCCGCCACGGTGCCGACATTGGCCGCCGCCTCCTCGGCCGCCGCGGCGACGCTAGTGGATTGGGCCGCCGTCTGCGTCGCCGTGGCGCTCATGTTGCGGGCGGTAGCCTGAAGCTCGGTCGCCGAGGACGAGACCGTGGCGACGATGCCGCCCACCGCCGCTTCGAGTTCGTCGGCGAGGCTGAGCACGGCCTGCCGCTGCCGGGCCGCCACCGAGGCCGCCAGACGCTCCTGCTCGGCGCGATGCAGCCGGCGCTCGATGACGCTGTCGCGGAAGGCTTCCGCCGCCTTCGACAGTGCCCTGACCTCGTGCGGGCCGCCCTGGGGCACGGCGACATCCTCGTCCCCCCGGCCGATCGCATCGAGCACCGAGGCCATCCGGGTCAGCGGCCGGGCGATGGCGCCGCCCAGCCCGAAGGCGAGGCCCACGGAGAGCAGGAACGTGGCGAGGCCGGCGACCAGCCAGGCCAGCAGCGCGCTCTCCGCCTCCGTCCGGGTCGCGGCGGCGGCGGCGACCAGATCGGCGCTCAGGCGGTCCTCGACCCCCTTCAGGCCGTCGATCCGCTTCGTCGCGAGCTGGAACCAGAGCGGTGCGTCGCGGAAGGACAGCGTCTCGCCCAAAGCCGTGTCCAGCGCGAGCTTGCGCAGGCGCGCCGTCTCACGGGCGGCCTCGGAAGCTTCCACCGCGTCGAGCAGAGCTGCCTGGTCAGCCTCCGCTCCGGCGCGGAACCGTGCCTCGGCGGAGCTCTGTCCGCCGCCCAGGCCGGCGAGCCGGATGAGGGCCGGCTGGTCGAGGCGACCCGCCGAGAAGGCGGCGGCCCCCGCCGCGCGCTCCTGGCCCGCCTGCTCCTTCAGGGTGAGGAAGGCCGAATAGGCCGAGGCCCGCCCCGCGATGGCGGCATTGCCGACGAGACCCGCCATTTCGCGGACGACGGCGAGCCCTTCCGAGACCAGTCCGGTATAGAAGGCGGCGGCTTGCGGCCCGGTCAGTTCCAGCGCGTCGATGCGGCGGCGCTGGTCTGCCAGCCTGGCTAGATCCTGTTCGAGCGCCTGCCGGTGGCGTCCGAAGGCCGGATCGTCCAGGGCCGCTTTCAGGTCGCGGATGCCGGCATCGGTCCGGCCGCGCTGGGCCGCGAGTTCGGGCGCGAACTGGCTCCCCTTCGAGCCGATGAACAGGCTCGACGCGCCGCGCTCGCGCTGGATTTCGTGCAGGAAGGCGCTGATCCGCGTGGCGAGGTCGGCCAGCGCCTCGACGCGGATCATCTCGTTGCGCTGCGTCGCCCGGTCGGAGACCGCGATCGCCGTCACGGCTCCGAAGGCCAGACACGGTGCCAGGGCGACCGCAACGATGCGGGCGCGGAGTGTATTGAACCATTTGAAAGACATGCCGGTACCCTGATCGGCCACGATGGTTCGATCCTCTCGGCGAGAACGCATAAAGAATATTTAAAAATGTTATGAAATCGAGGGCTGAGTGCGGTCGATGGTTTGGAGAGCCACACGTGCAAGCCTCCAAGTCGCACGACTGATCCACTCCCCCTTTGTGAGGGACGATTTCCTGCAAAAGATGCTTGGCGGATGGCTTCCCGGCCGGATGTCGATCGTCTCGGGAAAAGGCCGACACCGTCGTCAGGCCTTCCCTCCTCTCGGCTTCAGCGCCTCGGCCATCCGTCTCACCGCCGGTATGACGGCACGCTCCGGCACGCAGGCATAGCCGAGAAGCAGCCCCTGCTCGGCTCGCGCCGGATCGGCGAAATGCGGCGAGAGCGCCGTGGTGGCGATGCCGGCACGCGCGCAGGCTTCCACGGCGAGGCGATCGTCGAAATCCGTTCCGGGGACGGGGCGGGCCACCAGATGCATGCCGCCGTCGCGGGGCGGCACCTCCAGCACATCGCCGAGATGGTCGCGCATCGCCGCCGCGAGGGCCGCCTGTCGCTGCCCGTAGAGACGCCGCGTCCGGCGCAGATGGGCGGCGAAATGGCCCTCCGCGATGAAGCGGGCGAGCGCGCCCTGCCCGAGGATCGAGGCGAAGCCGCCGCTACCCGTGAGGGCGCGGCGCACGGGTTCCACGAGGGCCTCCGGCAGGACGAGGTAGCTCATCTGCAGGGCGGGCAGGAGCACCTTGGAGACGCTGCCGACATAGAGAACGCGCCCGGCCCGGTCGAGGG
>NZ_NKUG01000210.1 GCF_014845095.1 Methylobacterium bullatum | reverse complement strand
CGCTTACTGGCGCATCATGTAAGGAGCGTTACGCCATCGTCATGATTTGAATGAATTTAACGAAACAGCTCGGCGCCATCATTTGGCGCCGAGCTGTTTCGTTACACGGGTCTCTGCTGCTCAGCATTCGTACGGGATCGAGGGGGAATACAGACCCGTATCCGGGTGATCTCAGAACCGGCGTTTCCGCCCCGGCCTTGTTGGATCATATCGATATCTGGCAGGGTCTATCTCGTGATGAGATGCCCCCCCAACTCATGGGCTTTACCCTTGATACCGGATGCCAAGCGGGTTCATCATGGCTGCTTGAAAGCCTCCAGACAGCGCTCTCGTTAAAGCGCTTGCCCGCCGGTCTGACGCATGGGATCGCAGATTTTCGCCGAAACCTTATCGAGATGCTCGCAGGCATTCTTCAGGTACCAAGTTTTCAGATCTGGCTGGGTTGGTGCGACGAACATCGCCACGAGGACGAAGCCGACGAAGCCGAGGACGACGAGCGTCAGAAGATTCCGCATCAACTCACTCCATAAAAAGGCGTTCTCTCCCGCTATTGGAGCGATAGCCCCTAGAAGATAACGCAAAACGGCCAGCCAATCGCCTCAACGGACAATTCGGCTGACCGGTTCGATAACACTACGGCTTGCAAAAGCCGACATGGGAAAGGCTGTTGAGACCTGATTCATCAACGATCTTTGAAGTGCATCGGTTCCCAATAGGAGTTTTAGGCCTCTACGGGTTCGAATAGCGGCACAATCTCCATGGCTGGGACCAATACGATGCCCTTGTCGGTGATCCGAATTTCCGGAATGACCGAGAGGGGGATCAGGTTGAACCCCATATAGGGAATCGTGCACCCGGCCCGCTCCCAGGCCTTCTTCAGCAGTCGGACTTCCTCGGCGACGATACCGACGCGCTTGTCCGAGAGAAGTCCCGCCACTGGCAGCGGAACCATGGCGGTCACCTGGCCATCTTCGACGACGCAGACGCCCCCTTGGATCGCCGACAACGCATCAATGGCGACGCGCATATCCTCCGCGTTCAGCCCCGCGACGATCACGTTGTGCGAGTCGTGGCCGACACTGCTCGCGACCGCGCCATGCTTCAGCCCGAAGGCACGCAGCAATCCGTGTGCGACGTTGCCGGCTCCGCCATGGCGCTCAATGACAGTGACGAAGCACAGATCGTTGTCCCGCAGGGTCGTCGGCCAATCCGAAGCAGGCGTCAGGTCGTACCGCTCATGGGTCAGTTCGATTCCGGGAAGCGTGGTGCGGATGGCGTTGACGACACAGCGGCCTTTGGGGAGCACCGGGACCAGGGCTGGTAGGGGCAGTGGCAGATGCATCGTCGCATAGGCCGGTGCAGGGTAGCGGTAGGGACGCGAGAGCGCCGCATCGAGGAGAGGCGTGATCGTGCGATTCTCGACCACGCAACGGCCACCGTACCAAGTGGTCTGCGGAATGAAATCGTCGTCGAGGAGTACGAGATCGGCCCGGCGACCGCCACCGAAGCCACCGATCTCGTTATCGAGCCCATACCGGGTCGCCGGATGCAGCGAGCCCATCGACCACGCCTGTTCGCGGGGAATACCCATGCGGATGGCCTCTCGCACCACCCAGTCGAGACCGTAGGCGAGGAGATCCTGGGCGTCCCGGTCGTCGGTACAGACGCAGACCCGCTTGGCCGAGGCCCCCAGTTCGATGATCGTGCCGATGGCCTTGGGCAGGCTGTGCCAGGGCGTGGTCGGCGGGCCTCCGCGCAGGTAGATCCACAATCCCGCTTCCAGCAAGTCGTCGGCAATGTCCCGATCGATGGCCTCGTGGGTGTCGGTGACGCCGCTGGCGGCATAGGCGCCGACAAAGCCGCGTCCGTAGATGTGACCGGAGACCGGTCGCCCACGCTGCAGTGCAGCCGCGATGATGGCATGAGCCCGCTCGTCGCCCTCGGCCACGGCGACGAAATCCATCTTCTCGCCGAGGCCGATCGCCTCCGGCCACGCATCGAACAGGGCGCCAATCTTCTCCGCCGTGAGGTCGCCGCCGGCGGTCTCGAGTTCCGGCGAGGTGGCCGGAACCGTGCTCGGAACCGTCAGGTAGATATTGAGCGGCGCCGCGCGGGCATCCTCCAGCATCCAGGCGATCCCGTCCGTGTCGAGGACGTTGCCGATCTCGTGGCTGTCGCAGACGATCGTCGTTGTGCCATTGAGGAGCGCAGCCTCGGCATAGGCACAAGCCGTCACCATGCTGCTCTCGATGTGCAGGTGGGGATCGACCAAGCCGGGAGCCAGAATGCCGCCGCCGGCCTCATAGCGTGGCGCTCCGCCCCTGTAGGCTCCCGCCGGCTTCACGGCGGCGATGCGCCCGCCCGTGATCCAGACCTCGCTGTCGGGCCGCATCCGCTCGGAATAGGTGGACAAGATGCGCGCGCCGGTGATGACCAGATCCGGCTCGGCCCGTCCGCCTGCGACACTGGCGAGCTGGCGGGTCATCCGGCTCAAGGGAGCGACGGAGAAGCGTGTCAGCGGTGTCGGATCGGTCATCGTGCAATCGGCTCCTCGCCTCGCCCGGCCCCCCTGCCCGACGGGGCGGGTCACAGCGGGCGATCCGCACGCATCATGCCACAGGTCGGTCCATTAGGTCGGCCCATGCGGGAGGCTGCCTTGCGCCGCACCATGCCGGAGGGGATACGGGTTGCCTTAACGTCGGGACGGGACCATGTAGCGCCTGAGCCCGGTCGCGACCCTTCCGATCGATCGGCGACGGCGAAGAAGGCAGGATGTCGGCGGGACCACGGGGTCGATCGCCAGACATCTGCCTTGAGAGCCGTCGACCGGGCACCCTCCCGGTTTTCATCGTCCGAGCATCCGTCATGGCCAAGCGTACCAAGTCGAAACCGCAGGAGCGTGGCTCCGTCCTGTTCGATGTCCTCTACGAGGACGAGTCCCGCGCTTCGAACCGGCGGGTTCCCATGGAGATCCTCGGAGGCCTCGACGGGGACGAGCCGGCCCGGCACCTCATCGAGGAGCAGGACCGCGCCATCGCCGAGAAGTCCGGCCGCCCCTCCCGTGCCATCCGCAGCCTCAGCCGCTCGCCGATCCGCGCGCCGAGTGCCGTCTCCGGCGACTGATCTCAGGCCTTCTTGAGGAACTGGGTCTTCAGGACGAGCCCCTTCACCTTCTCGGCGTTGCACTCGATCTCGTCGGGATCGTCCGTGATGCGGATGTTTTTGATCAGCGTTCCCCGCTTCAAGGTGGTCGAGGTTCCTTTCACCTTGAGGTCTTTGACCAGGGTGACGGAATCTCCATCCGCCAGCTTCGTGCCATTGGCATCCTTTGTGTCGGCCATGGCTCAGGCGTCCGCGTTGGAGATCGGCGGCATGTACGGCTGACCGGCATTGGTCAGCGCCCGGTCGACCGCCTCGATCGCCAGCAGGATGCGCATGAAATCCTCCGCCGCGGAAGCGGCGGCGAGCTCGCTCGAGCCGATCCGCTTGGCGAGCGCGCTGCGCTGCCGCGAGAGGCTGGCGCGGGCGCGGTTGAGGTCTGAAATCTCGTCGGGCGTCATGGTGGGGTCTCTCTGCCGATCGACCGTCCAGGCGGTCTCGGGTGGGGAGCGATGCAGTCTTTATCGGCGGGATGCAATGGCGCGTCCCCCCGGAGAACGCCTCGCCGACGCCTCGCCTGCGTAGAGGGTCACAATTCCGCCGACCGCCCCGACAGCTCCGCCCGGAGCTGCCGGGCCGCGTCGGTGAGGGCCGTATCCCGGCGCAGGCGCGGGCGGGGAACGTCGATCGTCATGTCGGCGGCGACCCGTCCGGGACTGCCCGCGAGCACCACCACGCGGTCGGCGAGGGTCACGGCCTCGTCGATATCGTGGGTGACGAACAGGATGGTCTTGCCCGTCGTCGCCTGGATGCGCTGCAGCTCGTCCTGCAGGCCCTCGCGGGTGAAACTGTCCAGCGCCGAGAAGGGTTCGTCCATGAGGAGCACGTCCGGATCGACGGCCAGCGCGCGCGCGATGGCGACGCGCTGGCGTTGCCCACCCGAGAGCTGGTGCGGCCAGCGCTGGCCGAGGTCGCCGAGCCCCACGAGGGCGAGCATCTCCTGCGCCTTGGCCAGGCGCTGAGCCTTCGACAGGCCGCCGCCCTCGAGACCGAAGGCGACGTTGGCGATCACCCGGCGCCAGGGCAGCAGGCGGGCGTCCTGGAACACCAGCGCCATCGGCGTGCGGCAGCCCTCGCGCGTGGCGAGGCGGACCGTCCCACCGCTGGGCTCGGCGAGGCCGATCAGCACCCGCAGGACCGTGGATTTGCCGACGCCGGATTCGCCGACGATGACCACGAACTCCCCGCGCGCGATGGAGAGGTCGAGCTCCGACAGGATGACGTTGCGGATTCCGTCGCGCTCGTAGGCGAGGCTGAGGCCGCGGATGTCGATGATCGGGTCCATCAGGCGCGCCACCGCAGGAGCCAGCCCTGGAGGGCGACGAAGCCGGTATCGAACAGGCCGTAGAGCCCGGCCATGGTGAGCATGTAGACGACCACGATGTCGGTGGAGAGGAGGCTGGAGGCCTGCATCATGCGGGCGCCGACGCCGGGCACGCCGAAGATCTCGGCGGCCACCACCGCCATCCAGGCCTGGCCCAGCGCCGTGCGCAGGCCGACGAGGATGCCGGGGGTCGCGGCCGGCAGCAGGATCTTGGTGAGACGCGCCAGGGGCGAGCGGAAGCCGAAGGCCTGGGCGACCTCCACGAGGTCCCGGTCGACCCCGCGCACCGCCCCTTGCGTCGCGAAGAACACGATCCAGAACACGCCGATGGCGATGATGAACACGGCGGCCGAGGGCTGGACCCCGAACCAGATGATGGCGAAGGGCACCCAGGCGAGGCCGGGGATCGGGCGCAGCAGGCGCACGATCCAGGCGGTGAGCGCCTCGAAGCCGCGGAACATCCCCACGACGATGCCCAGCGCGATACCGGCCCCCGTGCCGACGGCGAGGCCGACGAGGTAGTGGCTCAGGCTCGACCACACCGCCTCGCCCCAGACCCCGAGGCGGATCTCGTTGAGGAAGGCGGCCGGGATCGTGCTCGGCGGCGGCAGGAAGGCCGGGTTGATCAGTCCGAGCCGAGGCATCGCCTCCCAGAAGAGGAGGAAGGCGACGAGTCCGAGAGCCGCGAGGGCGGGGGCGCGAAGGGCCTTCATCCGATCAGCGCGCGATGGCCTTCTCGTAGTAGCGGGAGTCGAACAGCCCATCGAGGGGCACGTCCTTCTCCAGGGCGCCGATGGAGACCTGATAGGCCTGCATCGCCTTGGTGGCGACGATGATGGCGCGCGGATCGACGGTGAACTTCGCCGCCGGGGAGGTGAGGGCCTTCTGGATGGTGGCGAGATCGACGATGCCCTTGCCGAGGGCGGCGAGCACGTAGGGCGCAGCCTTGGCCGAGTCGGATTTCAGCAGGGTGTCGGCGCGGATGAGGGAGCGCACCAGGGATTCCACGGCGCCGGGATTCCGGTCGGCATAGGCGCCGTAGACGCCCACCACCGTGCCCGGCTGGTCGGGGAACATCTCGGCCCCGTTGGCGATCAGCGCGATCGCGGGGTTGCGGCCCTGGACGATGGTGAGGGCCGGCTCGCGGATCGAGGCGCCGTCCACGGCGCCGGCGAGGATCGCCTGCTGCGTGGCGTCGATGCCCATGGACACCACCTCGGCATTGGCCTTGTCGGCCTTGGCCACCTGCCACAGCCAATGCTGCAGGGTGGTGTTGGGCACCGAGCCGAGGGGCTGGGTGGCGAGCCGCGCGGGGCGGCCTTCCTTGGCCTTGAACTGGGCGAAGGCCTCGGCCTTGCTGGCGCCGTTGGCGAAGAACGGGGCGAGCTTCGGCCCGGCCACGAACACCATCTCCTCCACCGCGGTGGAGGCGACCACGCGGACGTCGATGTTCTTGGTCCGCGCCACGGCGAGCGGCGCGACCCCGGCGACGTAGACGTCGATGGTGCCCGACGCCAGCGCCTGGATCATGTTCGGGCCGGATTCGAAGGTGGTGAAGGTGGGAGCGAGGCCCGCCTCCTTGAGCCAGCCTTCGCCGTTGGCCACGAAGATCGGCGAGGCGCCGATGACCGGGATGACGCCGATCCGCATGGGGATCGGCGCGGTCTGCGCCTGGGCGGGGGCGGCGAGGACGAGCCCGACGAAGGCCGTCAGGAGCGTCGCGAGGACGGGGAGGGGAGAGCGCATCGGGAGATCCGGATTCCGGAGCGAAGGGTGGCCCGGCAAGGAGCCTCGAGCCCGGCCATGCCACAGGCCGCGCATTCTTCAAACACCCGTGAGCGAAAGAACGGCCCCGGCTTCGCAATCGGGGAGGGCGTTCCACGCTCACGCTTCGCCGCGCGGTCTTTATTCCCCTTCGCCGGACCGGAACGGGCGCGGCCCGATTCCGTTGAGAGCAGGAGACCGGCCACATTTCGTCGCGGCCGGCCAACGACAAGGACACAACGCCATGAGCTTTCTCGGCAGCATCGTCAGCAAGATCCTGCACCCGTTCGGTGGCGGAAGCACCAGCGCGGAGGCCGCCCCCGCCGACGCACCGGCCGGCACGGCCACGACCGACACGAGCGGCGCTGCAGCGGCGAAGCCCGGCGAGCCGGTGGACGTGGAAGCCGTGCTGAACGGCATGGCCGCGAAGAACTCGCAGCAGCTGAACTGGCGCACCTCCATCGTCGACCTGATGAAGCTCCTCGACATCGATTCGAGCCTCAGCGCCCGCAAGTCGCTGGCCGACGAGCTGCACTACACCGGCGACAAGGAAGATTCGGCCACGATGAACGTCTGGCTGCACAAGCAGGTCATCAAGAAGCTCGAGGAGAACGGCGGCAAGGTGCCGGCCGACCTGAAGGATTGAGCAGCCCCTCCCTCCCCCCTGTGGGGAGGGATCGAGGG
>NZ_NKUG01000021.1 GCF_014845095.1 Methylobacterium bullatum | reverse complement strand
TGCCGTTCAGCGTGTTGGCGTCTTCGGTTCCACTGAGGACATCTTCGGACGTACTGCCGATCAGATTCTCGAACGAACTATAAGTATCGCCTTCCGCATCGCCGCCGAAGCCGACGTCAAACAGGAGATCGACCGTTACACCCGCGCTGGATTGCTGATAGCTCAACGTGTCGTTGCCGGCGCCTCCGAACATGGAGTCGCTGCTGGCGCCCCCTTCGATGACATTGTCCCCGGTATCTCCGACGAGAATGTCGCTCCAGGCGCTGCCGAGCAAATTTTCGAACAACTGAATGTTATCTCCCGAAGCATCGCCATTGGAAGCGGTGTTCGTCGAGAGATCGATCTTTACGGCGTCGAAGGAATGTTGATAGCTCAGCGTGTCGCGGCCATCCCCCCCAGACAGGACGTCGCCAAAGCCGCCGCCTTCGATGACGTTGTTCTTGGTGTCTCCAATTATAGTATCGGTGTAATCGCTGCCACGGATATTCGAGATATTGGAAAAAGTTTCCGAAAGGATTCTATTTGAGTGATCCGTGCCGATGTTGCTGGCCATGTTTACGATGACACCGTAAAAATTACCCTCGCTGTCGGCTTCGTACTCCTGGAAATGCTCATAACTCAGGGTATTCTTCCCGGTGCCTCCATCGATGTTGTTCGAGCCGAGGCCGCCCTCCAGCGTATCGTTGCCGCCGCCACCGTTCAGGACGTCATTGCCCGCCCCCGTGAGAATCACATCCCCATAATCGCCCCCGGTGATCCTCGCCGTATAGGCAAAGTCGCTGGTGTCGCCGAAAATGCCGATTCGGGGCGTGGTATATCCAACTTCACCAAAGACGGTTTCTAATCCCGGCCCGGAGAAGGCATAGACTAGAGAATTACCGAAGCCTTCATATCCGGCGATGGCCGTGCCGGGGCCGAAATCGATTGCACGAACGCCGGCGGCCATCTGGGAACTGAATATGAAGTCCGAGTTGTCCGATTTATAATCACCCTCATAGGTAAATTTAAAAAACGCCACGTCCAGCCCCTCTGCAACGAATCATATTGCGATTAAACAAGCTTAGACTGATAGCAATAGTTTAAAAAATATTTAAAATACTCGTTTATACGTCTACATCGTAAGTTAGCCATCATTTTTATAAATATATATATTAAAAATTTGATTTACTAAGAAAAATATCAGCATAGATAGTTTTTGTCGATTAAAGTTATATAGATGACAGTCAAGTCCATGAAACCGTGATCCGCTTAATTGGACATGACACGTCTCTTGCGATTCGGCGGCGGGGGGAAGGCAAGCCTTCTACATCGCCCCACCAATCCACTGCCTGATCGAGGCCATGGCAAATGGCGTGCTACAACGGACGCCCAGCGCCGAGCGGATGCCGCCGGTACTCTCAACGCCCTTCCGTTTACTGCCGAATGCCGGGCATGCCGCCCGACGAACCCGATGAACTCCGTGGATCGCGGACAGTGCGCCTCACCCGGGCATCCGTTCCGTCCCATGGTTCGGGCAGAGATTCGCCTCCACGGTGATGTGCGAGAGCCCGTCCAGATCGGCCAGCTTCGCCTTGTACATCGCCGGTTCCTGCGGGTGGTCGGAGACGAGGGAGACGATCAGGCCGGTATGGCCGGGGCCGAGGCGCCAGAGGTGGAGATCGGTGATCGTGTCGCCGTTCGATTCCAGCCGCGTCCGCACGGAGTGAGCGAGCCCCCGATCCGGCACCGCATCGAGCAGCGTCGCGCCGGCGGAGCGGATCAGGGTCCAGGACCAGGCGACGATGACCGCCGCGCCCACCAGTCCCATGGCCGGATCGAGCCAGGCGATGCCGAGATAGCGACCCGCCAGCAGGGCCGCGATGGCCAGTACCGATGTCAGCGCATCGGCCAGGACGTGGACATAGGCCGCCCGCAAGTTGGTGTCCCCATGGTCGCCATGGCCGTGCCCCTCGTGATGGCCGTGATCGTGCGCGTGGTCGTGGTGATGGGCGTGGTCGTGCCCGTCGCCGTGGAGCAGCCAGGCGCTGGCGAGGTTCACGAGAAGGCCCAGGATCGCGATCGGCAGGGCTTCGCCGAAGGCGATGGCCTGGGGGCTGTTGAGGCGCAGCACGCTTTCATAGCCGATGGCGAGCGCGATCATGGCGAGGATGATGGCGCTGGCGAAGGCCGCGAGATCGCCGAGCTTGGCGGTGCCGAAGGCGAAGCGCGGGTCGTCGGCATGCAGGCGGGCGAAGCGATAGGCCAGGGCCGCGATGCCGAGGGCGGCCGCATGGGTGGACATGTGCCATCCGTCGGCGGTGAGGGCCATCGACCCGAAGACCGTCCCGCCGACGATCTCGGCGACCATCATCGCCAGGGTCAGCCCGACGACGAGGACGGTCCGGCGCTCGTTGCGCTCATGCGCGTGTCCGAGGAAATCGTGGCGGTGCTGCCAGGTCTCGATGCTGTGGCTGTGCATGAAGGGGGTGTCCTGAAAGAATCGTCCAGCCGAACATAGGGTGCTTTGGCGGGGCGATCATCCTTCTCTATGGAGAGAGGGAGCCAAGCCCGGAGCAGACAGGTTGCCCTTCGTCGTCGACGATCTCACCAAGGCGAGCCAGCGCCGCGCCGCCGATCCCCTGGCCTCGGCCTGGGTCTCCGCCAATGCGGGGGCGGGAAAGACGAAGGTCCTCACCGACCGGGTGGTGCGCCTGCTGCTGAACGGGGCGCCGCCCGCCCGCATCCTCTGCCTCACCTTCACCAAGGCGGCCGCCGCCAACATGTCGATCCGGGTGTTCCGGACCCTGGGCCGCTGGGTCACCCTGGACGATGCCGCGCTCACTGCCGAACTCACCGAACTGACCGGCGAGTCTCCGGCACGCCGGACCTTGAAGGCGGCACGGCGCCTGTTCGCCCGTGCCGTGGAGACACCGGGCGGCCTCAAGATCGAGACCCTGCACGCCCTCTGCGAGCGGCTCCTGCACATGTTCCCGTTCGAGGCCAACGTGCCCGCCCGCTTCCAGGTGCTCGACGAGAACCAGGCCGCCGACCTGTTCGCGGCCGAGACCGACCGGGTTCTCGCCCTGGCGATGACCGGCCGCAACCCCGATCTGCGCTCCGCCTGGGACCGGGTCGGCCCGGAGGCCACGGGCGATACGCTCCGCGCGATCCTGCGCGCGGCCATGCGGGCGCAGGCGACGTTTGACGGGACGGACGGTCTCTCCGGTCCCATCGCCGCCCTGTCGCGCTCCCTCGGCCTCTCGGCCGGCGAGACGGCCGATACGGTCCTCGACCGCATCCTCACCGGGGGGCTCGACGATTGGAGCGGCCTCGCCCAGCGCCTGCGCACGGGAAAATCCACAGACGAGGGGCTCGCCGACAGGCTGGTCGCGGCGGAGGCGACCTGTGAGGCTGCCGCCCGCCTCGACCTCTACCGTTCGGTGTTCTTCACCGAGAAGGGCACCCCGAAGGCGGACAGGAGTCTCGGCACGAAAGACGTCCCGGCGGAGGTGAAGGAGGCGCTCCTCGCCGAACGCGACCGGCTCGATCCCCTGTTCGATACCTTGCGCGCGGCCAAGGCCCTGGAACGGACGCAGGCCCTGTTCGTCCTCGTCGCCGAGATCCACCGGCGGGTCGAGCGTCAGAAGGCGCGCCTCGGCGCCCTCGATTTCGACGACCTGATCCACAAGGCTCTCGATCTGCTCTCGCGGGTGGACGCCGCCTGGGTCCTGTACAAGCTCGACCGCGGCATCGATCACGTCCTCGTGGACGAGGCGCAGGACACCAACCCGCGCCAATGGGACATCCTGCGCCGCATCACGGCCGATTTCGCCAGCGGCGAGGGCGCTCGCGAGGGGCTGCGCACGCGCTTCGCCGTGGGTGACCCGAAGCAGTCGATCTACAGTTTCCAGGGGGCCGAGCCGCGCGAGTTCGCGACCGTGCATCGCGAATGGCGCGCGGCCTCGAAACAGGCGGGCCTCGCCTTCGAGGACGTGACGCTGAACGTGTCGTTCCGCTCGACGAAAGGCATCCTGCGCGCGGTGGACGCCACCTTCGCCGTTCCCGAGCATTACCAGGGCCTGTCCTTCGACGACGCGGCCGTCGGCACGACGCACGAGACGGCCCGGCGGGACGCGCCGGGCGTGGTCGAGATCTGGCCCATCGAGGTTCCGGCGCAGGAGGAGGAGCCCGATGCCTGGGCGGCCCCGGTCGACGCACCGGAGGCCAATGCGCCGTCCATCGTCACGGCGCGGCGCGTGGCGCGGGCGGTGAAGGCTTGGACCACCACCGGCGACGAAGGCGGGCGCGTGTGGCGTCCCGGCGACGTGCTCATCCTGGTGCGCAAGCGCTCCGCCGCCTTCGAGGAGGTGATCCGTGCCCTGAAGGTCTGCGGCGTCCCCGTGGCGGGCCAGGACCGCCTGGACATCACCGCCCATATCGCGGTGAACGACCTCGTCTCCATCGGCCGCGCCGGCCTGCTGCCCGCCGACGATCTCACCCTGGCCGGCGCCCTGAAGACGCCCCTCGTCGGGCTCGACGACGACGACCTCGTCCGCATCGCCGCCCGGCGCGAGGAGAGCGAGACCCTGGAGGACGCCCTGGCCCGCCATGCGGCGGCGGGCGACCCGGCGGCGATACGCGGGCATGAGGCCCTCACCCTGTGGTCCGACCTGGCGGCCCGGCACGGGCCTTTCGGATTCTATGCCAGCCTGCTCGGGCCGCATGAGGGGCGGATGCGGCTGGTCTCCCGCCTCGGTGGCGAGGCGGGGGACGCCATCGACGTGTTTCTGATGAAGGCCGCCGAGGCCGAGCAGGCCTCCGAGGCTCCCTCGCTGGACGGCTTCCTCACCCGCTACGACATCGCTCCGGGACGGGGCGCCAATGGTCTTACCGTCAAGCGCGATCTCGAATCCGGCCGCGACGAGGTCCGGGTGATGACGATTCACGGCGCCAAGGGGCTGGAAGCCCCCGTCGTCGTCATGATCGACGGCTGCGAACCCCTCGGGCGCAACGATCCGCATCTGCTCGCCATGCCGGGGGGGCGTGACGAGGCGATGCCGCCGGTCTGGGCCGGGTCGAAGTCTCAGGATACGCAAGCGGTCGCTGCCGCCCGCGAGGCGCATCAGGCCCGCGCCCGCGAGGAACACAACCGTCTCCTCTACGTGGCGCTCACCCGCGCAGCAGACCGTCTCACCGTCGCGCCGTATCGCGGCCATGAGGAGCAGGGCGAGACCGCCTGGTGCGAGATGGTCCGGAAGGGGCTGGAACAGGCGTTCGGGCCGGGCGAATCCCTCGAGGCCGCCTACGGTCCCGTGCTGCTATGGCGGGACGGACCTGTACGACCCGCTGTGGCCGCTTCCTCGCCCCCTGCGGAAGCAGCATCGTCGATCCCCGGATGGTTGAGGACATCGGCGGGGTCGGAGGTCGAGGCGGCGCCGCCGGTCAGTCCCTCCGGAGCCCTTGGCGCCGCGGATGGTCAGCGCACGGTGCCGAGGCGGCAGGCCAACCCGCAGGCCCGCCGTCGCGGCATCCTGATCCACTCGCTCATCGAACATCTTCCGCGCCTCGATCCCCATCAGCGAGCGAGCGCGGCCTCCGCCTTCGTGAAGGCGCGGGCGCCGTCGCTTCCGGCGGCGGACCAGGACCGGCTGGTTTCGGATGTTCTGAACCTCGTCAACGATCCCGCCCTCGCCGTGCTCTTCGACGGCGATGCGAGGGCCGAGGTCACGATCTCGGGACATGTCGGCGTCGGGGGCGTGTCGCGACCGGTCTTCGGACGGGTCGATCGCCTGAGTATCCGCCCCGAACGGATCGTCGTGGCGGATTTCAAGACGAGCCGGCCGCCATCCGACCGTGCTCCCATTCCCGAAGACGAGGCGGCGCAGATCGCCCTCTACGTGGCGCTCCTGCGGGACATCTATCCGGGGCGCCCTGTCGAAGCGATGCTGGTCTGGACGTCCGGTCCGGTCATCCGCCATCTCGGCGAGGCCGACATCGCGTCGGCGCTCGCCTCACTCTCCTCCCGCCCGGCTCACACCGCGATTACGGCGTGAGCTTGAGGATCTGTCCGTCCGGGCCGTCCGTCACCGCATAGACCGCGCCATCGCCGGCGACCCTCACGTCGCGGATACGGTGATCGAGGGGGATGCGCTCCTCGGTGACCACCTTGTCGCCGTCAAGCTTCAGCGCGACGATGCCGCCGCTCACGAGTCCACCGACGAGGAAGGCGTCCTTCCAGGCGGGGAACAGGGTGCCGGTGTAGAACGCCATGCCGGACGGGCCGATCACTGGATCCCAGTAATAGACCGGCTGGACCGTGCCGCCCGCCTGGGTCTTTCCCTCGCCGATCTTCTCGCCGCTATACTCGATGCCGTAGGTCACTTCCGGCCAGCCGTAGTTCAATCCGGGCCGGGGGCGATTGAGCTCGTCGCCGCCGCGCGGGCCGTGCTCGACGGTCCAGAGGCGCCCCTGGCCATCGAGGGCGGCGGACTGGATGTTGCGGTGCCCGTAGGACCAGATTTCGGGTTTGGCCTTCTCGCCGCCCGTGAACGGGTTGTCCTTCGGCGCATTGCCGTCGGTGTCGATGCGGAAGACCTTGCCGAGGCCGCTGGTGAGGTCCTGGGCCTGGACACGCGGTCCCTTGTCCGAGCGCTCGCCGACGGTGACGAACAGCTTGCCGTCCGGCGCGAAGACGAGGCGGGAGCCGAAATGCTTGTCGCCCTCGTAGGACGGCGTCTGGCGGAAGATGACCTTCACCTCGTCGAGACGACCGCCATCCTTCTCCTCGATGAGCTTGGCGCGGGCGACCGTCGTGCCGTTCCCCTTGTCGCGCGGCTCGGAGTAGCTGACATAAATCAGACGGTCGGAGACGAAGCTCGGGCTCAGGGCCACGTCGAGCAGACCGCCCTGGCCCCGCGCATCCACTTTCGGCACGCCGGCGATGGGCTGGCCGACCGTGCCGTCCTTGGCGACGATGCGCAGCTTCCCGGCCTTCTCCGTGACCAGCATGCGGCCATCCGGCAGGAACTCCATGGCCCAGGGACTGTCGAGGCCCTTGGCGACGACGGTGCTCTGGACCTTGGTGGCTTCGAGGGGCTTCGGCGCGCGGGTCTGGTTGGGCAGCAGGGGTTTGTAGCCCGTATTCGCGGGCGCCGTTTCGGCGGGCTCCCCGCCCGTGGCCTCGTTCTGGGGCGCTGCGAAGGACTCGCCCCCGATCCGCGGCTGAGGCGTTCCGGATTTGCCATCCTGGGCGAACGCACCGGTGCCGAGGCTCAGGGCGGCGAAGGAGGCAAGCAAGGTCGGAGAGATGCGCGTCACGTGGTGATGTCCTCCATGGCCGGCGTTGAGGGCACCGGCTCTCGGCCTGTTTCGGGGCTCGATCGCCGGATGGCGGCCGAGCCCGTATGGCACCGGCTCATCATGGGCATGCGTGCTGGGACGCTCGCCGCGAGGATTGCCGGTCACGCTGGGAGATGGGGCGAAGCGACGGCTTTGGCGAGGGGCAACGGGAATCATGCGGGGGACAGGCGGCCGGGGCGGTCTCGCATGAGCGCGGTGGATGAAGACCGGTGGATGATGCATGCGAGAATCGAACGGCTGTCCCGCCCTTGGCATCTTACGCCTTGACCGTCCCGGTTCACGTCGCCAACTCTCGCTCTCAAGCCGGCGCAGGCCTCGTCTCGCCGACCGTGCAATGAGAAAGGGATCGCAATGGCGACGGTAAAAGTGACCGACGCGAGCTTCGAGCAGGACGTTCTCAAGTCCGCCGAGCCCGTGGTCGTGGATTTCTGGGCGGAATGGTGCGGCCCCTGCCGTCAGATCGGCCCGGCCCTCGAAGAAATCTCGGCCGACATGCAGGGTCGCGTGAAGATCGCCAAGGTCAACGTGGACGAGAATCCCGGTATCGCCGCCAAATACGGCATCCGCTCGATTCCCACCCTCCTGATCTTCAAGGGCGGTGAGCTCGCCAGCCAGAAGGTCGGCGCGGCGCCGAAGGGCGATCTCTCCCGCTGGATCCAGGCCAGCGCCTGAACGCTCGCGATCGACCATCGTGAAAAAGCCCGGCCTCGGAAGGCCGGGCTTTTTTTATGTCCGGTGGTGCGCACCGGCCGGTGCGGACCATGGTTCGGAAACGAAAAACCCGGCCATGAGGCCGGGCTTCTCCGTTTCGAGACCTGTGTCGACGTTGCGACGTAACGGCTTAGTACGAGCCGAACTTGTAGTTCAGACCGGCGCGGACGACGGCGAACTCGGTCTCACGAGCCGAGGGGCTGAGCGTGAGCACGTTCGTGGCCGGGTTGTAGACGGAGCGGGCGCCGCGGCCATCCTGCTCGAGGTTCACATAGAGACCTTCGACCTTCAGCGTCACGGCCGAAGAGCGGAAGAAGTTCAGGAACGAGTCGACGGGCATGGCGTACTCGATGCCGCCACCAGCGGTGTAGCCGGTGCGGAAATCGTCGCGGCCGGTGCCGCCGTCGCCGTAGGCGAAGCCGCCGGTGCCGTAGAACAGGACGCGGTCGAAGGCGTAACCGACGCGGCCGCGAACCGTACCGAAGAAGTTCATCTCGCTACCGGGGGTCCGGACAGCGGAGCCACCAGCAACGCCCGGGGTGCCGGTGAAGCTGACAGCCGAACCGGGGAACAGACGCGAACGGTTGCTGAAATCGGTGTACTGAGCGTCAGCTTCGAGACCGACGACCAAGCCCGCGCCCGGGGTGAACTGGTAGTTGTAGCCGACTTGGCCACCGCCGACGAAGCCTTCGGTGTTGTTGCCGTTGCCGACCGACAGGACACCATTGGTGGTGCCCGAGTTCAGCACGGAGCCGGCCGGGAGGTTGTAACGGTTGCTGTCGCTACCGGCGTCGAAGCCGTAACCGGCGTTGATACCGAAGTAAGCGCCCGTCCAGGTGAACACCGGCACCGGCACGAAGACCGGCGGCGCAGCGCGACGCGGAAGGTCGGCGGCGGTTGCCGCTGCAGTGAGGGCCGTGAAGGCCGCGAAAGAGGTGAGAAGCTTTTTCATCGTTGATCCCCAGCGAGTTGCCCGATCCACAATCAAACTAGTCGATTTCGGGCAGTCGAGATGTAGCGCAGGAGCCACACTCGATATCCGATGCCACAAGTGTGGCCAGTCCGGTGAAAAGCGGGGATTGTCGCGATGTGTCGTCCGCCGATCCTAAGCAAGGACGCTGTGTTCGTCACGTCCCGCCGATGCCGGAGACCCTCGTCCGGCATGGTTGTCCAAGACAAACGATGCGGTAACCCTGTTCGACGAGGGCAAGGACTCGTCCGGCAGAATCACTTGCCTTCCGCCAGGAGACCGCCTCCCACCCGACGCGATCAGGTCGGAGGCGTACCGTTGGCGGTGAGGACGTTGCCCGCGAGATAGAGCGAACCGCAGATCAGGATACGCGGCGGCCGCTCGAAGGCGATGTCGGAGAGGCTCTCCAGGGCGGCCTCGACGCTGGAGGCCACATAGGCGGTGAGCCCCACATCGGCGGCGATCTGGGCGACCTCCTCGGCCGGCCGCGCCGCCATCTGGCCTCCGATCGGGACCGCGATCAGGTGCCGCGCCAGCCCCACGAAGTTACGCAGGAAGCCTTCCGCGTCCTTCGTGCCGAGAAGGCCCACCACCAGGATCAGCGGCACGTCGCTGCGCTCGCCGAGATCCGCCATCGCGGTCGCGAGAATACGACCGCCATCGATATTGTGGCCGCCATCGAGCCAGAGCTCCGCATCGTTCGGTGCCATGTCGGACAGGCGGCCGCGGGTGAGCCGCTGGAGGCGGCCCGGCCATTCGACCTTGTTGAGGCCGGTCTCGATGGCCTCCACTCCGATATCGCCGAAACCGGCCGCGCGCAGGGCCGCGATGGCGGTGGCGGCGTTGGTGAACTGATGCCGTCCGTTGAGGCGGGGCTGGGGCAGGTCGAACAGGTCGAGCTCGTCCTGGTAGACGATGCGGCCGCGCTCGGCATGGACCGAGAAATCCTGGTTCCCGACCCGGATCGGCGTGGCTCCGATCTCCTCGGCGATGCGGCAGAGCACCGAATCCGCCTCTTTGTAATCCTGGGCGGCGATGATCGCCGGGCAACCGCGCTTGAAGATGCCCGCCTTCTCGGTCGCCACCGCTTCGACGGTGTCGCCGAGATACTCCGCATGGTCGCGCCCGATCGGCGTGACGACGGCGGCCGCGGGATTGTCGATCACGTTGGTGGCGTCGACCCGCCCACCGAGCCCCACTTCGAGCAGGAGCACGTCGGCCGGGGTCTCCGAGAACAGGAGGAAGGCCGCGGCGGTGGTGATCTCGAACACCGTGATCGGCTCGCCCGCATTGGATGCCTCGCAGCGGGCGAGGGCGTCGGCGAGCTGGTCCTCGGGCACATAGCTGCCGCCCCCCACCGCACCGATGCGGATGCGCTCGTGGAAGCGCACGAGGTGGGGCGAGGTGTAGACATGCGCAGCGAGGCCGCCGGCTTCGAGAATCGCCCGCATGAAGGCGATGGTCGAGCCCTTGCCGTTGGTGCCGGCCACATGAATGACCGGAGGCAGCTTGCGTTCCGGGTGCCCGAGCCGTTCGAGCAGGCGCTGGATCCGGCCCAGCGACAGGTCGATCGTGCGAGGATGAAGGGCCAGGAAGCGGGCCATCAGCGCGTCGGAGGAATCCATGGATCGGCTCGCCGTATAGCGTGTGGGCTCAGGCCGGCTCGGCAACGGCGCCCGCGCCGGCCGGTGCCGCCGCAGGCTGGTTCATCAGCAAGCCGCAGAGTCGTGAGATCGTGTCCTTCAGGGCATGCCGGTGCACGACCTGATCGACCATTCCGTGTTCCTGCAGATACTCGGCGCGCTGGAACCCGTCGGGCAGTTTCTCGCGGATCGTCTGTTCGATGACGCGCGGCCCGGCAAAGCAGATCAGGGCACCGGGCTCGGCGAGATGGACGTCCCCCAGCATGGCGTAGGAAGCGGTGACGCCGCCCGTGGTCGGGTTGGTGAGCACCACGATGTAGGGGAGTTTCGCCGCTTTCAGCCGGCGCACGGCCACCGTCGTGCGCGGCATCTGCATGAGCGACAGGATGCCCTCCTGCATGCGTGCGCCGCCGGAGGCCGAGAACAGAATGTAGGGCGTGCGCTTGTCCAGCGCCGTCTCGGCGCCGCGCACGAAGGCCTCACCCGCCGCCATACCGAGGGAGCCGGCCATGAAGGCGAAATCCTGCACCGCCAGCGTCATCGGCATTCCCGAGACCCGGCCGAAGCCGATCTTGAAGGCGTCGGGCATCCCGGTCTTGGCACGGGCGTCCTTCAGGCGGTCGGCATAGCGCTTCTCGTCACGGAACTTGAGCGGGTCGGCGGCCACCTCCGGCAGGGGCACGTCGATCCAGGTGCCCTCGTCGAACATCATCTTCAGGCGCGCCTGCGCGCTCATCTTCAGATGATGCTCGGACCCCGGGATGACCCAGTGGTTTCCCTCCACCTCCTTGTGGAACACCATCTGCCCGCTATCCGGGCATTTGACCCACAGATTCTCGGGCGTCTCGCGCTTGAACAGGGTCTTGATCCTGGGGCGCACGACCTCCGAGATCCAGTTCATGGGTTCAACCATCGTCGACTGACCGTTCTTGAGGGAAGGGGTCTCGGATGAGCCGGGGATCGGCTCGCGGACGGATCGTTCCGGTGTGGTTCTCTCAGGCGGTCCGGCCGCGCACGCCCTCGGCCAGTTCGCGCACCAATTCGCTCACCGTCTCGGCGGCGTCCCGGCCGTCCACCACCGCCCGGTGGATCACATCCACGAGGGCGGAGCCGACGACCACGCCGTCCGCGCCCTTGGCGATCGCGGCGGCCTGGACGCCCGTCCGGACGCCGAAGCCGACCACCACGGGCAGGTCCGTATGGCTGCGGATCCGGCCCACCGCCTCGGCCACCCGACCGAAATCGGGTGTCGCCGTGCCGGTGATGCCGTTGATCGACACATAATAGACGAAGCCGGCCGTGTTCGCGAGGACGGCGGGGAGGCGGCGCTCGTCGGTGGTGGGCGTCGCCAGCCGAATGAAGGCCAGTCCCTTGGCGAGCGCCGGCAGGCAGAGTTCGTCGTCCTCCTCCGGCGGCAGGTCGACGACGATGAGCCCGTCGATCCCCGCCGCGACGGCGTCGTCGAGGAACCGGTCGACGCCGTAGGCATGGATCGGGTTGTAATATCCCATCAGGATCACCGGGGTTCCGGAATTGTCCTCCCGGAAACGGCGGACGAGGTCGAGGGTCTTGACCAGATCCTGCCCGCCCGCGAGGGCGCGCAACGCCGCCGCCTGGATCGCCGGCCCGTCCGCCATCGGGTCGGTGAAGGGAAGGCCGAACTCGACGATGTCGGCGCCGGCCGGCGGCAGCGCCCGGAGCACCTTCAGGGAGGTCTCGGCATCGGGGTCGCCGGCCATGACGTAGGTCACGAGGGCGGCGCGCTTCTCCGCGCGGCAGCGGGCGAAGGTGGCCTCGATGCGTGTCTTCGTGGAACCGGCGGTGTCCGGCTGCGAAGAGGTCTCTGACGAAGAAAAGGTCATGGTGCCTGCGTCTCGCGGCCTGGCCTCGGGGGAGGGACGGCCCAGGTACAAGCCGTCGCGCCTACACCATCGCGGCCTGCCCGTGAAGCGCGGCGCGCCAAGCTGTCCGGCATCGGCTATGAGCGTGACGGCACCGATGCGGGGCGAGGGATGTCGTCCGTCGCGGCAAGGAAGCCTTAAGCTCCTTTCGAAAGCCGTCCTTCAATCTCACATGCGAATGACAGGAATGGAGTGGGAGCGGGAACCTCGGCATCATCGTCGCACCGCGCGGCGGTTCGCCCTGCGGCGATCCGCTCGGGCCGCCCCACGGAGAGGTCGATGATCACCCTGGAGGTCGCTCTCGCCATCACCCTGTTCGCGGTCCTGGCCACGGCGAGCCTGGTCGCCCGAGGCCTGCGACGGCCGGCGGGCGACGCGTCCGAGGTCGAACGTCTCCAGGACAGTATCTGGCGGATGTCCGAGAGCGAGGAGCGCTACCGCGCGCTCGTGGAGGCGACCACCGACGTCATCGTCCAGCGGGACACGCAAGGGCGCATCACCTTCGCCAACGATGGATTCGGGCGTCTCTTCGGGGTCGAACCGCTGACGCTGCTCGGCTCGACGGTGGACCTCGAAATCCTGGACCAGGGGCCTCGGCAACAGCAATCCGACGGCGTCAGCCGTGTCGAGATGCAGGTGCGCCCCGTCGACGGCATTCCGCGCTGGTTCTCCTTCATCGAGATGCGCGTCACCGGTCCCGGAGGACGCACGCAATGGCTGCGGGCGGGCTCGGACATCACCGAACGGATCGAATCCGCCCGCTCTCTCGACGAGGCGCTCCACCGCGCCGAAGCGGCCAACGTCGCCAAGTCGCGCTTTCTCGCCACCGTCAGCCACGAGTTCCGCACGCCGTTGAACGGCATTCTCGGCATGGCCGACCTCGTCCTCGAGACCGGCCTCGATGCCGAGCAGCGGACCTACGTGGAGGCGGTGCACACGTCGGGCCGGGCCTTGCTGACCCTCATCGACGGCATCCTCGATTTCTCGCGGATCGAGGCGGGACGCCTCGACCTGTCGGCCGAACCCTTCGATCTCCGGGCGGTGGTGGAAGGCGTGGTCGAACTCCTGGCGCCCCGCGCCCAGGACAAGGGCATCGAGATCGCCATCGACGTCGCCGACGACGTGCCGTCCGAATTCATCGGCGATGCGGACCGTGTCCGGCAGATCGTGGTCAATCTCGCGGGCAACGCCATCAAGTTCACCAATCAGGGCGGGGTCGGCGTCACGGTGACATGGGTCGCGCAGGAGATCGTCCTGGCGGTCTCGGATACGGGGGCGGGTATCCCCGCCGCGCGCATCCCGATCCTGTTCGAGGAATTCGAGCAGGGCGACAACAGCGCCAGCACGCGCCATGAGGGAACCGGGCTCGGTCTCGCCATCAGCCGGCGCCTCGCCTCGCGGATGGGGGGACACATCGACGCGCGCTCGGTCGTCGGCCAGGGCAGCACCTTCACAGTCCACTTGCCCCTGCCGGTCGGCGCTGCGTCGGAGGATGCGCTGCCGCCCGTCTCGCTGCAGGGGCGGAAGATCCTGATCGTCGCCGATTCTCCCTATCAGGCGCCGTTCCTCGCCCGGCGCCTGTCCCGGTCCGGCGCGTCGGCGGTGGTGGTGCCGACCGTCGAGGCCGGGCTCGATACGCTGTCGGGCGTGCCCTTCGATGCGGTGATCGCCGATCGCGCCCTCGGCGACGCGAGCGTGCGCAGCCTCGCGGCGGAAGCCAGGCGGCGCGGCGTGCGCTGCAGCCTCATTCTGCTGTCCCCCTTCGATCGGCGGGAATTCGGTGCGCCGGGGGCGGCGGGCTTCGACAGCTACCTGATCAAGCCGGTCCGGGCGCGCTCACTGTTCGACAGGCTGCTGGCGCCGAGCTCCTCGGTGGAAGCGACCGGCCCCGCGCCGAAACCGGTGCCCGACGACGGCGCGATCCCGGCGGACAAGGACGGCGCGCGCGCGGGGGCGGGCGTCCACGTGCTTCTCGCCGAGGACAACCCGATCAACGCCCTGCTGGCCACCAGGGCTCTGGAGCGTCTCGGTGCGACGGTGGTTCTGGCGCGGGACGGGTCTGAGGCGCTGGCTCGGCTCGACCATCCCGCATCCCGGTTCGACCTCGCCCTCATCGACATCCGCATGCCGGGAATCGATGGGCTGGAAACGGCGCGGCGGCTGCGTGCCAGCGAGGCCGAGCACCATCGCGCGCCGCTCCGGCTGGTGGCGCTCACCGCCAATACCGGTCGCGAGGACGAATTGGCCGCGCGGGAGGCCGGGTTCGACGAATTCCTGGCAAAACCCCTCGACCTCAAGGCCTTGCCCGCCCTCCTCGAACGCCGTGTCGTCACCGTGGCCTGAGAGGCAATTCGCGTTGACAGGGCGCGGCGAGCGAGCGAACACGGGCCATGCGCGCACCAACCTCGCCACCATCGGATGCCGCGGCACCCGTGCCGACATCGCAGAGCAGGGATGGTCTCGTGGCCTTGGCCGTGGCGGCCGTCGTGGTGGTCACCGTCCTGATCGGCACGTTCGCGCCCTCTTCGCACGGGCGTTCAGGACCGGTTTCTCCGGCAGCCGATGCGTCCTGCGCCGAGTGGAGCGACGGCTGCACGGTCTGTCGGCGCTACGGGGAGGGGATAGCCTGCTCCATGCCGGGTATCGCCTGCGTTCCCAAAGCAGAGCTGTGCCGGCGCCATTCCGGGGGATGACCGGGTCGTCCGTTCCGATCCGCCTTCGCTTCGCGCCGAGCCCCAACGGGCGCCTCCATCTCGGGCACGCCTATTCCGCCCTGGTGAACGAGCTGTTCGCCGCGCGGCTCGGCGGCGACCTCATCCTGCGGATCGAGGATATCGATCCGGTGCGCTCGCGCCCGGACCTGATCGCCGCCATCGCGGACGATCTCGCTTGGCTCGGGATCGGGTTCGGCGGTTCCGTCCGGCGCCAATCCGAGCATTTTCCGGCCTATCGCCGTGCCATCGACGCACTCCGCTCGCGCGGCCTCGTCTATCCCTGCTTCTGTAGCCGCGCCGCCGTGATCGCGGCCGCCGGGCCGGAGCCGCCCCGCGATCCGGACGGGGCGCCTCACTATCCCGGCACGTGCCGCGTCCTTTCCCAGGATGAGCGGGCGTCACATATCGCGGCCGGTCTGCCGCATAGCTGGCGGCTCGACATGAACCGCGCCCTCGCGCAGGCTCCGGGGCCGCACCGCTTTTCCTGCCTCGACGCCGATTGCCTGGAGACGAGCCACGTCGCCGATCCCGCCCGCTGGGGCGATGCGCCGATCGCGCGGCGCGACGTGCCGACGAGCTACCACCTGTCCGTGGTGGTCGACGATGCCGCCCAGGACATCAGCCACGTGGTTCGCGGAGCGGACCTCGCGGCCTCGACCGACCTGCATGTCCTGCTTCAGGCCCTGCTCGGTCTTGAGTGCCCGGCCTATCATCACCACGCCCTGATCCTCGGCCCCGACGGGACGAAGCTCGCCAAATCGCGCGGCTCGGAATCCCTCGGCGATCTGAGGGCTCGGGGCGTCACCCCGGCGGAGATCCGCCGCCGGCTCGGATTCGGGTGAGGGGAGGGGGCTCAGCGCGGGGCGTCGCGCTGGGCCATGGCGACGCCGGCTCGGGATTTCTGCAGCGTGGTCTCGATCTGCTCGCGCTGGCGCGTGAACTCGGTGAGCATCCGCCCGTCGAGTTCGCGTCCGCGCGGCACGCGGATCTTCATCGGGTCGACGAAATGGCCGTTGATGATGACCTCGTAATGCAGGTGCGCGCCGGTGGAGAGGCCGGTGGAACCGACATAGCCGATCACCTGGCCTTGGCGCACCTTGGCCCCCGCCGTCACACCCCGGGCGAAGCGCGACATGTGGTTGTAGGTGGTGACGTAGCCGTTGATGTGCTGGAGCTCGACCCGGCGGCCATAGCCCGAATCCCATTCCGCCTTGATGACGCTGCCGTTGCCGGCGGCGACGATGGGCGTACCGATCGGGTTGGCCCAATCCACGCCGGTATGGAGCTTGGCATAGCCGAGGATCGGATGGCGCCGGTAACCGAAGCCCGAGCGCATGATGCCGTCGGCGATGGGCTTGCGGATCAGGAATTTTTTGAGGGAGCGGCCCTGCTCGTCGAGATAATCGATGGAGCCGTCGTCCGGCGACTGGAAACGGTAGACCTTTCGCACCTCGCCGCCGAGGTTGAGCGACGCGTACAACAGTTCCGGCCGGTCGAGCGCGGCCTGACCGCCTTCCTCGTCGTACGTATAGAAGACATCGAGACTGTCGCCGCTCGCGATGCGGCGCTGGAAGTCGATGTCGTAGCTGAAGATCCGCACGATATCTTCCACGGTCGCGCGCGGCAGATCGTGCCGTGCTGCCGTCTCATAGAGGCTCTGATAGAGACGAGGGCCCGAACCGCCATCCTCGTCCTCGTCGTCGTCTCCGGATTCCGACGCGGCGGGCGCCTTGCGCGCCGCCTTGTCTTCCACCGCCTGCGCGACCGAGACGAAGGCGCCGCGATCGTTGATGGCGGCGATTCCCTCGACGCCGTTCTCGCCATACAGGACGACCCGAGTCACCTGCCGGGGATCTCCGGGCTTCGGACCCGGTGCGATCTGGACGCGGAACTGTTGGCCTTCGGCGAGGTCGCCGACGCGTGCCCGCCCGCCGAGAGCCGCGACGATCCCCTTGATCTGCTCGTCGCTGGCCTGGCCCGTGGCCTTCAGCAGCGCTTCGAGGGTCTCGCCGCGCTTGATCGCCACGTCGCGGTCTTCCACCAGCGGCGTCTCGCCCTGCCGGAGGCTCGTCTTCGCGAGATTGGTGACGTTCTCCGGCACCACGAGGACGTCGATGGACTTGAAGGGGCTCGCATCGCCGGACGGGGGGGCGATCCCGCCGAAATCCGGAGCCGCGATACCCTGCTGGAGCGCCCGCGACAACATCATTTGCGGCGCGATGGGAAGCGCCGTGCGTCGTCCGGCCTCCGCGGCCAGCCGCTTTTCCTCTTCGACCTGGGCGGTCACGGCGTCATCGCCGAGGGCGGGCGTGTTCGCCTCGATCGGCATCGTGGTGAGATCACGCTTGATGACGGTCACCTCCGCGCCGGGAGCATCGGCCGCGCTCGCTTCCGTCGCCCGTTCGAGCGGTTCGCTGGACACGAATTTCATCGGGTCGAAGCGCGGCACCTCGGCGGAGAAGACGCCTGTCGACATGGAGAGCGCCGTCGAGATCCGTACGAAAGGCCGGACCTTGATGATCTCGCGGTCTCCCAAGCGCACGGTCACCGGCGAGCGGAACGTCTGTTTGGCCGACGCGATCATCAGGTTGCGGACGAGCCGGTCGCCCTTGCGCGCGATGTTCGCGACGTCGTCGTTCGGCGCGGAGCGCACCATGATCTCCGCATGTTCCGGAACCGCGGCGAAAGAGACGTCGCCCTGTAACGACACGTAGATCGCGGCTCCGATGAGACCGGCCCCGGTCAGCCCGGTCAACGCACTGGCACAGAGCCAGCGCAGGTTGACCTCACGTCGATCGATCTGGGCGGAATCGGTGAGGAACAGATCGAGAGGCGGGTCGGCGGCTCGGCCTGGATGGGAGTCGGTGCTGTTCGTCGGAGCTCCGATCCTGAGCCGGCCGCGCGCCACGGTGTTCCCTCGCAAGCGTATCTCTTCTCTTCAGAGGGCCGGATCTCGTTTCGCGAGGGACGGCGCACCATGAGCGACGACCGATGGTATCGGCCGGTGGTCGACATGTCGAAGTCGAGCATGTCGACATTGAGGCGCCTCGGGAGAGGGAATGTTTCCATGCACGCGGGAAAGCGCGGGCGGAATGGAAGATCGCTGGGCGAAGGCTGGCGCGCCGCTCTACGTCAGAGGGGCTCCTGACCTCGGTCAATCTGGAGACCGCGAGCCGGGGCGAGGTTCACGAAGCGCGAAATCCTTGTTTGCCGGCAATGAGTTATGTTGTGGCGTCATGTGTTTGTCGCGAAAATCGATTCGT
>NZ_NKUG01000209.1 GCF_014845095.1 Methylobacterium bullatum | reverse complement strand
CCCTCTCCCCGCGTGCGGGGAGAGGGGAGCCAGGGGAGGCCATCTCAGTTCGGGCCAGAGGTCACTTCAGGCCGTAGGTCTGGGCGAGTTCCGGGTCCTTCTCGGCCACCAGCCGGGCCAGATCGACGATGACCTTGGCCTGCTTCCAGGTGGCGTCGTCCTGCATTTTGCCGTCGAGCATCACCGCACCGGTGCCGTCCGGCATCGCCTCGACGATCCGCATCGCGAAGGCGACCTCCGCCGGATCGGGGGCGAAGACGCGCTTGGCGATGGCGACCTGGTTCGGGTGCAGGGTCCAGGCGCCGGCGCAGCCCATGAGGAAGGCGTTGCGGAACTGGGCCTCGCAGGCATCCCCGTCCGAGAAGTCGCCGAACGGGCCGTAGAAGGCCTTGAGGCCGTTGGCCATGCAGGCATCGACCATCTTGGCGATGGTGTAGTGCCAGAGGTCCTGCTGGGCGCTGGCCCGGGCGGCGCCGTCGCTCGTCGGGTCGGCGATGACGCGGTAATCCGGGTGGCCGCCGCCGACGCGGGTGGTCTTCATGCCGCGCGAGGCGGCGAGATCGGCGGGGCCGAGGCTCATACCGTGCATGCGCGGGGAGGCGGAGGCGATGGCGTCCACGTTGGCGACGCCCTCGGCCGTCTCCAGGATGGCGTGGACGAGGATCGGCTTGCCGACGCCGTGCTTCGCTTCGAGCTGGGCCAAGAGCTGGTCGATGTAGTGGATGTCCCACGGACCCTCGACCTTGGGCACCATCACCACGTCGAGCTTGTCCCCGACCTGGGACACGATCTCGAACAGGTCGTCGAGAATCCAGGGGCTGTTGAGGGCGTTGATACGGGTCCACAGGCCTGTGCCGGACGCGGCGAAATCGGTCGCCTGCGCCATGGCGACGAAGCCCTTGCGGGCCGCCTCCTTCTGGTCGACCGGCACGGCGTCCTCGAGGTTGCCGAGCACCACGTCCACGGTGGCGGCGAGGTCCGGCACGCGGGCGCGGACCTTGTCGTTGTGAGGCGGCACGAAGTGGATCATCCGCTCGAGCTTCACCGGCAGGTCACGGAACGGGGCCGGGGCGCCAGTGGCGAGGGGCTGGAAGAAGCGGCGCGGCAATTTCATGGGGTCTCGGGCTCCGTGTGTCGATCGATCGTCGGACTGGGTCATCGCTCTGGATATCGTATTCAGGACGATGCCATAGGATGTTCAGGGCGCATCATCTTTGCCGAAAACTCGGGTCGGACTTTTCGGGGTGAGGCTCTAGCCTCGAAGCGGTTAGTCAAGGTTACCCCCCACGTAAAGGCGGGTTCGAGGCGAAGACCACTTTCCCAACGACGTGCGCTGGCGCATGTTCGACGCAGGGGCCCGTGCAGCGGGTAGGAACCGGCGGGTACAGGCCGGGTTCTCGCAACAGAGGCGGGCGTTTCGAGACTCATCAAGGACACTCTCTCATGTCCGGATCATCGACCCGACACGGTCTCCTCTACGCTGCCGGCCTCGTCGCGATGCTGAGCGTCGCCGCGCCGGGCGAAGCCGCTCCGGCCCATGCGGGCGCTCCGGCGAGAACCGCTTCTCCCAGGGACTCCTCCAAGGCATCGCCCGCCAGAGCATCCGAGCGCGTGCCGTTCACGGCCGGTGACGCCGCCGAGGCCCGGCCCGACGGCCTGAAGGGCCAGCTACGGATCGCGGCCGACGACACCAAGGCATTCCAGAGCCTCATCGACGGGGCGAGCGCGGCGGCCGATCCGTGGCTTGTCCTGTCGGGTGGCGGCGAGAACGGGGCCTTCGCCGCCGGCCTCCTCAACGGCTGGTCGAAGGCCGGCGACCGGCCCGATTTCGGAATCATCACCGGGGTGAGCACGGGGGCGATGATCGCGCCCTTCGCCTTCCTCGGCTCCAGCGCCGATGCGACGCTGGCGCGGGCCTATACCGAGATCTCCGCCGCCGACGTGTTCGAGTTCGGCGGCACCAATGAGGCCCTCACCGATACCTGGCCGCTCAAGCGCCGGATCGACCGGATGGTGACGGGCAAGCTTCTCGCCGACATCGCCGCCGAGCACGCCAAGGGACGGCGCCTGCTGGTGGCGACCACCGCCGTGGACAGCGAGCGCCCGGTCCTGTGGGACATGGGCGCCATCGCCTCCGAGGGCAGCCCGAAGGCACTCGACCTGTTCCGCTCGATCATCCTCGCCTCCTCGGCGGTGCCGGGCGTGTTCCCGCCGGTGATGATCGACGTGGTCGGTACGGACGGGAAGCGCTTCCAGGAAATGCATGCGGATGGCGGCACCACGGCGCCGTTCTACCTGGCGCCGGAAGCCGCGATCCTCGGCAAGGCCAAGGTGAGGCTTCCCACGAGAACGGTCTACCTCGTGGTCAACAACACGGTGACACCGGACTTCCAGATGGCCACACGCACGACCCTGAGCGTGCTCGGCCGCGCGATGTCCGCCGCGATCAAGGCGCAGACCCGCGCGGCGCTCGCCCTCACGGAGCGTTTCGCCGAACGCAACGGCCTCGATCTCGAGGTGGCCGAGATCGACAACCGGTTCACGCGCACCAGCTCGGCACCCTTCGACCAGGATTACATGAAGGCCCTGTTCGCCCATGGCGAGAGCCTCGGGCGCGACGGCACCGCCTTCAGCCGCGGAACCCCCGCCGCCTCGATCCCCACCGGATCGACGGGCGAACGTGTCGGGTCGGCGGAATCGCCGACGAGTCTCGCCCGGCGCTGACCGTCACCGCATCAGCGAGGGTGCGCCGAGGCGCGGCAGAACCCCCTCGCGCATGACGATGCGGCGCAACGGTCCGATCGTCGTCATCGCCAGGAGTCCGAGGCCGCGCAGGGCGTCGATGGGGATCAAAGAACTGAGCAGGCTGCGGTTGAGGGTGTCCACCGCCGCCGTGCGCAGGCGGGCATCCAGCGACCGGGACCGGGCAAAGCCGGACAGGGCCTGGCGCGCGCCGGGATCGCGCCCGTCCGAGGTCGCGGCCAGGACGCTGTCGCGCAACGCCGCCGCATCGCGCAGGCCGAGATTGAGCCCCTGCGCACCGATGGGAGGGAAGGCGTGGGCCGCCTCGCCGACAAGGGCGATGCGCGGCCCGACCGGGGAGGCGACGGAGAGGCCCCGCATGGGCACGAGCCCGCGCGGCCCGTCGATGCGCATGGCCCCGAGCATGGCCTGGGCCTGGTTCTCGATGGCGCGCGCGAGGTCGGCATCCTCCAGTTCGGAGAGGCGCCGCGCCGGTCCCGCGCCGGTGACCCAGACGAGGCTGGACCGATGCCCACCGGGGAGGGGGACCAGGGTGAACGGCCCCTGCCGGGTATGGAACTCGGTGGAGACGTCCCGGTGCGGGCGCTCGTGGGCGAGCAGCGTGGTGATGGCGGCCTGCGGGTAGGACCACTCCCTGGTGGCGATGCCGGCCTGCTCCCGCATGCGCGAGCGGGCCCCGTCCGCGCCGACGACGAGGCGAGCGGCGACGGGCCCGCCCTCTTCCAGACCGATCCGGGCCTCGTCGGCATCCCGTTCCAGCCCCACCGCGTCGCTCTCGAACAGGGTCAGGCCGGGAGCCGACCGGGCCTGCGCCCGCAGGGTCTCCACGAGGCGGGCGCTCTCCACATTCCAGCCGAAGGCGGGAAGGCCGATCTCGGTGGACACGAACCGGGCCGGCGGCGGGCGGAACAGGCTGCCCGTGTCATCGACGATATGGAGTTCGGCGAGCGGTGCTGCATGCGGCGCCACCTCCGCCCAGGCCCCCAGCGCGTCGAGGAAGCGCACCGACCCGTCGAGGAGGGCGACCGTGCGTCCATCGGCGACGGGGGCGTGGCGGCCGACGAGGGCCGTGGCGATGCCCTCTCGGGCCAAAGCCAGGGCGAGACCGAGCCCGGCGGCACCCGCGCCGACGACGGCCACGTCGAAACGGGGAGGGGACGAATCCATGCATCGCTCCTCGGCGAGGGGTGCCCTCACCAGACCAGTCGAAGCGGCACCGACCGGACCGCTGCCGTTTCAAATAGGTGCCGTCCGTCTCGGGTCACCTCGCTGTGGCATTGCCACGCTGCGGCTTCTAGCATCAGCTGAGCGTCCCGACAGGGGCAGAGTGCCCCGGAGGTTGCCCCATCATGAGAGCGTCGTCATGAGCCTCGCCATCGCGCTGCTGGCGCTCGGATTCCTGATGCTCGTCGCCTATCGCGGCTTCAGCGTCATCCTGTTCGCCCCGGTGGCGGCGCTCCTCGCCGTGCTCCTCACCGACCCGTCCGCCGTGCTGCCGGTCTTCTCCGGCCTGTTCATGGAGAAAATGGTCGGCTTCGTGAAGCTGTACCTGCCGGTCTTCCTCCTCGGCGCGGTGTTCGGCAAGGTCATCGAGCTCTCGGGTTTTTCGCGGTCGATCGTCACGGCGGTGATCGATCTCGTGGGCGCGCGCCGGGCGGTGCTCTCCATCGTGCTGGTGTGCAACCTGCTCACCTATGGCGGCGTCTCGCTCTTCGTCGTGGTGTTCGCGGTCTATCCCTTCGCGGCGGAAGCCTTCCGGCTGAGCGAGATCCCCAAGCGCCTCATCCCCGGCACCATCGCGCTCGGCGCCTTCTCCTACACGATGGATGCGCTGCCCGGCACGCCGCAGATCCAGAACATCATCCCCACCACCTTCTTCGGCACCAACACCTGGGCGGCCCCCTGGCTCGGTCTGATCGGCGCCGCCTTCATCCTCGTGGCCGGCGTGGCCTATCTCGACCGGCGCATCGCCTCGGCCAAGGCCAGAGGAGAGGGCTACGGCAGCGGCCACACCAACGAGCCGACGCCCGTCTCCGACGAAGCCCTGGCGCATCCCCTGGTGGCGCTGCTGCCGCTCGTCGTGGTCGGCCTCTCGAACCTCGCCTTCACCGCGCTCATCCCGCGCCTCTACGGGGCGAAGACCGAGACCATGCTGGCGGGGCTCGACAAGCCCATCGTCACCACGGTCTCGTCGGTCACCGCGATCTGGGCGGTGGAACTGGCGCTGCTGGCCGGCATCCTCACGGTCTTCGTCTTCGCCTGGAAACCGGTCTCGAAGAGCTTCGCCGAGGGTAGCCGCGCGGCGGTGGCCGGCTCGCTGCTGGCGGCCATGAACACGGCCTCCGAATACGGGTTCGGCGCGGTCATCGCGGCACTGCCGGGATTCATCGTCATCCGCGAGGCCCTGTCGGCCATCCCCGACCCGCTGGTGAACGAGGCGGTGACGGTGACGGCGCTGGCCGGCATCACCGGCTCGGCCTCCGGAGGGCTGAGCATCGCCCTCGCCGCCATGTCCTCCACCTTCATCGCGGCGGCGCAGGCGGCCCATATCCCCATGGAGGTGCTGCATCGGGTGGCCGCCATGGCGAGCGGCGGCATGGACACACTGCCCCATAACGGCGCCGTCATCACCCTGCTCTCGGTGACGGGGCTGACACACCGGCAGGCCTATGCCGACATCTTCGCGATCACCGTGCTCAAGACCAGCGCGGTGTTTCTCGTGATCGGGGTCTATTACCTGACCGGGCTGGTGTGAGGCTCGGTCAGAGGCATCGCGGTTCCCGATGGCCTGGACTTTCTCAGGGCGCGGGCGGCCAATGCCGCGACATCCGATGCGACGGGAGCCTTCCGATGGATCGTCGAACCTTCCTGACACTCGCGGCCGCCGGTGCCGCATTCCCGCTTGGCGCGGACCCGGCCAAGGCGGAATCAGCCAAGGCGGACCCAGGCAAGGCGGACCCAGGCAAGGCGGCCCCGCCGCCGGCGCGGAACGTCGTCCTCGTCCACGGCCTGTTTGCCGACGGGTCGTGCTGGTCCGAGGTCATCGCGCGGCTGCAGGCGGCGGGCCTGACCGTCACCTCCGTGCAGAACCCGCTGACCACCCTCGACGAGGCGGTGGCTTCGGTGCGGCGGGTGCTGGCGCGGCAGGACGGGCCGACCGTGCTCGTCGGCCATTCCTTCGCCGGCATGATCGTCTCCGAGGCCGGCACCGATCCGAACGTATCCGCCCTCGTCTACGTGGCGGCCCGCGCGCCGGATGCCGGCGAGGATTATGCGGCCCTGGCACGAACCTTTCCGACGCCCCCCGCCAGCGCCGGCATCGTCTTCGACGGCGAATACGGGCGCCTCGGCGAGGCGGCCTTCCTGCGTGATTTCGCCGGCGACCTTCCCGAGGCGAAGGCGAAGGTGCTCTACGCGGTGCAGCAGCCCTTCGCGAAGGCGCTGCTGGCGGGCAGGACCACCCAGGCGGCCTGGCGATCGAAGCCGAGCTTCTACGCGGTCTCGACGGAGGATCGGACGATCGACCCCGATCTCGAACGCTTCATGGCGAAGAGGATGGGCGCCACGACGATCGAGGTGACGGCGAGCCACCTGTCCCTGATCTCCCAGCCCGACACGATCGCGAGGCTGATCCTGAACGCCGCCGGACGGCCCTGAGGCATCTCGCGGGGTCAGGGCGTTGCGACAGACCGAACTCCCGTTTGCCGACTGCCGGGACCTGTCCTATCGTCCGATGCGGCGGTGCCGGATCATCGCCGGGAGAGGAGAGCTCACCATGGCATTCTTCATCGGGATCGCAGGTCCCTGGCTGGTTATCGCTGTCCTCGACCTCCTGGCGATCCGCCGCGACCTGGAACTGTCGCGGATCCCGTGAAAAGCTTCAGCCTTCCGGCTCCTCGACGATCTTCAAGGTGAGTTGCGTGAACGGCCTGATCTCCCAGGCGATCCCGGCCTTGAACATCATCACCACCCGGCAGCGGTCCATGACCTCGAAGGCGGGAAGGCCTGGCTCCGGCTGGAACACGAGCCCCGCGACGACGGCGGGATCGTAATCGGCGGGCCTGATCCAGACGATCTCTTCCATGGAACGCGGCCCCCTCCTGCGCAGCTGCCGGGGAACGATACCGACCGGCCTGTCTCACGCGAAGCCGGGCGATGGTCTGCAACGGCCATGCCGCCCGCGCCTCCGGCCGGGCACCTCTATCGGCAGCGCCGGGCTTGCTCCTTAAGGCCGGTAGCTTATGTCGCGTCCATCGAACAGACGAGGAGAGACGACGATGCCCAAGGCGATCCGGGTCTACGAGTATGGCGAGCCCGAGGTGATGCGCTACGAGGAGGTGGCGGTCGGCGAGCCCGGCCCCGGCCAGATCCGCGTCCGCCAGACGGCCATCGGCGTCAACTTCATCGACATCTACTTCCGCTCGGGCGCCTACAAGGCGGCGCAGCTCCCCTTCACGCCCGGCAAGGAGGGGGCGGGCGTGGTCGCCGCCATCGGCGAGGGCGTCACCGGGTTCCGGGTGGGTGAGCGCGTGGCCTACGGTTCGGCCGAGGGTACCTATGCGGAGGAGGTGGTGATCAATGCCGGCGCCGCCGTGCATCTCGCCGACGGGGTCGACGACGCCACCGCCGCGGCCATGATGCTGAAGGGCCTCACCGCCGAGTATCTCCTGCACCGGACATGCCCGGTGAAGCCGGGCGACACGATCCTGTTCCACGCCGCCGCCGGCGGCGTCGGCCTCATCGCCTGCCAATGGGCCAAGCATATCGGCGCCACCGTCATCGGCACGGTGGGCTCGGCCGAGAAAGCGGAGCTGGCGCGGGCCAATGGCTGCGACCACGTCATCCTCTACCGCGACGAGGATTTCGCCGCGCGGGTGAAGGAGATCACCGGCGGCAAGGGCGTGCGCGTCGTCTATGACGGCGTCGGCAAGGACACCTACCCGGCCTCCCTCGACTGCATCGCCCCGCTGGGGATGTTCGTGAGCTTCGGCTCCGCCTCCGGCCCGATCGAGAACTTCAATCTGGCCCTCCTCGCCCAGAAGGGCTCGCTCTTCGCCACGAGGCCCACGCTGTTCACCCATGCGGGGACGCGGGCCACCCTCGATTCCATGGCCGAGAACCTGTTCGGCGTGGTGGCGAGCGGGGCGGTGAAGATCCCCGTCCATGCGCGGGCGAAGCTCGCCGACGCGGTGCAGGTGCACAAGGATCTGGCCGGACGCCAGACCACGGGAGCCACGGTCATGACCCCGTGATCCGGGTATCCCGTGATCCCGGGATCACCTGAAGACAGGAGGAGGCGGATGATGCCCCCAGACGAGCGTGACCTTCTCCTCGTGGTCGACGTCCAGAACGACTTCCTGCCCGGCGGAGCCCTCGCGGTGCCGGACGGTCATGCGGTGATCGCCCCGATCAACCGCCTCGCCGCCCTGTTCCCGCACGTGGTCCTGACCCAGGACTGGCATCCGCCGGGCCATGTCTCCTTCGCCTCCAGCCATGCGGGGAAGTCCCCCTTCGAGACCGTGGACCTCGCCTACGGCCCTCAGGTCCTCTGGCCCGACCATTGTGTCGAGGGCTCGCCCGGTGCCCGTTTCTCGTCCGAGCTTCACGTCGATTGGGCCGAACTGGTCATGCGCAAGGGCTATCATGCCCATACCGACAGCTACTCGGCCTTCTTGGAGGCCGATCGGAATACGCGAACGGGGCTCGACGGATACCTGCGCGAGCGCGGGTTCGAACACCTCTATCTCACCGGTCTCGCCACCGATTACTGCGTGCTCTGGAGCGCGCTCGATGCCCGCAAGGCAGGCTTTGCCGTCACCGTCATCGAAGATGCGGTGCGGGGGATCGATATCGACGGATCGGTGGAACGCGCTTGGGCGACCATGCGTGAGGCCGGGATCGAACGGATCACGAGCGGAGCGATCGGGGGCGGGTAGAGCCTGAACACGCCGGTGCGCGGTCCTACACCGCGCTCCCGTAGAGGTCGTAGGCGTCAGCCCGCTCGATCTTCACGGTGACGATGTCACCGACCCGCAACGGCCGGCGCGAGGTGACGTGGACGTTGCCGTCGATCTCCGGCGCGTCGTATTTCGAGCGGCCCTTGGCGATGCCGCCATTGGCCTCGTCGATGATGACGGGCAGGCGCTTGCCCACGCGCGCCTTCTGCAAGCGGGCCGAGACACCCTGCTGCGCCTCCATGAAGCGGCGCTTGCGCTCGGCCTTGAGTTCCGGCGGGACGAGATCGCCGAGTCCGTTGGCCACCGCGCCGCCTACGGGCTCGTATTCGAAACAGCCGACGCGCTCGAGCTTGGCTTCGCGGATCCAAGTCAGCAGTTCTTCGAACTCGGCCTCGGTCTCGCCGGGGAAGCCGACGATGAAGGTCGAGCGGATGGCGAGGTCCGGGCAGATCTCGCGCCAGCGCCGGATCCGTTCGAGCTGTTTCTCCTGGTTGCCCGGCCGGCGCATGCGCTTGAGCACGGACGGGCTGGCGTGCTGCAGCGGCATGTCGAGATAGGGAAGGATCTTGCCCTCGGCCATCAGCGGGATGACGTCGTCCACGTGCGGGTAGGGATAGACGTAATGCATCCGCACCCAGGCACCGAGCTCGCCGAGTTCGGCGGAGAGATCGTAGAACTTCGCCCGCACCTCTCGGTCGCGCCAGGGGCTCGTGGCGTAGCGGATATCGACGCCGTAGGCGCTAGTGTCCTGCGAGACCACCAGCAATTCCTTGACGCCGGCTTTGACCAGCTTCTCGGCCTCGCGCAGCACGTCGCCCGCCGGCCGGCTGACCAGGTCGCCGCGCAGGGAAGGAATGATGCAGAAGGTGCAGCGGTTGTTGCAGCCCTCGGAAATCTTCAGATAGGCGTAATGGCGTGGGGTGAGCTTCACCCCCTGCGGCGGCACAAGATCGAGGAACGGGTCGTGCGCCGGGGGCACCGCCTCGTGCACGGCGGCGACCACCGATTCGTAGGCCTGCGGCCCGGTCACCGCGAGGAGGTTCGGATACTTTTCGCGAATTTCCTCGGGCTGCGCGCCCATGCAGCCGGTGACGATGACGCGACCGTTCTCGGCCATGGCCTCGCCGATGGCCGAGAGCGATTCGGCCTTGGCCGAATCGAGGAAGCCGCAGGTGTTGACGATGACCACATCCGCCCCGTCATGCCGGCGCGCGAGCTCATAGCCTTCCGCCCGCAGATGCGTGAGGATGCGCTCGGAATCCACCAGCGCCTTGGGGCAGCCGAGAGAGACGAACGAGATCTTGGGCGCGGCTTTCGCCGGGGTCGGAATGGTGACGGGTACGGTCATGGTCGCTCGTCGGTCGCGGCCGAGGAAAACTCGACCGGCCGTGATTCTCGGGGCGGAGGGTGCCGGGTTGCAGCCTTCCTATACGCCCATCGTCGCGCGGTTGCGAGGGCGGCGGTTCCGGGCACCATGCCGACAGCCTGCACGGCCCATGCAGCCCGCGCGGCTTCCGTCGAACCGCGACCCGTGTCACCTGTGGCGCGTTATCAGGAAACCATGCCGCAGGAGGGGCCCGTGTCCCCGCCCGCGCGAAGCTCTTAAGTCCGACAGCATCATGTGGACCCGCGAGATCCCCTTCATCGATCCCGTCGCGGCGGCGGAGGCGTTCTCGTCCCTGCCGGGGCTGGCCTTCCTCGACAGCGCCATGCGCCACGAGACCCTGGGGCGCGTCTCGATCGTGGCCGCCGACCCGTTCGGGCGGTTCCGCTACGCGAACGGCCGCGCGACGCTCGACGGACGGCCCCTCGAGGGGCGGCAATCCGGCGAAACTGGCCTGGAGGCCCTGCGCGCCTGCCTCGCGCCCTACCGGCTGGCGGGCGACGAGGGAACCGGCTTTCCCGGCGGGGCCATCGGCTATTTCGCCTACGATCTCGGCGCGAGCCTGGAGCGGGTGAGGCCGCCGGCCCGCCGCGCCGGCCTCACCGACGACATCGCCTTCAACCTCTACGACACGGTCCTGTCCATCGACCATGACAGCCGGACCTGCCGGCTCGTCGCCACCGGCTTTCCGGAGCTCACGGAATCCGCCCGCGCCGACCGGGCACGGGCGCGGCTCGACCGTTTCGCGGAGCTGCTCGCGGCCGCCGGCCCCAGGCCGAGGACCGAGACGCCGCCGCTTGCCTGGCACTCCAACTTCACCAGGGCCTCCTACGAGGCGGCGGTGGAGACGGTGCGCGACTACATCCGGGCCGGGGACATCTACCAGGCCAACATCGCCCAGCGCTTCGAGGCGGCGCTGCCGGCGGGATACGATCCCTTCTCGCTCTATCACCGCCTGCGCGAGACCAACCCGGCGACCTTCGGCGCCTATCTGTCCTTCGGTGCTCTCACCATCGCGTCGAGCAGCCCCGAGCGCTTCATGAAGCTGCAGGGCAGGGCGGTGGAGACCCGGCCGATCAAGGGCACCGTGCGCCGGGTGGAGGATCCCGCCGAGGACCGGGCTCTGGGCGAAGCGCTCCAGGCCAACGTCAAGGAGCGGGCCGAGAACATCATGATCGTCGATCTCCTGCGCAACGACCTCTCGCGCATCTGCGAGCCGCACAGCGTCAAGGTGCCGGTCCTGTGCGGGCTCGAATCCTACGCCTCGGTCCATCACCTCGTCTCGGTGGTGACCGGGACCCTGCGCCAGGGCCTCGACGCCATCGACCTGATCGCCGCCACCTTCCCCGGCGGCTCGATTACCGGGGCGCCGAAACTGCGCGCCATGGACATCATCACGGAGATCGAGGGCGATGCCCGCGAGCTCTATTGCGGCGCCATCGGCGCCATCGGGTTCGACGGGTCGCTCGACACCTCCATCGCCATCCGCACCGTGTTCATGGACGAGGCCCGCGCCGTGCTCCAGGCCGGGGGAGGGGTGACGCTCCTCTCCGACCCGGCCGCCGAATACGAGGAGACCCTGACCAAGGCGGCTCGGGTCTTCGCTGCCTTCGAGCCCGACCGGAACGAGCGCGGGGCGCCATGATCCTCGTCGTCGACAATTACGATTCCTTCGTCTTCAACGTGGTGCGCTACGTGGAGGAGCTCGGCCAGGAGGTGAAGGTGCTGCGCAACGACGCCGTCGACGTCGCCGGCATCCGCGCGATCGCCCCCGAGGCGCTGATCCTCTCTCCCGGCCCCTGCACCCCCAACGAGGCCGGCGTGACCCTGCCCGCCATCGAGGCCCTGTCCGGCGAGATCCCGATCCTCGGCGTCTGCCTCGGCCACCAGGCCATCGGCGCGGCCTTCGGTGGAAGGGTCGAGCGGGCGGCGCGGCCGCTCCACGGCCAGGCGACGGCGATCCGGCATGACGGGTCCGGCCTGTTCGCGGGCCTGCCCGACCCGATGCAGGTGGGCCGCTACCATTCCCTCATCGTCACGCCCCAGCCCGGCATGGACGAATCCCTCGTTATCGACGCCGTGTCGGGGGAGGGCGAGGTGATGGCCCTGTCCCACCGGCGCCACCCGACGATGGGCGTGCAGTTCCACCCGGAATCGGTGCTGACCGAGAACGGCCACGCGGTGTTCGGCAACTTCCTCGACCTGGCGCGCCGGTGGCGGGAGACCCGCGATGCTGTGGTTTGACGGCGCCCTCCACGAGGGCAACCGCCACGGTTTCGACCTCGCCGACCGGGGCCTGACCCTCGGGGACGGTCTCTTCGACACGGCCCTCTGCCTCGGAGGCCGCATCGCCTTCCGGGAGGCGCATCTCGCCCGGCTCGCCGCCTCGGCCGCGGATCTGGGCTTTTCCATCGACCGGGAAGCGGTGGGGGAGGCGATGCATCTCGTCGCCGCCGCCATCGGCGACGGGGCGCTCCGCACCACGATCACCCGCGGCTCCGGCCCGCGCGGCCTCGCCCCGCCGGAGCCGGCCCGCCCGGTCTGGTGGATCGCCGCCACGCCGCGCCGGGCGGGATCGGGTTTCGCGCCGGTTTCGCTGAATCCGAGCACGATCCGCCGCAACGAGACCTCGCCGGCCGCGAGGATCAAGACGCTGGGCTATCTCGACGCCATCCTCGCCGCCCGCGAGGCGAGGGCGCGGGGCCTCGACGAGGCCCTGTTCCTCAACACCAGAGGCCACCTCGCCTGCGCCGGGACCGGCAACCTCTTCGCAATCCTGGACGGGCGCCTCGTCACCCCGCCCCTGTCGGACGGCGTGCTGCCCGGCATCGTCCGGGCGCAGGTTCTCGGCTTGGCGCGATCCCTCGGCATCGGGACCACGGAACGCTCCCTCGCCCTCGAGGAGGTCCTGGCCGCCGAGGCGGTGGTCATGACCAATTCCCTGCGCGGCCTGTCCCCCGTCACGGCGATCGGGACGACGGCGTTTCCCGGCGGGCACGAAGCCGTTGCCGCGTTGAGCCACGGGCTCCGCCGTCTCATCGCCGAGGAATGCGGCGTCGCGCCGGAAGCGGCGTGAGGCCGGGCGGCATCGCGCCGAAGGCCCACAGCCGCCTGCTCTCGCGGCTATGCCTCGCCGCGCTCTATGGCGGCATCGGCCTCCTCCACCTCGCGGCCGCCGACAAGTTCCTGCCGATCATGCCCGATTGGGTGCCCTGGCCGAGGCAGGTCGTCATCCTGACGGGCTTCTACGAACTCGCCTGCGTGGCGGGCCTGTTCGTCGCGCGCACCCGCCGCGCCGCCGGCTACGCCCTGGCCGCCTACGCGATCTGCGTGTTCCCGGCCAACATCAAGCACGCGGTGGAGGGGATCTCCGTTCCCGGCCTGCCCGACAGCTGGTGGTATCACGGCCCCCGCCTCGCCCTGCAGCCGGTTCTGGTCTGGTGGGCGCTCCACGCCACGCGGATCGTCGATTGGCCGTTCGGGCGGCGCTAGAGCGCGCGCGGGCGAACGGACCGAAGCGAGCCGGCGATCAGGCTTTCGAACGCTTCACCCGCTGCCAGGCGGCCTCCATGGCGGAAAGATCGGCCTCGTCCAGGCTTGCCCCATCCTCCGCGATCAAAGCCGCCATGGCGTGGAAGCGCCGCTCGAACTTGATATTCCCTCTTTTCAAGGAATATTCCGGGTCTATTCCGGAATGCCGGGCGAGATTCACCACCGCGAAGAGCAGGTCGCCGATCTCCTCGGCGAGGTGATCCGGATCGTCCCGCCCGAGCGCGTCGGCGACCTCGTCCACCTCCTCGCGGATCTTGGCGATGACCGAGGCCGCGTCCGGCCAATCGAATCCGTGCCGCGCCGCGTTGCGGCTGATCTTCTCGGCCCGGGTGAGGGCGGGCAGGGCCTTGGCGACGGAGCCGAGGAGGTCGCCCCCGGCGTGTTCGGACCGCCCCGTCTTCTCCGACCGCTCCGCCGCTTTCGAGGCGGTCCAATTGGCGTCGAGCTGCGCCAGGCTCAGGCGCTCGGGGCCGTCCGCCAGCGGCGACCCATCCGCCTCGAACACATGCGGATGCCGCCGGATCAGCTTGTCGCAGATCGTCCGGACCACGTCGTCGAAGGCGAAGCTCCCGGCCTCCTCGGCGACCCGCGCCTGGAACACGACCTGAAGCAGGAGGTCGCCGAGTTCCCCCTGGAGATCGGCAAGATCGCCGCGTTCGATGGCGTCCACCACTTCGTAGGCTTCCTCCAGCGTGTAAGGCGCGAGGGTTTCGAGGGTCTGGACCTGGTCCCAGGCGCAGCCCCGTTCGGGATCGCGCAGGGTCGCCATCAATCGCAGCAGGGTCTCGATCGGCGAGTCGGATGTCACGGGTTCACCACGCTTGGGAAATCGGAGGATCGGGGAGAAGCGGAAGCGAGTGTCGGACCAGGGTTAGGCCACGCGGCGGGGTTCCCTCAACCCGCTGTCGCAAGGTGCGCGGTCCATCCTCGTCTGTGCCGAACCTGTGGACCGGGAGAGGAGGAATTCTGGAAATTCCAAGATATCGATCAAAAAATCGTGCTGTCCGGCAAAACGAACGATCCACCGGACCCTTAGGAAAGATATCAGTAACCTCTTTTTAGAGAGTCAGTTCAGCAAGTTATATGGGACGGCGAATTCGCGTGGTCGTCCCGTGTGTTGAGCCCCTTTCGCGTATCGAACTCTGCGCGCGGACGTATCGAACTCTGCGTGACTCCGTATCGGATTCTGCGCTGTCGCGGCCCAGATCCGTATGGGATTCTGCGCCGATCCGTATGGAATTCTGCGGGGAGAACGGGGTTTGCCGGTGAAGTATGGGGATAGAACGGAATTCCGGCCCGTATCGAACTCTGCGTAGGCGCCGGAACGGCCAGGGGGCGGTCTCTTCCGGTGGCGGGATCGCCGAACGGGTGCGGCCCATCCCCCGGTTGCCAGGTTTCGTGGCCGGGCCCTTCGCCGAGCCCTTGGCCCGACTCCGTGGATTGTCGGGATAAGATCCGGCCCCGGCGACTCCTGGCCTCGGAATCGTGCGATGGCGGACGTTCAGTGACGAGGCCGCCGGTATCGATGACAGCCATGGGGATCGAGGAGAAACTCGCCCAGATCCGTGATCCCGACCTCTTGGAGGAGGTCGAGGCCGGCCGCGGCAGCTTCCTGTTCGGAAGCATCGTCGAGCACATCCTCCACCGGCAGCGTGCCCGCGACGCCGAGGCCTCGATCCTGCGCGAGGCCGCCGACATGCGCGGCGCCATGCCCCGCGACCGGCGTCGGCGCGACATGGTGCGCGAGGTCATCGAGAACGAACCGACCCTGCCGGAGAACCTGCAGCACATCCACAGCGTGCTGGCCCTGTGCGGCCTGCCTTATCGCGATCCGGGCGATGCCCGCGAGTTCTTCCGGGAATACGGCCGCAACTCCCTCAGCCTGCTGGCCGGCCGCCTCAAGAACCCGGTCAATGGCGAGATGGAGTTCCAGGGCCTGCCCTACGGCCCCAAGGCCCGCCTCGTCCTGCTGCATCTCTGCACCGAGGCGGTGCGCCAGCGCAGCCCCACCATCACGGTGGCCGACAGCCTGTCGGGCTTCATGAAGGAGATGGGATTTTCCGTCACCGGCGGCGAGCGCGGCACGATCCGGCAGTTCAAGGAACAGCTCAACCGGCTCGCCGCCTGCACCCTGCAGATCGGCCTCTGGGACGGCAGCGACAAGGCCAGCACCCTCAACGTGCCGCCCTTCCGCCAACTCGACCTCTGGCTCTCGCACGGATCGGGGGAGGGGCAGGTCTGGTCGAAGACCGTCCAGTTCCACCAGGATTTCTACGACAACCTGATCCAGCACGCCCTGCCGGTGGATATCCGCGCGGCCCGCGCCTTCGCCGGATCGGCCCGCAAGCTCGATCTCCTGTTCTGGCTCGGCTACCGCCTGCGCGTCCTGCAGCGCCCGCTGCGGCTGACCTGGGCCAACCTGCACAGCCAGTTCGGCGCCGACAATGCCAGCATCCGCAGCTTCCGGCAGGCGTTCAAGGCCGATCTCGCCCATATGCAGGAGGTCTTCCCGAAACTGCCCGTCTCCCTCGACGAGGCCGGCATGATGCTCCAGCCCGCCCATCCCAGCGCCCTGCTGGTGCCGCCCAGGCTCGGCGGGGCGAAGGCGGGCGCATCCAAGGCCGGTGCGGCACGGCGCGCCCTCGCGGGCTGAGGCATCTTCCAAATATCCGTTGGGAATATTCCATTATGATGCGTCTTCTGTTAGATATTCCGTAATTGGAATATTCCAGAGGTGCCACCATGTTCCTGACGGAAGCCGAGGCCGAGGCGCGCCTCTCCGACCTCTATCGTGAACGGTCCCGCATCGAGCGGGCCATCGCCGACCTCACGCTCTTCCTCGATATCGGGCGTCGGATATCCGTGCCCGCCCGAGGGGCAGTGGACGGGTGGCGCGATCCGGCCCCGGTCGCCCCGTCGCCGGATACGGCAAGCGAAGAGCCCGCCGGCGAGTCCGGCGGCGACCGGTCGCAGGCCCGGCGCGAGGGCCGTCTCCTCATAGAGGCGGCCTCCGAGATCCTCGAGGAGGCGGGCCGTCCCCTCCATGCCGCCGAGATCCTGGAGGGACTGACCCTGCGCGGCCTGTCGGTCCCCGGCATCGACCCGGTGGCCGCCCTCAACACCCGGCTCTGGAAGCGCTCGGGACCCGACGGTCCGTTCCAGCGCCTCGGCGACGCGGTCTATGCCCTCGCCTCCGGGCCCGACGACGAATGAGGCTCAGAACCGCCCATTCCGGGTGATCTCGGCGATGATCTTTTCGCGGGCGGCGCGCGAGGCGGCGAATCGCGCGCGGGCCGCCGCGACCACCTCGGGCGAGGCCGTGCCGGGATGGCCCGCCGAGAAGGGCGGGGCCGGCGCGTATTCGAGGGCCAACTGGATCGTCTCGGCTTCCGTCCGGCCGGCGAGCTCGGCCACCGCCGCGAGGGCGAAATCGAGACCGGCCGTGACGCCGCCTCCGGTGATGATCCGTCCGTCGCGCACGATCCGCTCGTCGACCGGGATCGCCCCGAACGCGGCCAGCAGGTCGAGGGCGCCCCAATGGGTCGTCGCGCGCTTCCCCCGCAGCAGGCCCGCCGCCCCGAGGATGAGGGCGCCGGTGCAGACCGAGGTGACGAGGATCGGCCGCTCGGCCTGGGCGCGCACGAAATCGAGCACGGGCGCGTGCGTCATCAGGGCGTTCACGCCGATCCCGCCCGGAATGCACAGGAGGTCGAGGGGCGGGCAGGCGGTAAGATCCGTCGTGGGCGTCAGCGGCAATCCGGTGGCGCTGACGATGGTGGCGCGGTCGAGGCCGACGAGATGGACGCGCGCCCCCGGCAGCGAGGCGAAGACCTCGTAGGGCGCGGTGAGGTCGAGTTGCTGCACGCCCTCGAAGGTCAGGAGGCCGATCTCGAAGCGGATCTCGGTCTGGGACATGGCAAGGGTCTCCGGGAGGGGGGGCGGCAACGGAAAGTCCGCGACTGGACAGGTCCGACGATACCGGCGCAGGTTGCCGGCCGACATGACCAAAAACCCTCCTATCCTGCCAAACCATCCGCTTCGGGAGCCGCCCCTCGCCGGGGCGATCATCACCGTGGCGATCCTGGCCTATCCCGGGGTGCAACTCCTCGATGTGGCCGGTCCGCTCCAGGTCTTTGCCACCGCCAACGACCTTTTCGTCGATGCCGGCCGGCCATCCCCTTATCGCGTCAGCGTCGTCGCCGAGCGCGCCGGCTCCGTCGCCACCTCGTCGGGCCTCGCGCTGACGGCCGAGGGGCTGGTCCCGGATACCGGCTCCATCGACACGCTGATCGTCGCCGGCGGGCGAGGGGTTCAGGCCCAGCTCGACAATGCCGACCTTCGGAGCTGGCTGCGCGCGCGGGCCGCCCGGTCGCACCGCGTCGCCTCGGTCTGCACCGGCGCCTTCCTCCTCGGGGCGGCGGGCCTCCTCGACGGCCGCCGGGTGGTGACCCACTGGACCCGCTGCGACGCCCTCCGGGCCCTCTATCCGGCGGCGAGGGTCGAGGCCGACCCGATCTTCATCCGCGACGGCGCGCTTTGGACCTCGGCCGGGGTCACTGCCGGCATCGATCTCGCGCTCGCCCTGGTGGAGGCCGATCTCGGGCGGGAGACGTCCCTGGCCGTGGCGCGGCACCTCGTCGTGTTCCTCAAGCGCCCCGGCGGGCAGGCCCAGTTCAGCGCCGCCCTTTCGCTCCAGGGCGGCGACGACCGGTTCGGCCGCCTCCATGCCTGGATCGGCGAGAACCTCGCCGCCGATCTGACGATCCCCGCTTTGGCCGACCGGGCCGGGATGAGCCCGCGCAGCTTTGCCCGGCATTACCGCGCCGCGACGGGCCGCAGCCCGGCCGAGGCGATGGAGGGCATCCGTTTCGAGGCCGCCCGCCGGCTGCTGGAGGAGACCGACCTGCCGCTGAAGCGCATCGCCGAACGCTGTGGCTTTGGCGCGGAGGAGACCCTGCGCCGGGTCTTCCTGCGCCGGATCGCGACGACGCCCGGCGAGTACCGCCGTCGTTTCGCTGCTTTTGCGTGATCCTGGCAGCCCTCCTCCGATGCGGGCGAATTTGACTTTCCCGGCCGCATCATCGACACCGCCGCCCGTCGCGGCATCGACCGATCGTCAAGGGCTGCCCGTCGGCCCGGAGCCGCCCCATGTCCGCCCCACTGCGTCCCGTCTCATGAGAACCGCCGATGCCGGACATGCCGTCCCGCCCGGCGCCGAAGCGGGTTTCCTCGACAGGCTGATCGAGGCGGCCTCGGCGAGCCATGCCCGCGCCTGCGCCCTGCTCCTGGCTCTCTGCCTCGTCTGCTTCCTGCCGGGCTTCGTCTCGCTCCAGCCGATGGACCGCGACGAGCCGCGCTTCGCCCAGGCCTCGAAGCAGATGATCGAGACCGGCGATATCGTCGACATCCGATTCCAGGGCGAGGCGCGCCACAAGAAGCCGGTGGGGATCTACTGGGTGCAGGCCTCCGTGGTGAAGGGGGCCGAGGCCCTGGGGCTCGACCGGGCCCGCACCACCATCGCGCTCTATCGCGTGCCCTCGCTGATCGGCGCGCTGCTGGCGAGCCTGTTCACCTACTGGGCGGCCCTCGCCTTCCTGCCGCGCCGGGGCGCGCTCGTCGCCGCCGCCCTGTTCTCGGCCTGCATCATGATCTCGGCGGAGGCGCGCCTCGCCAAGACGGACGCCCTCCTCACCGCCTGCTCGGTCGCCGCGATGGGCGCGCTGGCGCGGGTCTGGCTCGGCCGGATCACGCCCGGACGGACGCGGGGCCGGCCCGATCTCACGACCGTGCTGGTGTTCTGGCTGGCCATGGCGATCGGCATCCTGATCAAGGGGCCGATGGTGCCGCTCTTCGTCGGGCTCGCCGCGCTCGCGCTGTCGCTGAAGGAGCGGTCCGGCCGCTGGCTCATGGATTTGCGTCCCGGCCTCGGCCTCGGGCTGACCCTGGCCATCGTCGCCCCCTGGTTCGTCGCCATCGCCTGGAAGAGCGGCGGCGCGTTCTTCGGCGAGGCGGTCGGGCACGACATGCTGGGCAAGGTCGGCGGTGCCGCCGAGAAGCACGGCGCGCCGCCCGGCACCTATCTGGCGGTGTTCTTCGCCACCTTCTGGCCGGGAGCTGCCTTCGCGGCGCTGAGCGCGCCCTTCGCCTTCGCCAACCGGCGCGACGATGCGATCGCGTTCCTCCTCGCCTGGATCGTGCCCGCCTGGATCCTGTTCGAGGCGGTGCCGACCAAGCTGCCGCATTACGTCCTGCCGCTGATGCCGGCCGTGGCGATCCTCACCCTCCTGGCCGTGGCGCGCGGCGCCCTCGATCCGGGCCGGCGGGGAGCCAGGGCCGTGGCCGCCCTGGTGGTGCTGATCCCGGTCGGCCTGACCCTCGGCCTCGTCGGGGTGGCCTGGACCTTCGACCACGTGATCCCCGTCGCCGGGCTGCCGCTGCTGCTGGCCTCCTGCGCTGCCGCGATCCTCGCTGTCGTCCTGTTCGCCCGCCGCCTGCCCGAACGGGCGCTGGCCTGCGCTATCCTGGCCTCGGCCCTGCTCTCGCCGGCGGTGTTCGGGCTGACCCAGCCGGTGCTCGCGGCGCTGAAGGTCTCGCCGCGCCTCGCCGCCCTCCGCGACGGGCTGCCCTGCGCCGCCCCGAAGGTCGCCAGCCTCGGCTACCGCGAGCCGAGCCTCGTCTTCCTCATCGGGACCGATCTCGCCATGATGAACACCGGTGCCGAGGCGGCGGAGTTCCTGGCAGGGGGCGGTTGCCGCCTCGTCTTCGTCACCGAGCCGCTCCTGGACGAGTTCCGGCGGGCGGAAACAAGCGTTAAGGCTGCCCCGGTGGGCCGGGTCTCCGGCTTCAACATCAACAGCGGCCGGCGGATCGACCTCTCGGCCTATGCGGTGACCCCGTGACCCAAACCGACACAGCCCCCTCCACCCGCCTGTCCATCGTCGTCCCGGTGAAGAACGAGGCCGGCAATGTCGAGAGCCTCGTCACCGAGATCGAGCGCGCCTGCTCGGCCCTGGTCCCGTTCGAGGTGATCTACGTGGATGACGGCTCCACCGACGCCACCGGGGCGATCCTCGCGGATCTGCGCCGCAGCCGGCCCTGGCTGCGCGTGATCCGCCATGCCCGCAGCGGCGGGCAGTCGGCCGCGATCCGCAGCGGCGTCGCCGTGGCGCGGGGCGCCCTCATCGCGACCCTGGACGGCGACGGCCAGAACGATCCGGCCTTCATCCCCGCTCTGGTGGCGGCCCTGGAGGAAGGCGGCCGGAGCACCGGCCTGGCCCAGGGCCAGCGCGTCGGCCGCAAGGACGGGCGCCTGAAGAGCCTGCAATCGCGCATCGCCAACGGCGTGCGCGGCCGCATCCTCAAGGACGACACCCGCGATACCGGCTGCGGCATGAAGGTGTTCCGGCGCGAGGTCTACCGGGCGCTGCCCTATTTCGATGCGCTGCACCGCTTCATGCCGGCCCTCGTCGCCCGCGAGGGCTACCGCGTGGTCCATGCCGACGTGGTCGACCGGCCGCGTTTCACCGGGCGCTCCAATTACGGCCTGTTCGACCGGCTCTGGGTCGGCCTCCTCGATCTCGCGGGGGTGTGGTGGCTGATCCGCCGCAAGCGGCCCTCGCCCGAGGCGGTGGAGGTCGCGCTCGTCACGGACAGGGAGGCCTGAACCCATGCTGATGCAGCTTTCGGAAGATCTGGGCGGCTACGCCTATGACATCTTCGTCACCAAGTTCGACGGCTGGCTCGTCTTCGGCATCCTGGCCCAGGTGGTGTTCGGTGCCCGCTTCATCCTGCAATGGTTGGCGAGCGAGAAGGCCGGCCGCAGCGTCATGCCGCTCTCGTTCTGGTTCCTCTCCATCGCGGGCGGGCTGATGACCCTGGTCTACGGGCTGGTGCGGCGCGAGCCGGTCATCATCTTCGGGCAGGCTCTCTCGACGGGCATCTATCTGCGCAACGTCGCGCTGATCCTGAAGGAAGAGCGTCGGAAGCCCGGGGCGGATTCCGTTCCGTGACGTCCTCGGCATGACTCCCCCGACGATTGCGCTGCCGGATTTCTTCGACGATCTCGACGCCAGCCTGGCCCATCTCTGGCGGCTTCTGGAGGACGGGCCGAGGCTGCGCCGCAACGCCTTCCACATGCCGGCCCTCGCCACGGTGGATGCCGACGGCTGCCCGCAGGTCCGCACCATCGTCCTGCGCGAGGCCGAGCGGCGGACCGGGATCCTGCGCTTCCATTGCGACCGCCGGTCCCGCAAGGCCGACGAGATCGCCGCCTCCGGCCGGGCCGCGCTGCACGGCTACGATTCGGCGAGCAAGGTCCAGATCCGGGTCTCGGGTCCGGCCACGCTCCATACCGACGATGCCCTGGCGGATGCCGCCTGGGACGGATCGATGACGATGAGCCGGGTCTGCTACGGCGTGGCGCCGGGACCCGGAACCGAACTCGCCTCGGGCGAGGGCTATTTCCTGCCGGAGACCGACGCGGCCATCGCCGCCGGCCGGCCGAATTTCTGCGCGGTTCAGGTGAGCGCCACCCGGCTCGAATTCCTGTTCCTCGACCGGCGGGGACACCGGCGCGCCGCCTGGAAGCGGGACGGCGACGGCTGGGCGGGAACCTGGCTGGCGCCGTGAATACAACCCCTCCTCCCCACAAGGAGGAGGGAGGGGCTCACCCCATCGCGGCGCGTAACCGCGAAAATCCGGCATCGAGATCGGCCTGCAAATCCGAAACTTCCTCGAGGCCGATATGGAAGCGCAAGCCCGGTCCGCCCGGCTCCCAGCGCGTGACGGTGCGGTAGGTGCGGCAATCGAACGGGATGACGAGGCTCTCGAAGCCGCCCCAGGAAAAGCCCATCCCGAACAATTCCAGCCCGTCGAGCATCGCCGCCACGGCGTTCGCCGGAGCCGGTTTGAGGACCACTCCGAACAGGCCGGACGACCCGGAGAAGTCCCGCTTCCAGATGGCGTGGCCGGGATCCTCCGGCAGGGCCGGATGCAGCACCCGCAGCACTTCCGGCCGCGCCTGCAGCCAGCGCGCCATGGCGAGGCCCTGGCGCTCGTGCTCGCGCAGGCGCAGGTTCATGGTGCGCAGGCCGCGCAGGGCCAGGAACGCATCCTCCGGCCCGGCGCACATGGCGAAATGCTCGAAGGTGCGGTGGAGCGCCGGCCAGTATCGCTCGTTGGCCGAGGTGAGGCCGAGGAGCAGGTCCGAGCCGCCGCTGAGATATTTGGTCCCCGCCTCCACGGCGATGTCGACGCCCCGCTCATGCGGCGGGAAGAACAGCGGCGTCGCCCAGGTATTGTCCATGATGACGGCGGCGCCATGCGCATGGGCGACCTCCGCGATGGCCGGCACGTCCTGCATCTCGAAGCTCTGCGAGCCCGGCGCCTCCACCAGCACCGCTTTCGTATTCGCGCGCATCAGCTCGCCGATGCCGGCGCCGACGAGGGGATCGTAATAGGTCACCTCCACGCCGAAGCGCTTCAGCACGCCGTCGCAGAAGATGCGGGTGGGGCGGTAGGCGCTGTCGGTGACGAGGAGATGGTCGCCCGCGCTCACCACGCTCATCAGGGCGACCGTGAGGGCGGCCAGGCCGGAGGGGGTGAGCACCGTGCCCGCCGCCCCGGCGAGCTCGCTCCAGGCCTGGGTGAGCGAATCCATCGTCGGCGAGCCGCTGGTGCCGTAATCGTAGCGCCCGCGCCGGTGCTGCAGGTCGTCATAGGTCGGGAACAGCACCGTCGAGCCGCGATAGATCGGCGTGTTGACGAAGCCATGCTGCGCGGAGGGGTCGCGCCCCGCATGGACGAGGCGTGTGGCCGGGCCGAAGCGGGCGGGATCGCGG
>NZ_NKUG01000208.1 GCF_014845095.1 Methylobacterium bullatum | reverse complement strand
GCGCCAGGGTGGTCTTGCCGAGGCCGGGAGGCCCCACGAACAGGACGTGGTCGAGGGCCGAGCCGGTCTTCTTCGCGGACTCGATGAAGATCTGCATGTTCGCGCGCGCCGCGCGCTGCCCGATGAATTCGGGAAGGCTGAGCGGACGGATCGACTGCTCCACGTCGTCCGGCCGCCGCTCCGGCGTCAGGAGCGATTCCGGCAGCGGATGAAGGGTGGGCGATTTCGGCGATCTGGGGAGCTTGCTCACACGGGCTCTCGGTCGGGGCCCGGCACAGGGCCTGCTCCGGTGGATGGGCGTTTCGCCCGATGTCGCACAACGCCGCCCGGCGCGCTACACTGCGCCATCGGCGGCACGCGACCGCCGCAGGGGGTTCGCGATGAGTGACACCTCACAGCAATTCGAGATGATGGCCCTCGACGATTTCGAGGAGCTGCTGGCCGACAAGCCGCGTAACGAGCGCTGGGAGCTGATCGGCGGCCGCGTCGTGCGGATGATGGTCGGAGCCCGCTGGGAGCATGGGCGCATCGTCCAAAACATCGCGACCGGACTTGAGAATGGATTTCGCGCCCGAGGATCTTCCTGTCAGACGTTCACCGAGACGTTCTACATGAAGAGCAAACCGCTCGATGCGGCGATGTTGCCGGATGTCCTCGTCGTCTGCGGCGACCTCGAACCGGGAACGACCTCGGTGGACAACCCAACCATCCTGTTCGAAGTACTGTCTCCGGGGACGGAAGCCCGAGACCGCTTCGAGAAGTGGCACGTCTATCAGCAGCTCGGATCCCTTCAGCACTACGTGCTGGTGGCGCGCGA
>NZ_NKUG01000207.1 GCF_014845095.1 Methylobacterium bullatum | reverse complement strand
CTCACCACGGAGTTGCAAATTCAACTCCAAGCGGCCGTTAGAGAACAAAAAGGCTTCCCGACCGGCGACCTGTACGCGACGAAAGACGCTGAAGCGGCTCCACGTTAAAGCAGTTGGTGCCCAAAAAACGTCCTCTGACACGACCATATCTCGATCGAGAGCGGCATCAGGAGCCTCCATATTGCGCTCGTACAATTCCAGATTGGCTGAGATGTCGTCCGTCACCTCTAATATCGAGCCAGTTTCGATTTCAACGGCAGCCCAGAGAGAACCTTCTGTCTCTGGCTGGTCCGACAAATCAAAAGGCACTAACGCGAAATTCGAAACCCCGACACCGATGACGAACACAGGACGCCGCGGTCCGCCTCCGCCCATTGGCCGTCTCAACTCTTCGAATCCGAGTAAATTCATCTGGCTGATTGTCTGTTCATAGAGCACCCGATATCCGATAAGCTTAAGTAACGCTGAAGAATTTGGGAGGCGTGAGTAACTGAACGACCGAATACGAACGTCCTCCTTAAAAGGGAATGGTCTCATAACAGTAGGCCCTACACCCACAAAACGACTTAGCCAAATCGAGCCAAATTCGTTCGCTTCCGCATACTTCCTCAGAAATACGGCGGCAGGAACAAAGAGACGCGAAGGCTCGTGCGGGTAGGGGTCGACCACATACACTCCGACCAGCACGCGCTCGCCGTCCTCTTGTTGCCAGCGGACGCCATCGACGACAACCCAGTGAGCTCCAGCATAAATCAGCACGATTACGGGCTGGTGCATTTCGACGATACAGTCGACAATCCATGTGCAGAGAGCTTGGCCCGATGCAAACGAATGATCAATCGCGTGATATTCTAGTCTGACTGGTCGCCAGTCCGCGCCCAGACATCGCGCAGTCCCCCGGGGATCTGCATGCCACTCAAGCGGTTCGACCTCGTTTCGGTCAATCTCTTCGGCAGCCGCATCCTCGCTCACAAATGAACCGGAGTGGTCGAGTACCATCACACACGAGGCCGCTCCGCACCGCGTATCCGTCGACTGGAGAACTCGCTTGACGCGGGCTTCCGCCTCTTTGAAACTTGTGCTCAGGGTGTGCTCTCCTCGTCGCCCAGCTGAAGGGCGAAGTTCGCGACGCGGGGCATACTCTAACCGGCATAGCCTTCCATCAGAGTTCGCGCCATAGGTCAGGGGAGCTGTCGTATGAAAGTGATCAGACTCAGGCAGTTGAGCGGCGTCGTTCTCTGCGGTGGCGGTGGCGGTGGG
>NZ_NKUG01000206.1 GCF_014845095.1 Methylobacterium bullatum | reverse complement strand
GATCGTCGCCGGGCAGGGCGGCGGCTCGTCGTCGTCGTTGCGGCGACGCGGGCTGAGATAGCGGTGCAGGTTCGCGAGGCGCGGCCGGCGGCGCCGGGCGGGGCGAGGGGCGTCGGCGGCCTTCTCCGGGGCGGCGCCGCCATCGAGTTCGGCGAGCGCCGCGAGCAGGGCCTCGACGGTGACCGGCTCGGCCCTGGCCCCGGTGAGGCAGCGCAGGCCCGGTGCGTTCTCGAGGGCGCAGGCGTCCGAGACCCAGGAGGCCAGGATCGTCCGCTTCTCCTCGCGGGAGAGGAGCGGGTGCGCCAGCACCTCGCGCGGATGACGGAACACGTCCCCGGGGGCGACCACGGCCTGCCACGCCTCGAACGAGGCGGACTGGGTCGCGGCTGGGTTCATGGGGCCGTTCATGAGGCCGGACGTTCCGAGGCCGGAACGGGACAAGTGCGTCTCCCTCATCGACATGATCGATCCTCCCTGATGGCTGTGAGGCAGGACTAAAACGATGCGGCCCTCGCGAGCCCGAAGGCCGCCGAGGTTCGACTGTCATGGCTCAAGGCGGGTTCAGGCCGCCTCGGCTTGGTCCTCGACCTGCGCGTGCGCGTTGTCCTGAACCTGCGCGTTGTCCTGGCCGATGGGGCTCGTCGCGCTAGCGATGGCGATGCGGCGGGGCTTGAGGGCCTCCGGCACCTCGCGCTTGAGGTCCACGGTCAGCAGTCCGTTGTCGAGGCTGGCGCCCGTGACCCTCACGTGGTCGGCCAGGTTGAACGTCTGCCGGAAGGGCCGCGTCGCGATTCCGCGATGCAGATAGGCGCGCTCCCCGTCCTGGTCGGTGGTCCGGTCGCCTCTCCGGCCGGTCCTCTGGCCCGTGACCTGGAGGACGGTGTCGTGCTGCGTCAGGTCGATCTCATCCGGGGTGAAGCCGGCGACCGCCATGGTGATGCGATAGGCGTCGTCGGCCACCTTCTCGATGTCGTAGGGCGGCCAGGTCGTCGACGGCTCGACGCGGGCTGCCTGGTCGAGCAGCGAGATCATGCGGTCGAAACCGACGGTCGAGCGATAGAGCGGTGCGAAATCCAAGGTCCTCATGACCACATCCTCCTGAAGAGCAACGTGATGACAAAGGCCGCCGGACACCGTGTCCGGCGCCAAGGTGCGAGCCGTTCATGGCCTCGCACGCGTGAAACGCAGAGGTCGGCGTGCGGTTCCGGGGCGATGTGGATTTTTTCGCGGTGTGAGGGCCGGGCTTCGGACCCGCCTTCCATCGCGAATCGCCCGGAAACGCTATCTCTGAATACTTCGCCGTCTCAGCGCACCGCCGCCGTCGTCGCGGATCGTGGCGGCGTCTCGGCGACGATGTGGAATGCCGCCGGGCGGCGGAACAGGAAGACGAAGGGCGTGTGGCGCACCACCCGTTCGATGGCGAGGGGGACGAGCACGGCGACGAGGGTCACGATGAGGCTGGCCAGCCCGATATCGGTGACGGCGCCGGTCTTCACGATCAGCATCCGGGTCGCCGCCATGGGCAGGAAGAAGGCGAGGTAGATGACGATCGAGCGCTCGCCGCAGGCTCTGAGCGCCGCCGTCAAAGGCCCCCCGGCGAGGGTGAGCAATGCGCCGACGGCCACGATGGCGAGCGCCCCGGCCCCGCCGAGGGCGAGGCTGACGAGGGGCAGGCTCGCCAGGGTCGGGAAGGTCGCGTGGCCGGTGGCGGTGAAGGCGAAGAGGCCGTTCACCATGGCCCAGGCCGCCAGGCCGACGAGGGCGGCGCGGGGGTGGCGACGGACGAGGTCGGCGAACCGGAAGATCCGGGCCGCGAACAGGTAGCCGGCGACGAACCAGACGTAGCGGCCGCAGAATTCGGTGACGAGATCCGAATATCCATCGAGGGGAAGGCTCTGGAGCAGGGCGGCCCCGCCGAGGAGCAGCGCCGGATGCAGGCCCCGCAGCAGCTTCGTCAGCACCGAGAACACGGCGAGCAGGTAGATGAACCAGAGGGTGGAATAGGGCTCCACCAGAGCGTGGGCGAGATGGGCGAGAAAAGCCCCCGGCCCGGCGCCATCGACGATCTGGCCGTATTTCACCGCCGATTGGATGAGGACCCAGAGCAGATAGAAATAGGCGAAATGCACCACCCGCCGGTCGGCGAAGAGACGCCAGTCCCGGTCGATCACGCGGCCGACGAACAGACCCGACAGGAGGAAGAAATCGGGGATGCGGAACGGCTTGGCGAAGGCGACCACATTGTGGAGGAAGCCCTCGCCACCCATCTCGTTGCCGGTGCCGAGGGTCGAGTGCATCATCACCACGAGGACGATGCACAGGCCCTTGGCGACATCGACCCAGGCGAGTCTCAGGGCCTCCTCGGCGCCGGGGCCTGGGATCTGGGTCGCTGGGGCCAAAGCTGCACTCCGTCGCAATCCGGGGACGAGCATGGCCGATCCGGGGTCAAGGCCGGCTGCCTGTGATGCAGCTTTCCTTGATCGATGCCGGATGCACGGTCAACGCGACGGCTCGGATTGCCGAAGGGTCCGCTCCCTCAGAAGTCGAGGGAGGCGGACAGGATGAAGGTGCGGGGCGATGCGACGGTCACGAAGGTGCCCGTCGTGAGCCAGTAGCGGTTGTCGGCGACGTTCTCGACATTGAACCGGAAGGTGATCGGCCGGTCATAGACCAGCGTCGCGTAGCGAAGGCCGAGATCGACCCGCGTCCAGTCGGGGAAGCGCAAGGTGTTGGCGTTGGTGAGGTAGGGACCCGACGTGTAGATCACCCGGCCGTTCAGTGAGAGGCCCGGCACCCAGGGCGTGTCCCATTCGAGGCCGGCGGAAGCGGTGAGGTCGGGCACCCCGGAGGCATCGTTCCCACGCTGGAGCGGATCGTCCGGCTTCGTCAGTTCGGGGCGCAGGAAGGTGGCGCTCGCGAAGCCGCGCAGGCTCGGCAGGATGGCGCCGTAGGCCGACAGTTCCAGGCCCCGGTTACGCTGCTCGCCGTTATAGGCCACCACGTTGGTGGCGGACACGGCCTGGTTGGGTCGGCTGATCTGGAAGAGGGCGGCCGTCGTCGTGATGGTCCCCCAATCGACCTTGATCCCGACTTCCTGCTGATCCGACTTGTAGGGGCTGAGGATCGCGCCCGCATTGCTGAAGCCGGGGGCGACGATCATACCCGCCGTCAATCCTTCCGCGTAGTTGGCGTAGAGGGACACGTTCTGCCAGGGCTTGATGACGATGCCCGCGAGGGGCGACGTGGCATCGGAAGCGTACTCGCTCGTCCGAGCTTGGGTGACGGTGTCGTAGCCCTTCTGGTTCACCATCTGGTAGCGGACGCCCGCGGTGAGCAGGATACGGTCGTCGAGGACCGACATCGTGTCGACGACGGCGACGCTCGTCAGCGAGGTGTCGGCATAGCGTTGGGGATTGAGGCGCGCCCCGGTGACCACGGGAAGCGGTGCCGGCCGGTAGATGTTCGACGGCACCGATTCATCCGGTGTATTCGAGACGTAGGCGAAGCCGTCCTCGCGGGTGAACCCCGTGAAGACGAGGTTCAGCGAATGGTTGATGGGGCCTGTGTCGAACCGGGCCTTCACGCCGGCATTGCCGCTGATCGTGCTGCTGTCGGAATCGTAGAAGGCGTTGATGAGCCGGAAGTTGCCGAGGGCGTCGGCACCGTTCGAGAATCCGAAGACGCGGGAATCCGGGAAAGTCTGCTGGTTTGAGCCGGCGCGATAGCCGATTCCGCCATAGGCCGTCAGCCAATCGGTCAGGTCGTACTCCACAAAGGAGGCGATGGTGTTGTCGCGCTGCTTGAGCAGCGTGCCCGGATACCAGTTGCCCCGGGCGTCGGGTGGCCGGGGAATGAAGGGGATGTCCGCTTGCAGGGTCATCTGCGGCCGGAAGTTCTTCGTGTCGTCGTTCTGCGAGATGACATCGAGGGCCCAGCGCAGGCGCTCGCCGCGATAGTCGAGCGAGAGGGCGCCGATGCCGCTCTGGACGTCGCCGCCGTTGATCGAGGCCTCGCCGGTCCGGCCCAGGCCGTTGAAGCGGATGCCCCATTCCTTGTTCTCGCCGGCGCGGGTGCCGGCATCGACATGGACGCCGAAATTGCCGTCGCTGATGAATTGCGGCGTGACGCGCACGAACGGGATATCGAGCGCCCGCTTGGTCACGATGTTGATGCTGCCGCCGACGCTCCCGCCCGGAGGGATGCCGTACATGAAGGCACCGGGCCCTTTGAGCAGTTCGATACGCTCGATGTACTGCGCCGCCACGCGGTTGGAGGGAACGAGGCCGTACAGACCGTTCAAGCCCACATCCTGTGACGGGACGTCGAAGCCGCGGATCTGGAACGTGTCGTCGAACCCGTTGCTGCCCGTCGTGAGGCGCACGGAGGAATCGTTGATGAGCGTGTCGGCGACGGTGCGCGCCTGCTGATCCTGGATCACCTGCTGGGTGAAGTTGACGGTGCTGAAGGGCGTGTTCAGCACATCCCTGGTGCCGAGGATCCCGAGGGACCCGCCGCGCGCCACCTGACCGCCGGCATAGGGGGGCGGCAGGTCCCCCAGACGCCCCGACCCCGAAC
>NZ_NKUG01000205.1 GCF_014845095.1 Methylobacterium bullatum | reverse complement strand
CTACGCCAAGGGCGAGGGCGGCGGCGACGGACCCTGGCGCCTGACCGGCCTCGACCCGGAGGGCATGGACCTCCTGGCCGGCGACCGCACCGCGCGCATCCGCTATCCGGCGCCGGTCACCGACATGGGCGGCCTGCGCAAGGTCCTGGTCGAGATGGCCGCGAAGGCGCGCGAGGCCCCTGTAGCGAGCGAATGACGCCGCAGTCGCAACGACGTGGCGCCCGAGCGGATCGGCCGCGTCCGGCATCTCCCGTCGCCCGGGCCGGCCGCCTCACCGCGGCGGCCGCGGCTTCCTCGCGCGACGGCATGGCGGCGTCCGCCTCATCGGCCCAGGGCCGTCGCCCGGGAAAAATCCCCCGTGTCCCGATCATCGCCGACGGGTATCGGTTCCGGAGCCGGCATGGCCTCACCCGGATCGTCCGCGGAGCGGGCCGGGACGGCCTGGTCCCGCACCCGGCCGGAGGAGGCGTCGGCGGTGTCGGCAGCGATCATCCTGGTGAAGAGGAGGTGCAGCACGACGAGGCGGACGGCGTTGGCGAGGCAGAGGGCGATGCAGGCTCCGTTCAGGCCGAACCCGATGATGAGCGGGATGGCGATCGGGATCGTCGCCACGGCCCCGGCCGCGTTCACGATCAGGGCCTGCTTGGCTTGCGAGACGCCGTGGAAATAGGCGCACACGATGTCCGTCACGAACGCGGCGAGGGCCGCGATGGCGAGGAGCCGGACCGGGGTCGCGATGTCCACATAGGGAGAATGGGCACCGTAGATGAGGCCCAGCACCTCGTGGGGAAATGCCACGATGGCCGCCAGGAACACGATCACGATGGGCATCCCCGACAGGGCGAGGGGGTGGGTGGCGCGCCAAGCCTCCGCCTTTCCCCCGGCATGCGCCCGTGAGGAGACCTGAAGGATGACGTTGCCGAGCCCGATCATGAGCGGGTTGAGCAGGTTGACGATGTTGAAGCCGGCCTGGAGCAGCGCCGGCAGAGCGGCCCCGGACAGGGCGGCCAGGAACCAGAACAGGAACTGGACCCGCAGGGCGGCGCAGAGGTTGTTCGCCAGCGCCCATCCGCCGAGGCGCCAGAATTCCAGGACGACGGCCCGGATGCGGGTCATCGCATGCCGGCGCAGGGAGAACCCAACCTGTATCCCCTGGAGGACGGCCGCCGCCGCCGATGTGACGGTCATGGCATAGAGGGCGGTCTCCAGGGTCAGGTCACCCCGGAGCGCGAGCCAGAGGGCGATCAGGATCTGCCCCATATAGCTGACGATCTCACCGGGGACGGCGGCTCCGAAGCGCAGTTCCACGAACAGGTAGCGCCGGAACGCCTCCTGCACCTGCCAGACGAAGAAGTAGACGAGCAGGGCCGCGATGAGGTCCGGCCGGCCGATGAGGAAGGCCGTGACGGCCAGGACGAGACCGGCCGGAACGCACAGGCCGACGAGCAGGATGAAGCTCACGCTCATCAGTTCGCCGATGCGGCCCCGGTCCGCGGGATCGGCCAGGACCGACATCGGATAGAACAGCACCGACGCCATGACGGTGTAGAGGATCATCAGGATCCCGAAGAGCAGCGCGAAGGCGCCGTATTCCTGCGGCGGCAACGTTCGCGCGAGGGCGATCGTGAACAGGAAGTTGCCGAGGCTCGCGACGCCTTGATCGATCAGGGGCCAGGCGATCCGTGCAGCCCGCACTCTAGCGAGCACCGGCCGGCTCCACCGCCGGCGGCGTCGGGCAGGCTACGGCCGCGCGGGACAGCGGCGCGCCGCCTCCGCCGACAGGCGTGAACACGATGATGATCGAAGCCATGATCGACATCCGCTGGATGGCCGCCGAGAAGAAGTCGTGCAGACAGGGAACGGGTCCGTCGGGCCGGTCCTATGAGGACAGCCTGGACGGCAGCAGGTCGCCGCGGGCGTGATGCGCCCCGGCTTCCTCGAAATGCCCCCGGTAATCGTTGTAGTGGGAGCATTGGTCGACCACGCGGAAGTCCTTGTGCTCCGTCAGATTGACATGCGTCAGGACCAGGCCGCGCAGGCGCACGGAATTGTCCTGCAGCCGCCGCAGGGCCGCCTGGACCGTCTCGCGCGGGGTCCGGTTCCAGGCAACGGCCAGGATCGTGACATCGGCGAGGCCGCCCATCGTCAGGACATCCACGGACAGCATCACGGGGGGAGCCTCGAAGAGGACGAGATCGAAGCTCTCCCGCGCCCGCTCGATGAAGCTCTCGAAGGCCGGTGTCAGGAAGAGGTCGTGCGAGTCGCCGTGTTCGGCCCGATGCAGCACGACGACCTTGCCGGGGTCGCTCCGCAGCGGGAAACCCGCCGGGTCGCCGAACACGACATCATCGAGGCTGGGCCGGTCGGTCTCCCCATGGAGGCGCGGCGTGCTGTCGATCACGAGGGTCCGGATGCCGCGCTGAGCCAGGAGGCTCGCCATCGCCATGCAGAGAAGCGATTTGCCCTCGCCGGGCACCGAGGACGTCACCATGACGACGCGGGGCTCGGCCAGGGCGCGGGCTCCGGTGAGCGCCGCGCTGACGAGGCGGATCGATTCGTCGAACATCCGGACCTCGGCGGCCGACGAACCGCCGGTGAGTTCCGGCACCATGCCGAGGCAGCGGTGAGAGGTTTCGTGCGCGATCTCGGCATCGGACCGGAAGCCGGTGTCGCGCCGGTCCATCATGACGGCGTAGCCGACCCCCACGCCGCCCGCCCCGAGGACGCCGAGGCAGATCAGCAGGAGCCGGTTCGGCCCCGACGGGACCGTCACGGGCTTGGCCACCATGACGATCTGCGTGGTCGATGATTTCATCCCGGTGAGCGCCAGCGCCTGGGCGTGGCCGTCGCTCAGGAGCTTGAGGCGCTCGCGGATGGCCACCGCGTTGGTCTGCAGGCTCTGCAGCTTGGCGTCCTGCCCCATCCCCTCGACGAGGTTCGCCTTCAGCACGTCGACCCTTTCGGCGAGGTTCGCCTCGTCGGCGGTGGCCGCCTTGACGTCGCTCTCGAGATTGCCGATCGCGCGCTTGATCTCCTCGCGAAGCCGCGATTGCGCGGCCTCGATATTGGCCTTGGCCTGGAGGTAGGCCGGATGACGCGGTCCGGTGGCGGCGACGTTGGCGAATTCCCGCGTGGCCGATTCCGCGCTCTCCAGCATCCTCTGGATCAGGGGCGCGCCGGAAAGGTCCTGCGCGGAGGGGGTGCCGCCGGCGGCGAAGACCTCCTGGGCCCGCGACAGGCGCGCCTCGGCGGCGAGCCGGGTCTGGCGGGCGGCGGCGAGCTGGGCCACGGCATCGCGCACTTCCTGCTGCGGCAGGCTCATGCCCTGCGTGCCGCCCTCCACATAGCCGGTCTGCCGCCTGTAGCGGTCGACGGCCGCCTCGGCGGTCTCGAGCTCGCGCCGGCTCTCGCCGATCTGCTCCTCGAGCCAGGTCCTCGTCCGCTCGGCCGCCGCCACCCCCATCTCCAGGCGGTTGCGCAGATAGGCGTCGACCACGGCGTTGACGATCCGCGCCGAACGCTCCGGCGAGGTCGAGTTGTAGGACACGTTGATCAGGTAGGCCCGCGTGTCGTTGGTCACGGTGAGGTTCCGCGAGACTTCGCGGGTCACCGCCTCCACCGAGGCGGTGGAATCGGCGGGCTCCTTCGCCGGTCCGGGCAGTACCGTGGAAAGGATGCGGGAGACGAGGCCCGGCCCCCGCGCGAAGGCCGGGTCGTCCTGGAGCTTGAGGTCCTCGACCGCATGTCTGACGGTGGCCAGCGAACGGATCACCCGCGCCTCGCTCTCGACGATGGCCCCGGCATCGAGGCTGGTCGCCGCCTGCTGGTTCGGCGACGTGGCCTGTGAGGCGGCGACGCGGCTGAGATCGACCTGGATCAGGGATTCGGCGCTGTACTTGTCGGGCAGCGACCAGCAGATGGCGGTCGCGAGCACCAGGGCGGCGGCGGCGAGCCCGACGATCACCCGGCGATGCCGAAGGATCGCGGTGAGGAACCCCAGGGTCTGGGCTTCGTAGGTCTGGCGGAGCACGACGCTGACCCCGCCCTTGGAGTGGTCCAGAACCCGGTTCATTCGGTCCTCGTTGATCGTAGCAGGCGCGACGCTCCGGTCGGGGGATCGGCCGTCTTCCGAGCATCCGGTCCGTGACGGCGGAGCTTGCATGCACCACCCGGCCGATCCGCCGTCTGGTCGGGGCGATTGAGCGGGATTTCGACTTCGCTTGGGAAGTGAGATCACGGACTAACCCGTTCGCCCCCCTGCTCTAGACCGTTTTTCGTCTTCCTTTCCGCGAGCGGGAACCCGCACAGTTTCGCAGAACCCGGCACAGGGGCGGCGGCGTCGGAATCTCGACACGGCCGTGACTGTCGCGGCGGGCGAGAACAGCGTCCCGAAGGATCGGACCGGTGCATGACCGCTCGGCAAAGGCCTCACCGCCGGCGATGCCCGCCGCCCGCTCCCCTCACCGGGCGGCGGGAGCCATGAGGCGGCGCGCGCTCCGCCTTGCGCTGCCCCTGGCCGGGCTGATCCTCTGGCAGGGGGGCGACCCGGCGCGGGGAGAGGGCGCGGAGGGTGCCTGCCCCGGCAAGGCCGTGCGCGTCGCCGCCGGCGAGTCGATCCAGCGGGCCGCGATCCGCGCCGGTGAGGGCGGGACCATCTGCATCGGCGCAGGCCTCTACCGGATGCAGGAGATCGCGCCCTTGCGCGGTCAGACGTTCCTCGGCGAGCCCGGCAGCGTCCTCGACGGTTCGCGCATCGTCCGGCAGTTCGAACGGGCGGGTCCGTACTGGTCCCTCACCGGATCGTACCCGCGCCATGCGGGCGCCGGCCAATGTCGCGGCGGCGGCTCGCTCTGCCTGCTGTCGCTGGCCGTGTTCCTCGACGGCCAGCCGCTCACTCGCGTCGCGTCCCGCGGCGATCTCGGTCCCGGACGTTACGTGGTGGAGGCGGCGGCCGGCCGCGCGATCCTCGCCGACAACCCTGAGGGACGCCGCGTCGAGGTCAGCGCGGCGCGCTTCGCCTTCCGCAGCCGGGCCGCCGATGTGCGGATCAAGGGGCTCGTCGTGGAGAAATACGACACGCCGACCCAGATGGGGGCGATCCGCGGCGGCGACGGCACCGGGTGGCGCGTGGAGGATTCGCAGATCCGCCTCAATGCCGGGCTCGGCGTCGATGTGGGCTCCGACGGGGCGATCACCGGCAGCACGATCGAGCGGAACGGCCAGCTCGGCGCGGCCGCGCAAGGGCGGCGGATCCTGATCGAGAACAACCGCATCGCTTGGAACAACACGGCCGGCTTCGACCCCGAATGGGAGGCCGGCGGCCTCAAGATCACCCAGAGCCAGGAGGTGGTCCTGCGCGGGAACCACGTCCACGACAATGCGGGTCCGGGCCTCTGGTGCGACATCGATTGCCGCGACGTCCTGTTCGAGAAGAATACCGTGGAGAACAATTCCACCGCCGGGATCTTCTTCGAGATCTCCTACGACGCCGTGATCCGCGGGAATACGCTGCGCTTCAACGGCGCGGGCCATCCGGTCTGGTTCTGGGGAGCCGACATCCAGGTGGCGGCCTCGAGCGGCGTCGAGGTCTCCGACAACACCATCACCGTCCGGCCCGACGGCCGCGCCATCGTGCTCGTCGACCAGGGCCGCGAGAAGGACGGCGGCGGCTTCTACAGGACGACCGGAAACCGCGTCCACGACAACCGGATCCTGTTCACCGGCAGGGGCAGCGCCGGCGGCGTCACGGATACGAACGAGGCCGCCCCGAATGCCCGGATCATCGAGGAGGGCGGCAACAGTTTCGACAGGAATACCTACGCCGCGCCCGCCGACGTGAAGCCGGTCTTCATCTGGGGGCGGACGCCCATCGACTATGCGGGTTTTCGCGAGGCCGGGCAGGAGAAGCTCGGCCGCCTCGTCACGCGGACGGCACCACCTTGAGAAGCCCCCTCGTCGGCCAGTGCGACGTGTCGCCCCTCGCGGATGCGGCGCGGGACTTGAAGAGCATCAGGTTGTCGCCCGACAGGATCATCTCCCGCCGCTCGCGCAGGAGGATGTCCTGCAGCGGAAAGCTGGTTCCGTCGCCCGGCAGCATCCAGTCGTGCGGTTCGACGATGATCGCATGTGGCTCGGAGACCCAGCCGATCTCGCCGGAGAACACGTCCTTCTCGAAGCCCTCGACGTCGATCTTGACGATCAGCAGCTCGCCGTTGGGGATCAGGTCCTTGAGTTCCGCGATGACGGTGATCGGGATGCCGTGGTCCGCCCGCTCGGTCCGCCCGCTGTCGGCGTCGCCGTTGCCGTGTTCGAGGTTCACGCAGCCGCTCCGGCCGCCGAGGGCGGTGGGGACGACGCAGATGTTGGGGCAGACCTCGGTGTTCTTCCGGCAGACGGCGAGGTTGTCCTCGTCCGGCTCCACCGCCAGCACGACGGCCCTCGGATAGGCCCGCGCGAAGTAGCGCGCCGCGATTCCCACATTGGCGCCTCCGTCGATGACGATAGGCGTGTGTCCCGCCGCGCAGATCCGCTCGTACTCGCTCCGGGTGGCCGCCCCCTGGCGGACCCGGTCGAGGTCGTAGACCATGCGGCCGAAGACGGATCTCAGCACCTCCATGTCCGGCGTGTGCGGCCGGATGTAGAACGCGCCGTGGACCGTCCGGACCAGACGGGCCTCGCGGGAGGAGGCGCGGCGGTGCAGCCCGCGCAGGAGCACGGGCAGGCCGAGTTGTTTGACGTCGCTGTAGTGCCTGTAGGCGCGATCGACGAAATCCATCTGCGGTCTCCCTGCCGGGCACGGGGTGTCGTCGATCGCGGAACGGGGCGGATCAGGCGCTCTTGCGCACGGGATAGTGCATCAGGCCGTCGAGCCTGCGCCGGAGGATGCCGGCGAGCTTGTCGACGGCGGGCTCCTGGAACAGCGTCTCGTGCGTCGCCGCGATCTTGTGGATGTCGATCCCCCCCCGGACGAGGCCGCCCCAGCCGAGATCCGGCCCGGCGAGGAGATAGGGGACATACGCGTCCGTCGAGCGGAACAGCAGCATGCTCCCCGCATAGGGCTCGGGCGTGTAGCGGCCCTGCGCGACGAGATAGGCGTTCATGATGAACTGCGCGCGGTACATGTCGGGGATCGGGACGTTCGGGTCGAAGCGCTCCCGCGCGAATTCCGCGGCGCGGCGGCGGCGCTCGATCAGGCGGGACGGCCAGCCCAGCGTGTAGCCGAGGCTCCAGCGGCGGACCGCCCAGAGCCGTTCGACGGTACTGTGCTGCTGCGCGACGCTGGTGGTCGACAGGGTGTCGAAGAGGACCAGGAGCGCGATGGAATAGCCCGCGCGGGTCAGTTGCTGCGCGACCTCGTAGGCGATCACCCCGCCGCCGGAATAGCCCGCGATCCGGTAGGGACCGTGCGCATCGACCTCGCGGATGGCCGCGATGTAGGAGGCCGCCATCTCCTCGATGGAGTCCAGCGGCGCGAGCCGCCCGTCGGCGCCGCGCGCCTGCAATCCGTAGAAGGGCTGGTCCCGGCCGAGGCGCCGGCTCAGCTTCTCGAAGTTGAGGACGTTGCCCTGGCCGCCATGGATGCAGAAGATCGGGGCACGGGTGGGCACGCCCCGGCAGATCTCCACCAGGGGCGACCAGGCGACGGCCGGCATCGCCAGCACCTTGTCCGACGCCGCCGCCCCTTCGGCGCCGTCCGCCGCGGGTTCCGGGGCGATCATCCCGCCGACCAGGCTCGCCAGTTGCCGCAGGGTGGAGGCGCGGAACAGGGTGGCGATCGGCAGGTCCACGTCGTGGTTCTTGCGGATGCGGGCGAACAACCGGACCGCCAGGAGCGAGAACCCGCCGAGCTCGAAGAAATCGTCCTGGGGACGCACCGCGGGGACGCCGAGCAGGTCCGCCCAGTACCCACCGATCTGGCGTTCGATCTCGCTCGCGTAATCCGCCTCGCCGCTCTCCGGCCAGGCCGAACGCTGTGCCGCCGGCGGCTTCGGGCGGATCGCGGACAGGGCCTCCCGGCGCAGGTCGGACAGGGCGATCGACGACGCGACGATCCCGGCGCCCCGGCAATCGAAGACCCGGCGGAACAGGTCGGGAGCGTCCGCCGCCATGATGCCGGCTTTCAGCCGCGCTTCGAGGCTCGGGGGATGCGCGTCGGCCTGCGAGGACTTCACGGCGCGGGACACGCTCTGCAGGGTGAAGCCTTCGAAGACGGCGAGCGGCACGCCGTTCACATCGCCGATGACCACGTCGAACCGGGCGGAGGCACCGTGCTGCAACGCCGTGAGCCGGGCGTGGCTGCGGATCCGGCAGGGCCAGCGCCCCGGCGCGATCCGCATGCGCTCGATCGAGGTCGGGACGTAGACCATGTCGTCGGCCGGGGGCGCGAGGAGATGCAGCCCGAAGGTGGTCGCGATATCGGTGAGCGCGGGATGCGCCGTGATCCCGTCGAGGTCGCCCGCGAACTCGGCGGCCAGTTCGAGTTCGGCCACGGCCTCCCAATCGCCGCGCTCGATCCAGCGTATCGTGTGCCAGCGCGGCCCGAACGTCACGGTCTCGCCCTGCGGGAAGCCGAGGCCCGGAAGCGCGTGCACCCCCTCCCGGCGCGCCGCCCGGCGGGCCACCCGCCGGACCGCCCAGGGCAGGGTCGATCCCGGCCACAGGGTGGCGCGCGCATGCTCGACCCATTCCTCGCCCAGGAGGGGGCGGCTCTCGACGGAGAGGGCGAAGCCTCCGCCGTCGAGGGCCGTCAGCGTGGTGCGCACGAGACGCTTCACGCCCGGCTCGAACACGAGGGGTAGATCGACCGTGAGCCCCCGCAGATCGACGCCGGAGGACGTGAACCCCGCCGTGGCGGCCGCGAGCGCGATCTCGGCATAGGCCGCGCCGGGCAGGATCGGACGACCGTCGAGGACGTGTTCCGCCAGCACCCACATGCGGGCGGGGTCGTAGAGGGCCTGGAAGGTGATGGCGGTCTCGGTGCGGCCGGTCTCGACCCCGAGGAGCGGGTGACCTTCGGGGGTACCGGACAGGACCGCTCCCCCGTAGATCCGGGCCGCCATGCCGATATCGCCCCAGATCCCCCAGGCCACCGAGAGGCCGTCGCCGCGCCGGGCGGCCAGGGCGTCCAGGGCGGTGTTGGCGGCGGCGTAATCGACCTGGCCGGGCGGCCCGATCTGGGCGCTGGTGGAGGAGAACACCACGAACAGGTCGAGGCTTCCTTCCGGCAGCAGCGCGTCGAGGACCAGCCCCCCGGCCAGCTTCGGCGCCATCACCCGGCGGCTCGATTCGACGGTCTTCTCCATGATCGGGCCATCGTCGATGGAGCCGGCCGCATGGAACACACCGTGGAGCGTGCCGAAGCGCTGCCGCGCGGCGACGACGACCCGCTCCATGGCGGCGCGGTCGGTCACGTCGGCGCTCACCGCGAGGATCTCGGCCCCCTCGGCCTCGAGGTCGCGGATCGCCGCCACATGGGCGGAGGCATCGCGCCCCACCAGCACGAGCCGCGCGGACACGTCGCGCGCCAGCCACCCGGCGAGGGCGAGGCCCAGGCCGCCGAAACCGCCGGTGACGAGATAGACGCCGCGCTGGCGCAGCCGATGGGGAAGCCCCGCCGGCCCCTCGATGCGCGTGGGCACCATCCGCTGAACCAACCGCGTGCCTCCGCGATGGGCCACGAGATCGACGCCGTGCTCCGCGTCGCATTCCGCCAGGACGAGGGCGGCCTCCGCCACCGGATCCGCGTCGCGGCCGGAGACATCCTCGCCGCCGAGATCGATGAGCTGCGTCGCCAGGCCCGGCATCTCACGGGGCAGGACGCGGCACAGGCCGAGCAGGGTCGCGCGCTCCGGGTGGCGGGCCGCATGGTCCGGGGGCGACTGGCTCTCCCGCGTCACGACGCTCAGGCGCTTGGGCACCGCGACGTCGCAATATTGCATCGCCTGGCAGAGGGCGAGAAGGCTGTCGAAGCCCAGTGCCTGTTCGGCGCAGGGGCGCTCCGGGGACGGGTCCGGCGCGCTCGTCGACCAGAGGTGGAGGATGTGATCCGGCGCCATTCCATCCCGGTCGAGGGCCGCGACGAGGTCCCGGTACTGGGTCGGCTGGTCGGGCGTCAGCTGGAACAGGCGGTTGCGGACGCTGAAGGCCTCGCCTGGACGCACGACGGTCACACGCGCGCCCCGGTTCTCCAGGGCCGCCAGGATCGCGGTGCTCAGTCGCGAGGCGTCGGCGAAGACCAGCCATGTCCGGTCCGGCGCGGCTGCGCGGGGCGCGACGGGCACCGGCATCCAATGCGGCACCGAGAACCAGTTCTCCATGGACTCGAGGCGCTGGAGCCCGTCCGCCCCGGCATCGAAGGCCACCGGCATCGTCGCCGCCCGCACCGGCTCGATCCAGTGCCGGTGTTTCTCGAAGGCGTAGGTCGGCACGGGAACCCGGCGCGCGTCGTCACTCCCACGGATCGCCGCCCAATCGACGTCATGGCCGCAGGCCCAGAGCTTGCCGATCGCGGTCAGGGCGACGCAGACGTCCGATTCCGTGTCCCCCGGCTGGCCCATGGTCGGAGCGATGGCCAGAGGCGCGAAGCCCCCGCCCTCCGCGAGACGCGCGAGGGCACCGAGGCTGTGGCCCGGCCCGATCTCCAGGAGCGCGCGGTCCGGCTCGGCCAGGATCGCCGAAACGCCGGCCGCGAAGCGGACGGTCTCCCTCAGATGGGACACCCAATAGTCCGGCCGCGTGAGTTCCCCCGGCCCGACGAAGGCGCCGCTGAGGTTCGAGACGAAGGGGAGCGTGGGCTCGTAGAGGGCGATCGCGTCCAGGCGCGCGCGGAACCGGTCGAGGAAGGGGTCGAGCATGCGCGAATGGGCGGCGACGTCGATGCGCAGGCGGCGGAACTCGATCCCGTCCTCCGCCAGCCGCCGTTCGAGGGCGGCGATCTCATGGACGGAGCCGGTCGCCACCGTGAGCGTCGCGGCGTTCTCCGCCGCGATGTCGAGGGCGTCACCCATCCGCTCGCGCAGCTCGGCGGAGGGCAGCGACACCGCCAGCATGGCGCCCGCGGGCGCGGCCTCGAAGATCTGCCCGCGCAGGACGACGACGGACAGGGCATCGGCGAGGGACATCACGCCGGCGATGCAGGCGGCGGCATACTCGCCCATGCTGTGCCCGATGACGGCGGCGGGGCGGATGTTCCAGGCGAGCATCATGCGCGCCGTGGCGTATTCGACGATGAACAGGGCCGGGATGGTGTAGCGCGGCCGCGCCAGGAGGGCGGCCGCGGCGGCATCGCCCGGCTCGCTGTCGAGGAGCAGCGCCCGCAGGCCGTCCGGGGCATCGGGCGGCAGCAGCGCGAGGCAGGCCTCCAGCGCCTCGCGGAAGGCCGGCACGTCCCGGTAGAGGTCGCGGCCCATGCCGGGATATTGCGCCCCGCCGCCGGGGAACATGAAGACCGCGCCGACGGTCCCGGCACCGGCGCTGCCCGTTCCCATGCGGCGATGCGTGTGGCCGGCCAGGATCTCGCACGCCCCCGCAGGATCGCGGGCGACGACGGCGCAGCGATGCGGGAAGGCGCGGCGGCCGGTCTGGGTGGTGAAGGCCGCGTTCGCCAGGGTGAGGTCCGGCGAGGGATCGGCCAGCGCCTCGCGCCATTTGCGCTTCGCCCCGTCGAGGGCCTCGGCGGTCCGTGCCGACAGGGCGAGGATCTGCCAGTCCCGCGCGGGACCCGGCACAGGCGCGGCCGGGGCCTCTTCCAGGATGACGTGGGCGTTGGTGCCGCCGACCCCGAGGGAGTTCACCGCGGCGCGCCGGGGCGTCCCGGTGCGGGGCCAGGGCCTGGCCGTCGTGACCACGGTGAACGGGCTCGCGGAAAAATCGAACCGGCCGTTGGGCCGGGCGCAGTTGAGGCTCGCGGGGAGTTCCTCGTGGTGCATTGCCAGGGCGACCTTGATCAGGCCCGCGACGCCAGCCGCCGTGTCGAGATGCCCGATATTGGTCTTGAGCGAGCCGATGCCGCAGAACTGGCGCCGGCCGGGGACGGAATAGGCCTCGCTCAGGGCCGCGAGCTCGATGGGGTCTCCCACCGGCGTGCCGGTCCCATGGGCTTCGATGTAGCTGACGCTGCCGGGGTCGACCCCCCCGACCGCGAGGGCCTCGGCCGCCGCGCGGGCCTGCCCCTCGACGCTGGGCGCGAGGTAGCCGGCCTTGGTCGAGCCGTCGTTGTTGACGGCGGAGCCGCAGATGACCGCGTAGATGTGGTCGCCGGCGGCGACCGCGTCTTCCAGGCGGCGCAGGGCCACGATGCCGGCCCCGCTGCCGAAGAGGGTGCCGTTGGCCGCGTCGTCGAAGGCGCGGCAATGCCCGTCCGGCGACAGGATCTCGCCCTCGGCGGCCCGGTAGCCCTGTCGGTGCGGCACCTCGATGGTGACGCCGCCGGCCAAAGCCATGTCGCATTCGCCCGAGAGCAGGCTCTGGATCGCGAAATGGACCGCGACCAGGGAGGTCGAGCAGGCGGTCTGCACCGAGATGCTCGGACCCTGCAGGTCGAGGAGATAGGAGGCCCGGGTGGCGAGGAAGTCCTTGTCGTTGCCCGTATGACGCAGGAGGAAGAGCCCCACCTGTTCGACGAGCTCGGCATTGGTGAGCAGGTTGTTGGCGAAATAGGCCTGCATCCCGCAGCCCGCGAAGACGCCGATGGCCCCCGCGAACGCCTCGGGACGATGGCCCGCATCCTCCAGCGCCTCCCAGGCGCATTCGAGGAAATGCCGGTGCTGGGGGTCGAGGATGGCCGCTTCCCGAGGGCTCAGGCCGAAGAAGCCCGCATCGAACGCTTCCATATCGGGCAGGACCATGCCGGCCTTGACGTAGCGCGGGTCGCGCAGATGCGTGGCGGAGACGCCGGAGGCCAGCAGTTCCTCGTCGCTGAACCAATGGGTCGCCTCGCGTCCCGACTTCAGCAGATGCCAGAGCTCGCCGGTCGTGGCGGCATCCGGGAAACGCCCCGCCATGCCGATGATGGCGATCCGGCCCGGTGCATCACCTGCTGTGTCGGGGGTCGGCGAAAACATGGCGTACCTCACGTATTCTGTGGTGACCGAGGGCTCAGGCGACCGTCGCCGGCATCTCCTGGCGGCGTCGGAGCGCCTGCCGCGCCTTGGCCCGGTCGTGTCCCCGGTCCGACGCCGAGGGACCGGTGGCGAATCCTCCCAGATGCAGGGAGAGGGTGCGGATCGTGGGGAAGCGGAACAGGTCGGTGATCGCGATGTCCCGGCGGAGCTCCTCGCCGAGTCGGCGCTGGACCTGAACCACGAGGAGGGAGTGACCGCCGAGGTCGAAGAAGTTTTCCGTGGTGGCGACCACCCGGCGACCGAGCGCTTCGCCCCAGATGCCGGCGATCAGGGCCTCCAGCGAACTCATCGGCGCCTCGGGCGATGCCGAGTGCGTCTCCGGTGACCGATGCGGCGCCGGCAGCGCGCCGCGGTCGACCTTGCCGTTCAGGGTCATCGGGAGGGCAGGCAGAACGACGATCACGGCCGGGACCATGAAGGCGGGCAGGGTCGAGGCCACCGCCTCGCGCAGGGCCTCGGGCCGCAGGGTCGCGCCGTCCCTGGCGGTGACGTAGGCCACCAGACGCTGGTCGCCGTCGGTATCCTCCCGCGCCACCACGACGGCGGCGGCGATGCCGGGCTGGCGCGCCAATGCGGCCTCGATCTCGCCGAGCTCGATCCGGTGCCCCCGGACCTTGACCTGGTGATCGAGCCGCCCGAGGAAGACGAGCCCTCCCGAGGCGTCCCGGCGGACGAGGTCGCCCGTCCTGTAGAGCCGCCCCGGACCGAACGGATTGGGAATGAACCGCTCCGCCGTCAGCGCGTCGCGTCCGAGATAGCCACGGGCGAGGCCTTCCCCGCCGATATGGAGCTCGCCCGCCAAATGGGCCGGGCACGGTCGCCGGTGCGCGTCGAGCACATGCAACGTGGTGTTGGCGATGGGCTCGCCGAGGGTCACGCCGCGTTCCACGCCGTCGATCTCGACCACGGCCGACCAGATCGTCGTCTCCGTCGGCCCGTACATGCCGAGGAATCTGCCGGGCAGGAGGTCGCGCAGCCGGCCTGCGAGGTCCGCGCTCAGGGCCTCGCCGCCCACCATCATGGTGCCGAGTTGCGCGAGGGCGCGCCGGCCCGCCGCATCGGCCACCAGCATCCGGGCCATGGAGGGCGTGCACTGGAAGTGGGTGACCCGGTGCCGGACGATGTCCTCCGGCACCGAGGCCGGCGCGGTGGAGGTGAGGGTTCCGGCCAGAACCATCAGGCGCTTCAGGTGCTCGAGATGGTCGAGGGCGAGATCGGTGGGCACCCCGAAATCGACGAGGCACGCGATCTCGTCGGTCCCGATGCGCCGCACCGCTTCGACCATGCCGAGGCAGGATTCCGGGGTGCCGAACAGGCCGCCGGTGCGGTGATAGCGCTCGAAGGCGTGGTCCAGCAGCGCGTCGCGATCGGCGGGCGACAGGTCTTCGGCGTCGAGGATCTCCGCCGGCGTGCGGCCGTCCGAGGCCGCGCGCTGGACGAAGGTCGGGAAGGTCCAGGCGGCCTGCCTGACCAGATCCATCGCGCTGCCGAGGTAGCGCTTCATCGGCTCGCGGACGGTCTCGCGGACCGCATCCTCGTCCTCGCCCACGAAGGTGTGGAGCATGAGGGTCACGTGGCCCTCGCCGGCATGGCCGGCCTCCCGCCAGGCCTGGCGGTATTGCCGGATCTTGTCCGCCAGTTCCTCGAGGGTCTGGCCGAGGAGATGGGTGAGGACGCCGCATCCCAGCCGCCCGGCCTGGACGAAGGTGTCGGGATTGCCGGCGGCCGTGAGCCACATCGGCAGTTCGGGCTGGATCGGCCGGGGCATCGTGCCGATCTCCACGACCTTGCCCAGGGGATTGGGGAACGGCAGGCGCTCGCCGCGCCAGAGGCGGCGGATGTCGTCGATCTGCCCCGCCATTCTCTCCTTGCGCTCGGCGAAGCGCTCGGGGGCCAGGACGAAGTCGTTCGGCTGCCACCCCGAGGCGAAGGCGATCCCGGCCCGGCCCTTCGACAGGTTGTCGATCATCGCCCAGTCCTCGGCGACGCGCAGGGGATGGTGGAGCGGCAGGACGCAGCTGCCGGCGCGGATCTTGACGCGCTCGGTGCAGGCGGCGAGGGCGGCGGCGCTCAGCGCCGCATTGGGGTAGAGGCCGCCGAAGGCGTGGAAATGCCGCTCCGGCGTCCACACCGCCTCGAAGCCGTTGCGGTCGGCGAAACGCGCGCCCTCCAGCAGCAGGCGGTACTTGTCCTGCGGGTCCGCCGCGTCGTCGTTCGAGAAGTAGAACAGGCTGAAGCCGGGGCCGGGACTCGGCTCGGAGCGCGGACCGTGCAGCACCACCGTAAAGCCGCGCGCCAGGGTCCAGAGGATCTCCAGCACCGAGATGTCGAAGGACAGGCTCGTCGCCGCGAGCCAGATGCCGGGGGGATCGTGCGGGATGCGGGCATCCATGCCGGCGCAGAAATTCATCAGACTGCGATGGGTGATCGCCACACCCTTGGGCCGGCCGGTGGAACCCGAGGTGTAGATGACGTAGGCGAGATCCTGCCCGCCGGCGCGACTGGGCGGCGGCGCGACCTCGCCTTGCGCTTCCGCGGTGTAGAGCACCGTGGCCGGAGCGAAGGCGAGGCGCTCCTGGATGGGGCGGCTCGTCAGCAGCACCTCGGCGCCCGAATCGTCGAGCATGTAGGCGAGGCGCTCGCGCGGATAGTCGGCGTCGAGGGGCAGGTAGGCCGCCCCCGCCTTCAGGGTCGCCAGGACGGCCACGACGAGGTCGGGCATCCGCTCGTGGCAGATGCCGACGATGGTGCCCGGCCCGATGCCGGCCGCGACGAGGCGGCCGGCATCGGGCCGGG